>JAHEJV010000168.1 GCA_024638705.1 Deltaproteobacteria bacterium | reverse complement strand
CAACCCGCTGCGCTACTACGATCCGGACGGCCGCAAGTCCTTCGAGGTGCGCGTGGTGATCGTCCCCGACCGCAATCACAACAAAGCGGAGAGACAGGAGTACAACGCCCGCGCGGAGAACGCCGTGGCGATCGCCAAGAAGACCTTCGCCAAGGTGAGCTCGAAGGTGAAGTTCGTCAAGACGAGTGGCAAGGCGGCGCCTGCCAAGGGGAAGGGCGTCACCACCCTCTACGTGATGCCGGGTCGCCTGGTCAGCTCGTCCACGGTCGCCTTGACGATCGGGCACCTCGCAAAGAAACACGGGAACAAGATCGACGAGCACAGCATCGAGGCGGATGGCGCGGGCGGCGCGGCCCTGCTCGGTGGCAACGTCGGCTTCGTCAACGTCGACGCCGTCTATACCGACGAAGCCCTGGCCAATCTCATCAACCACGAGCTGGGCCACAGCATCGGTCTCGGTCACTGCGAGAAGGCCAGCTGTGACGGAGACGTCATGGAGCCGTCGATGGACGCGCGCGGCGACCAGCTTCGACCGTTCGGCAGGCGGGAGGTGAACTCGATGAGAAGGAAGATCGACAAACGCGCTCAGTAGGCCGAGCGGCGGCTGTGCCGCTCGGCGGATCGCCGTACGGTTCGTCTCCGAGGACGGCCCCGCATCGGACCGCGCCGGCGAGATCATCTTCTCGCACGACCCGTTTCCTGCCGCGCAGTCCTCTCGTCCTCGCGGATCGTACGGCGGCTCGATGTCCGCATGGCCGACCCGGTAGCAACTCGTGTATCCCGTAGGAGGACGGGGCGAGAGAGATCGGGGAGGACATGGCCAAACCCAGGCCTCAGGGCGTCACCTACCGCGAGGCCGAGGCCGGTTACTTCGAGAAGCGCGGGCTCCGTCGGCATGCCGGCGCGTGGTCGTTGTGGGCGCTCGGCGTCGGCGCCGTGATCTCCGGCGACTTTTCGGGGTGGAACCTCGGCGTCGGCCAGGCGGGCTTTGGCGGGTTCCTCGTCGCGGTCGCGATCATCACGGTGATGTACCTGGGCTTGTGCTTCTCGATCGCGGAGATGTCGCCCGCGCTGCCGCACACGGGCGGGGCCTACTCGTTCGGGCGCACCGCCCTCGGGCCGTGGGGTGGATTCATCACCGGGCTCGCCGAGAACATGGAGTACGTGATCACCACCGCGGTGGTGTGTTATTTCGCGGCGGCGTACCTGCAAAACATCTTCGGCACGCCTGACGGGGCCCAGCCGCTCTGGTGGCTCGGGCTCTACGTCGTGTTCGCCGGGCTCAACGTGCTCGGCGTCGAGGCGTCGTTCCGCTTCGTGGTGTTCATGACCGCACTCGCGCTCGCGATCCTGGTGATCTTCTTCGCCTCGGCGCTGCCCCACTTTTCCTGGGGCCTGCTCTGGAACATCTCACCCGACCCCGGGCAGAGCGTCTTCCTGCCGAAGGGCTGGCTCGGCGTCGGCGCGGCGCTGCCCTTCGCGATCTGGCTCTATCTCGCGATCGAGCAGCTGCCGCTGGCGGCGGAGGAGTCGCACGACCCGAAGCGCGACATGCCGCGCGGGCTCCTCGGCGGCCTCGCGACGCTGATCGTCACGGCCGTGCTCGTCACCTTCCTCAACATGGGCATCGGCGGGGGCGCTGCGTACTTCGGCAGCGAGACGGAGGAACCGCTGCTCGAGGGCCTGAAGATCACGATCGGCGTGACGAACGCGAAGGTGCTCGGGGTCGTCGCCGTGGCGGGGCTGATCGCGAGCTTCCACGCGATCCTCTACGCATTCGGGCGCAACATCTACTCGCTCTCGCGCGCGGGCTACTTCCCGCACTGGATGTCGCTCACGCATGGCGGGCGGAAGACGCCGTGGGTGGCGTTGCTCGTCGGGTCCGCGATCGGTTATGCGGTGCTCCTGATGCTCTACTTCGTCGACCCGACCGGCTCGGGTGCGTTCGGCGGCGTCATCCTCAACATGGCCGTGTTCGGCGCCGTCATCGCGTACGCGATGCAGATGGTTTCCTTCCTCATCCTGCGGCGGCGCTTTCCGGACATCGCGCGTCCGTACCGCTCGCCCTGGGGCGAGCCCGGTGCGTGGGTGGCGCTCGTGATCTCGGGGGGCACGCTCGCGCTGCTGTTCGCGAATCCGGATTTCCGGCCCGGCGTGATCGGGGTCGCCGTCTGGTTCCTGGCCGGACTCGTCTACTTCGCGGCGATCGGGAGGCATCGGCTGGTGCTCTCGCCCGAGGAGGAGTTCGCCCTGACCGGCGGGCGTCATGGCGTTCCGGGGCAGGGCGCTCCGGAGGCGGCCGATCCGGGCTGATCCGAGGCGGACGGGGCCAGATCGCCGCACATTCGGGATCTCCAGCGCTAACGAGGCTTCCCGCGCGGAGCTGCGGACGGCTTGCGCGATCCGGCCGGCGCCGACGCCGGTTTTGGCTTGCGTTGGCCCCGCCGTACGTGGTCTCTTGGAGCGGCGCGGGGTCAAACCCCGTTATGCGTTCGTTCCCTTTTTCGGATCCACGGGACGGAAAGCCTTGAAGCTCCTGACAGTCGCATCGCAGAAGGGTGGGACGGGCAAGACGACACTCTGCGGGCATCTCGCCGTGCAGGCCGAGCGCGCGGGCTTCGGTGCGGTGGCGCTGGTGGACACCGATCCGCAGGGCAGCCTCGCGGACTGGTCGGCCGCACGGCTGGCCGAGACGCCGCGCTTCGTGCAGACCGAGATCGCCACGTTGGAGCGCGATCTCGCTCATCTGCGCGATGCCGGCGTCGAGCTCGTGATCGTCGATACGCCCCCGGCCGTGAGCTACGCGATCATGGAAGTCGTGCGGCTCTCGGACCTGGTCCTGATCCCGGTTCGTCCGAGTCCGCACGACCTCTCCGCAGCCGGTTCGACGGCGGATCTCGTCGAGCGCCAGGGCAAGCCGCACCTGTTCGTGGTGAGCGCCGCATCGCAGCGCGCGCGTATCACCCACGAGGCCGCCGAGGCGCTCTCGTATCACGGACCGGTGGCGTCGACGATCGTGAGCTTCCGCAGCGACTTCATGTCGAGCATGATCGACGGGCGCACCGTCATGGAGCTTCCGCGCGCGAAGCGCTCGGCCGCCGAGATCGAGAGCCTGTGGCTGGACATCGAGCGGCGAATCGGCCGACGCGCCGCGACGGTCACCCCGATCCGCCTCGGGCGACACACGCCGATGTCCGCGTGATCGGCGGGAAGGACACGGCGCCGCGCGCAGGAGAGCCCATGGAAGACCGACCCACCCCGCCCCACACCCTCGATGCCGGACGCGAGTCGGGTGACGCCGTCGAGGCGAAGCCGCGCGCGGCCGCTTCCCTCACGGCCGACATCGTGGCGCGCGGCCGGAACCGCAAGCAGGAGTACGGTGAAGCCGGGCTCTGGCGCGGGAACACCGGGCCGCCGCCGTCCGAGGCGCCGGTTCGCGTGACCCTGCCGCCGGTGAAGACCGAAGTCGAGCCCGAGGTCGTCGCCGCCCCCGAAGTGCCCGGCGCCGAAGCGGTGGAGCCCGCGCCGGCCGCGGACCCGGCCCCGGTCGCAGCGACCGAAACGCCGGCGAGGTCGGGAGGCCTGGACGAGCTGCTGCCGCTGCTGCTCGCGTCCGTCGCGATCTTCCTCGTGGTCTTCGTGATCGGGCTGCTCTTCTTCTGAGCCGCGGGCTCGCCCGCGACCGAGCGGCGCACGCCGCCCGCCGACTCAGCTCCCGCCGCCACTTCGCGCGACTTCGCGCAGCCGAGCGGCGTCGAGGATCTGCGCGCGTCCGCTCCTCAGCCGGAGCATTCCTTCGTCGCGCAGCTCGCTCATCGCCGCGTTGACACTCTGTCGTGTCGATCCGATCAACGTCGCCAGCTCGCGCTGGGAGAGTCCGAGCTCGCGGACCCCGTCCCCTTCTCGCGGAGCGAAGTCTTCCACGAGCTCGAGCAGGACGGTCGCGAGCCGCGATCGCACGTCGCCGAAGACGAGATTCTCCACGCGGGATTCCACCCGCTTCATGCGCTCGCCCATCTGCTGCGTGATCTCGATCGCGATCTCCGGTCGCGTGGTGACGAGGCGACGGAACAGCTCGAGCGGGATCTTCCAGATCAGGCTGGGCTCGCCGGCGATGGCGAAGCTCTCGCGGGGGTGGTCACCGAAGCCGGGCAACTCGCCGAAGACCTCGCCCTCCATGATGTAGCCGAGCGTCACCTCGTCGCCGCGCGGGGAGAGTCGGAGGATGCGGATCCGCCCGCGCTGGAGCAGATAGACCGATTGCGGATCGGGGGTCGGCGCGAAGACGGTCTCGCCCGCGGCGAACGTGTGACGGGTGGAGAGCGACTGCAGCGTCGACATTTCGCCGTCGCCGAGGCCCGCGAGCCATCCGATCGTCTCGAGTCCGTTCACGAGGCCGGATCATAGCCCCGGATCGCGGGTCTCGATCGGCGACTTCGACGGCCCAGGCCAGCGCATCGCGCGTACCCTGCGAGAAGTCGACTTCGACGAGGATCGGCGCGTCGCCCGACGCGCCCTCAGCTCTTCTTGCGGCGGGGCGTGCTGCGCAGCCCGCGTCGCTTCAACCGGGTCGCCTGATGGTGCTGCTCGACGGCGCGCTCGACCAGCTTCTGCTGCGCGCTGATGGGAGCTTCGTCTTCGGCAGGTTGGAGGCGCTCGTAGCTTCCGTCTGGGCGCAGCTCCCAGGCGTCGCGCGTGTCCGCCAGCACGGTGTCCATCACGGTGCGCAGTTCGCGTCGCAACGAGGGTTCCTCCACCGGCACGAGCACCTCGACCCGGCTCTCCAGGTTGCGATTCATGCAATCCGCCGACCCGATCCAGTACTCCTCGTCTCCCGCGTTCCGGAAGTGGTAGAGGCGGGTGTGCTCGAGGAAGCGTCCGACGGTCGAGACGACGCGGACGTTCTCCGACAGTCCCGCGAGGCCCGGACGGATCCGGCAGCTGTCTCGCACCGAGAGGTCCACGCGAACGCCCGCTCGCGCTGCGCGGTAGAGGGCCCGCGTGATGTCGACGTCTTCGAGCGCGTTGGTCTTGATCTGGATCCGCCCGTCGCGTCCGGCTTCCTGGTGCGCGATCTCGCGGTCGATGCGGTCGAGGAGCCCTGTCTTGCAGTGCTTGGGGGCGGGCAGGATCTTGGCGTAGTTGCGCTTCGGCTTGTATCCGGTGGTCAGATAGTTGAACAGCTCCGTGAGGTCCTGGCCGATCGCCGGGTCGACCGTGAAGAGTCCGAAGTCGGTGTAGAGGCGCGCCGTCACCGCGTTGTAGTTGCCGGTTCCGATGTGCGCATAGCGCCTCAGGCCGGAGCTTTCCTGACGGACGACGAGGATCACCTTGCAGTGGGTCTTCAAACCGACGACGCCGTAAGTGACGTGGATCCCGGCCTCCTCGAGATGGTTCGCCCAACGGATGTTCGCCGCTTCCTCGAAGCGCGCTTTCAGCTCGACGACCACCGCCACTTGCTTGCCGTTGCCCGCCGCGTCGATCAGGTAGTCGATCACCTTCGAGCCGGGATCGGTCCGGTAGAGCGTCATCTTGATCGCACGGACCTTCGGGTCCCGGCTCGCGTCGCGCAGGAATCGCTCCACCGACGTCGAATACGATTGGTAGGGCTGATGCACCAGGACCGAGCCGGCATCGCGGATGGCGCGGAAGGTCGCCCGGTTCTTGTGCGCGAAGATCGGGTGATCGACGGGGGCGAAGGGCGGGTCGTGGAGATCGGGATCGCGGATCCCCGCGATCTCCATGAGATCGCGCATCTGGAAGAGGCCGCGCACCTCGAACAGGTCGGCCGCTTCGTCCAGCTCGAGCTCCGCGGCGAGCATGTGGCGCTGTTGCGTCGGCATCCCGTGCCCGACCTCGAGCCGTACGATCGGCGCGAAGTGGCGATCGCGCATCTCGGTCTCGATCAGCGCGAGCAGATCTTCCGCTTCCTCTTCGGCGCGCTCCGCGTTCGCGTTGCGGGTGGCGCGGAAGAGCGTGCAGCCGTCGATCCGCGCGCCCGGGAAGAGCAGGTCGAGGTTGCCCATCATCACGCTCTCGAGCGGCACGAAGACGCGTTCGCTTCCGACTTGCAGGAAGCGCGGCACGCCCGGTCCGATCGGAACCTTCACGCGCGCGATCGAGTGCGCGGCGTCCGATCCCTGGGAATAGCGAACGAGCAGGTTGAGCGAGAGATTCGACACGAACGGGAAGGGGTGGGCCGGGTCCGACGTCTGGGGCGTCACGAGCGGGAAGATGTTCTCGCAGTAGGTGTCGCGCAGCCGGGCCTGGTCTCGGGCATCGAGGTCGCCATAGGCGGCGATCCGGATTCCGGCCTCCTCGAGCTCGTCGCGAAGCCGATCGAAGAGCAGATGCTGGCGCTCCTCGATCTCGCGGACGCGCGCGTAGCACTCCTCGATCTGCTGCCCGGGCGTTCGTCCGTCGGCCGTGAGCGTCTGCACGCCAGCGCCGAGCTGGCGCTTGAGCCCACCGATCCGCTTCATGATGAACTCGTCGAGGTTCGAAGCGACGATCCCGAGGAACTTGACGCGCTCGAGCAGCGGAGCGCTCTCCTCTTCACCGCGCGCGAGCACGCGGGAGTTGAACGCGAGCCACGTGAGCTCGCGATTCAGGAAGAGGGAGGGCGACTCGAGGAGTTCGTCCCGTTCCGGCATCGGGGCGGGAGGCCGAAGGGTCGACTGGCTCGGTTGCGACGGGTCGGCAGCCGCTTCCGTCGGGTCGGCTGCGTCCTTGCGCTCGGTTCCGATCGGCCTGAGGGAGACGAGGGCATCCTCGCTCGATTTCGGGAGCGACATCGAGACCTCACCGCGGTCGTTGCGGACGCGGATCCAATACAGCATGGCCCGACGATCCCGTTTCCAGGTGTCCGCCAGCCGACACTTCCCGCGAGAACTTCACCAAAATCTCCTCGTACTCGTCTAGGTTCGTCACGTGCCGCGACTTGCCGACCTCACACCGTCCGAGCCGATGTCGAAAGACGTCTACCGGAAGCGTGCGCGGGAGCTGCGGCGCGAGCTGCTGCACGCGCAGCTCGATCTTCGGGACACGCCGTCGAATGCGCTGCTCCTGGTGGAGGGCGTCGACGGTGGCGGCAAGGCCGAAACCGTCCAGCTCTTCAGCGATTGGATGGATCCCCGTTGGATCCGTGCCCACGCGTTCGATGCCCCGTCGACGGAGGAGAGCGAGCGACCGGATTTCTGGCGCTACTGGCGGCGGCTGCCCGCGCGCGGACGCATCGCGGTGTTCCTGTCCGCCTGGTACTCCCAGGTGTTGATCGAGCGGGTGGAGGGTCAGAGCGACGCGGTCTTCGAAGGCGCGCTCGCCCGGATCCGCCGCTTCGAGCGGATGCTGGTCGACGACGGCATGCTCATCTTCAAGCTGTGGCTGCACCTCGATACCGAGAGCCAAGCCCGGCGATTCCGGGAACTCGAGGCCGACCCGCTGAATCGCTGGCGGGTCACGCGGCGCGACTGGGAGAACTGGGCGCGCTCCGACCGTTTCGCCCATGCGGCGCAGGAGATTCTCGACGCGACAGACACGGAAAAGTGTCCGTGGCAGGCGGTGGAGGCAAGCGACGATCGTCGCCGTGCGATCGAGGCCGGAGACCTGCTTCTGGCCGCGCTGCGTCGGCAAATCGTCTCGCAGGGCGGTGTCGCACGACCTCTGGAAAGCGAAAGCGAGCGAGATTCTCTGGACGATCGCGTGGAAAGGGACGCCTTCGCGGGGAAGGTGCGGAAGTCGAGCTACCGCGACAGCCTCGCGAGTCTCCAGTCGCGGCTCAACGAATTGCACCGGCGGGCCCGTGATGCGGGCACGCCCCTGATCGGCGTCTTCGAGGGTCGGGATGCGGCGGGGAAGGGCGGTGCGATCCGGCGTGTGGTCTATGCCCTCGACGTGCGCCGCGTGGACGTCGTCCGAATCGGTCCGCCCACGGAGGAAGAGCTGCTGCACCACTATCTGTGGCGCTTCTGGCGACGGCTCCCCCGTGCCGGGTACGTCACGCTGTTCGACCGGAGCTGGTACGGCCGGGTGCTCGCAGAGCGCGTCGAAGATCTGGCTCAGGAGCACGAGTGGCGTCGGGCCTACGAGGAGATCAACGACTTCGAGCAGCAGCTCGTGGATCACGGCGCCGTGGTCGTGAAAATCTGGTTGGAGATCGACCGCGAAGAGCAGAGGAGCCGCTTCGAGGAGCGCATGCGCGTTCCCCACAAGCGCTGGAAGCTGACCGAGGACGACCGACGCAATCGGCGCCTCTGGGACGCGTACGAGCCCGCGATCGCAGAGATGCTCGAGCGGACGTCGACACGAGCCGCACCCTGGGTCGTGATTCCCGCGAACGACAAACGCTACGCGCGCCTCGCCGTGCTTGAGGCGTTCGTCGCTGCAATCGAGGCGCACGGGCTGGGTTCGGAAAAAGGGTTCGAGCTCCAGACGAGTACGGGCTGAGACGGGTTTCCCTCCAGGTCCGCTGGAGGCTTCGAGTTCCGCGTTCCGGCCTGACCGCACGGTGCTTTCCGGTATGCTTCGCGCGATGAATGCACGCCCGAAGCGCTCCTCTTTGCCGTGGCTCGTGATGGGGATCGCAGCCCTGTGGGCGATCGGCGTCCACGCGGAGACCGGCCTCTACCCCGACGCGGAATCCGTCCAACCGCTGCAGGCCGGGGCGCAGGTTCCCTCCGCCGTGGTGCACGAGGTGGACGGCGACCCGGTCGACCTCGCCGATCTCGCGAGCGAGAAGGGGATGCTGCTGGTCTTCTATCGCGGCGGTTGGTGACCCTACTGCAACACGCAGCTCGGGGAGCTGCGCAAAGTCGAGGACGAGCTCTCCGAACTCGGCTTCCAGGTCGTGGCGCTCTCCGCCGACCGGCCCGAGAAGATGGTCAAGAGCCTCGAGGTGAAGGACCTTGGCTACGCGCTCTATTCCGACGCGAAGCTCGACGCCGCGCGCGCCTTCGGCATCGCCTTCGAGGTGGGCACCGCGACCCGGCTGGCGATGCGCGGCTTCGGGATCGATCTCGAGGACGCCTCGGGGCAGGACCATCACGGCCTTCCCGTGCCGAGCGTCTTCCTCGTGGAGAAGGGCGGGACGATCCGCTGGGTCTACTCGAACCCGGATTACAAGGTGCGACCGGAGAACGCGGCGCTGCTCGAGGCGGCGCGCGCCGCGGCGAAGGAGCGCGACGCCGACACCGAGTAGCCGCTCTGGCTGCCCTCGGGGGCGTCGGACGCCGCGCATCCGCTCAAGTCGCCCTTCGCCGGGGTCGATTCAAACGGTATGGGCGTCGGGGCCGGCTTCTACGAAGCGCCGGAAGCCCGCGGTTTCACAGCGCGGGCCGAGAGGCTGGCGTGCCGCCTCTACCCCCATCGCGCGCTCCTGTGCACGTTTGGCCTTTCGGCGTTCCTGATCGGCGTGTTCCCGCTCGTGGCCGTCACGCAGGGGACGAGCACCCTGGCGCCGTGGCGCGTCCTCGCGTTCGCCGCGAGTGTTCCCGTCGTGCTGTGGGCGCTGTGTCTCGCGATCCACGCGACCTTCTTCGACCCGACCCGCGGCCTCGTTGCGACGCTGTGCGACGCCCGCGTCGCGCCGCGACCCTGGATGCGCCGCGCGATGCGCGCCTACGCGACGTGCACCGTCGCGGCGTTCGCGATCGCGCCGGTCGTCGTGCTCTTCGCCGCCGCGGTCGCCTGAGCCTTCCGGCCCACGCGCCGCACAGGATGGGGCGCTAGGCCGTCAGCGGGATCAGGCGCAGAACCACCCGGCGGTTCTGCTGGCGTCCCTCGGCCGTGTCGTTGTCCGAGATCGGGCTGGTCTCGCCGAAGCCGTGGGTGACGACGCGCTCGCGCTGCACCTGCTGTCCGATCAGGTAGGAGCCGACGCTCGCGGCGCGCTCCTCGGAGAGCTTCTGGTTGTATTCCTCGGAGCCGGTGCTGTCGGTATGGCCGGTGA
>JAHEJV010000167.1 GCA_024638705.1 Deltaproteobacteria bacterium | reverse complement strand
TGCTCGGCACGCCCACCTTCTTGTGGGGGCTCACCGTGGTGGCGGCGGCGACGAGCATCCCGGACACGTTCATCAGCGTGCGCGCGGCGAAGGCGGGACGCTCCGAGTCGAGCACGTCGAATGTGCTCGGGAGCAACGTCTTCGATCTGCTCGTCGCGGTGCCCGTCGGCGTGCTCTTCGTCGGCCAGGTGTCGGTGAACTTCTCCCAGGCGGTGCCGATGATGGGCTTCCTGGTCCTCGCCACGATGGTGATGCTCGCCTTCATGCGCCGGGAGATGCAGCTCTCGCGCAGCGAAGCCACCTGGATGCTGGTCCTCTACTTCGGCTTCGGCGTATGGATCGCTGCGGAGGCGTTCGGCGTGACGTCGTTGCTGCCACTGCCGGCGGCGGGGCCGTAGCCCTCGTGCAGGGCGTCTTCGATCACGGCTGGGCCAGTGCGGCACCGTCGTTCGCCAGCGGCATCTTCGGCCTCGGGGCATGTCCGCAACTCGACGCGGGAGGCGGGCTTCGTTAGCCCGCTGGGAGCGAAGCCCGCGTGATGAGGCGCCTCTGGGACTGGATCGATGCCACGATCCTCGATCTGGCGAGGCAGCTGCGCTGGTCCTATCTGCCGCCGCTGCTGGTCTACCTCGCGGCGGGGATCTCGGGCCTGACCAGCATCGTCGGCACTTTCTTCATCAAGGAATACCTCGGGCTCTCCGCCGCCTTTCTCGCCGGACTTTCTTTCTGGGCGGGGATTCCGTGGGCCCTGAAGATGCCGCTCGGTCACCTGGTCGATCTCGTGTGGCGCTGGAAAGCGTGGCTCGTGTATCTGGGCGCCGCCCTGATCGCCCTTTCGATCACGATCATGTACGCCCTGATCGCCCATACGGACTGGATGCTCCAGTTCCTGTCGATCGAGACCTGGTACGTGGTCAGCGTGTTGCTGGCGCCCAGCGGCTATGTCGTGCAGGACGTCGTCGCCGATGCGATGACCGTCGAGGCGGTTCCCACGACCGACGACCAGGGCAGGCCGTACTCCGAGGCCGAGATCAAGGCCCGGCACACCACGATGCAGACACTCGGCCGCTTCTCGATCATCGGCGGCCTGGTCCTGGTTTCCGCCCTCAACATCTTCATGTTCACGGGGATCGAAACCCTCTCGGAGGCCGGGAAGGCCGCGGTCTACGCCCGGATCTATCTCTACGCCCTCGCCGTTCCGCTGGTCTCCGTCGCCGGTGTCGCCCTGGGGACGCTGAGCCTTCGGCTCCGGGCGCGGCGGATGCGACGCAAGGGCGTCGCGGAGCGCGAGGTCCGGCGCCTGCTGTTCCAGGCCGCCGGGGAGACGCGACCGAACTGGTGGATCTTCGGCGGCAGCTTCGTCTTCGTCGCCTTCACCCTCGGAGTCGGTCTCGCCCAGGTCCCCTACGCACAGGAGATCGTCCTGACCGGCTCTCTCGCGATCGTGATCTTCCTGATGCAGCGCCTGATGCGGGAGCTGCCACCCGACGCGCGCAAGGCGCTGCTCGGAACCGCGGTGATCATCTTCGTGTTCCGCGCGGTTCCGCTTCCCGGCCCGGGCGCGACCTGGTTCGAGATCGACGTGCTGGGCTTCGATCAACGATTCATCTCCGTCCTCACCCTGATCACCTCGGGGTTGGCGCTCGTCGGCATGGTCCTCCTGCGGCCTCTGATGGCCACCCGGTCGATCGCCTACGTGGTCGCGCTGCTGACGGTCGCCGCGGGCGTCCTGTCGCTGCCCAACATCGGGCTCTACTACGGTCTCCACGAATGGACCGCCCGCTGGACCGCGGGCGTGGTGGATGCACGCTTCATCGCGATCCTCGACACGGCGATCGAATCCCCTCTGGCGCAGATCTCGATGATTCCGATGCTCGCCTGGATCGCGAAGAACGCTCCGCCTCACCTGAAAGCGACCTTCTTCGCGGTGATGGCGTCCTTCACGAACCTGGCCCTCTCGACCGCCAGCCTGGGCACCAAGTACCTCAACCAGATCTTCGTGGTGACCCGCGAGGTCCGCGACCGGAGCACGGGCGCCGTCGAGATCGCCGCCGACTACGGCGAGCTCGGCTGGCTGTTGATCACGGTCGCGCTGATCCTGGTCCTGGCTCCCCTGCTCACGATCGCGGTCGTGCAGCGCTCCCGCTTCGAGACGCGGGAATGAGCGACCCGTTCAATCGCGAGGTTGGAAGCACTGCTTGGGTTCGAGCGCGCGCCGACTACCTGGCTGCGCTGTACGATGCGCTGCTGTCGACAGGACTGGATTGCTCGAGCTTCATCTCGGGAGAAGAGATGTCGCTCGATCGCAAGATCCGGCTCGAGGACGGGAGGCTCGTTCAGGAGGAGTAGCTTGCCCACCGCGGGGTCAGTTGACATAACTGCAGTACCCGGACCTTCGGCGGGAATCCAGCTTGTACTGCCTATCCTCCCTCCTCGGCACTCGTGGCGTTTCGCGCAACTTTTCGAGCCGAACGATTGCTTTGCTCACGCCCTTGAACGGTTCTGAGATTCCCGCAACTGTCGGGCGAATTCCTCGAATCGCTCAGGGCCGTGGGGTCGCTCCCTCTTCGCCCAGCGTTCGATCCGCGGCAGGTCGATCGGATGCAGAGATGCCACCTGCACCGCTTGGTCGAGGCATTGGCGATCCGCCGCGTGGATGAACCATGTGAGCCGATCCATGACGCAATCCGTGGGACGAAGGAGGCGGAGTCGTCCCATCGGGGTTTCTCTCTCGGCAAACTCGTGGATTGTCCCTTCGCCGAACGCCACCGGGCCGGCCGGAAACTCCACCCAGAAGCGGCTGTGGCGATGACGCCAGTGGCGCCCGTCTTTCTCGAACCCCAACGACTCCATGGCGCCGTCCACCTTTCGGGCAAGCCCGATCGGGACGAAGTCCAGGTCATAGGAGACGTACTCGTCGTTGGAATAGATCGAAACCACGGCGCCGCCCGAAAGGACCACCGAGATGTCGTGGCTTTCGAGCGTCGTGCACACGAGTGCCGCCACTTCTTCTAGCGACGTGCCTTCGTCGATCGCACGCGTACCGCTCAAAGGGGCTTTCCGATACGCCGGGGCCTTCGCCGCTGTGCGAAGTAGCGCTTCCGCTCCGCGACCGGAAGCTCTTTCAAGGCTTTGGCGAGCAACGCGCGGAGTTCGTCTCGAAAGGGGTAGCGGGGGTTCCATGAGTAGAGTCGCGTCCGACCCTGGAGTGAGCTGACGAGCGCGCCGGCCCTTTCGAAACGTTCCAGTTGTCGTTGGGCCATGTTCAAGCTGAGGCCATCGAAGGCGCGGGCGATCGCCGTGGCGTAGCCTTCGTCGTACTGCTCGAGATAGAGCAGGACCTTCTCGGCGCTGGCATTTCCGAAGATTCCTTCGAGCATGATGGGCGACTCCCGATACCTCGGTCATAACCCAATTATCAGGTTATATAACCCAATATTTGGGTTTTAATTCGTCGGTCGGAAACTGAGAATTGGCACGCAGCGTCACCGGCGATCGGGGCGCAGACCACCGCCGCCAATCGCCGTCCGGCCCGAACCGATCCGGTGCGGGGTCCACCCGTCCTTCTTTCCGATCAAAGAAGCCTGGATCGAAGTCGAGGAAGCCGACCCGCTTGGTCTCGAGGGACGAAGGTGACCCCGAACATGCGGACAGGCATGCTCGACGGGTTGCCGATCACGACATCTTTGTCCGGCGAACCGCTTCCGCGAGTCTCTCGGCCCACGCCCTTGCGTCCGCCGGCTTCTCGATTCCGTCCTGGCGAATTTCGATCAGCGCACTCGGCAAGCCGCGAGCCTCAGCGTGCGCGGGGATCGTGTAGTCGAGGTCATCATCGATCGCGTAGGGCTCGTTGTCCCCGACCGTCAACCCGTCCCGGTCGGCACGCAACTCTGCAACGAGGAGCGAAGCCAGCCGCCGTTCCCGCCGCGAGGAAACGCCGACGTTCCATGGTCGCGCGTGTCCGGACAGGACCGGTGTGAAGCTGTGGATGCTGAGCAGCACTGTCGGTCGGCCGGTCCGCCGATCGAGCACTCGGGCGATCGCGTCGTGGTAGGGGTGGAACAGGGCGTCCGCCCGAACGCGTCTTTCCTCTGGAGAGAGGCCGCGGTTCCCGGCGATGCACACGCCGTCACTTTCCTCGGCGATCGATTGCTCACTGCGAAGGGGCCGGTTGCAGTCGATGACCAGACGGGAAAAGCCGCTCGACACGAGCGGTGCATCGAGCTCGGTCGAGAGGTGCCTGGCGACAGCGGCGGCGCCGGGATCCCAGCCGATGTGCCCCCGCAAGCGGGGTTCGCCGAGACCGAGCGTGCCCAGACGTCGGGGAACGCGATGCGACGCGTGGTCGCACACGATCACGACGTTGCTCCCACCGTCGACGTTGACGGCCTCGAACGGTGGCCCATCGCGTCCCTCGAGCAGCGGCGTTCGCGGGTCAAGGCGTGACTTCATCAGTCCATACCCTGAAACCCTTCAGCTCGTTCGGACCGAAGGTGTGGCTGATAGGTACGTCCGCTGCATCGCGTCCATACGCGATCAATATGCGTCCGATCCGCGGCTCGTTGTTGCGTGGATCGAACGTAACCCAACGGCCCCCGAGGTAGGCCTCGAACCAGGCAGAGAAATCCATGGCATCCGACGACGGGGGCACTCCGATGTCTCCCAAATAGCCGGTGCAGTACCGTGCCGGAATGTTCAGGCTGCGGCATAACGCGATCGCGAGATGCGTGTAGTCGCGACAGACACCGACGCGCTCTTCGAAGGCCTCCTTCGCGGTGCGGGTCGCGCGAGAATGTTGATAGCCGAAGGTGATGTGCCGATGCACGAAATCGCAGACCGCCTGGACCCGCGGCCACCCGAGAGCCGTGTGGCCGAACAGGTCCCATGCCGCCTCGCTGAGCGAATCGGTCTCGCAGTACCGGCTCCCGAGGAGGAACACGAGCGTTTCCTCGGGTAGATCCTCCACGGCATGCTGAATCGCGCCCGCCGCGATCTCGTCGGGCAAACCGCTGTCGTTGATGACCGCGTTGGTGGAGATTCGGATCTCACCCGCGGGCGAGACGATGCGGCTGCGCCAGTTTCCATAGCCGTCGCGGTAGGCGGTGATCGGGACCGGTGGGGTCGTGCGGATGAGATCCGGAGCGACGAGATCCGAGACCCGGCTGAAGTGGACGTTCAATGCAAGGATCATCGGCGTGGGGTGTGCACACTCGTAGATGAGCTCGTAACCGACTCGAATCTGCATTGCGTCCCCGCTGGCCCAGAGTTTGGATCGCGAGCCGGCCGCTTAGCATAGCTTCATGCCTTCGAGTCGAGGGCGCGGGGGCTCCGGCCGCGGTCGTGAAGGCCGGTCATCGCCTCAGCGGCGAGCTTCGCGTGCGAAACCTCGCACTTCGAGGCGGCCCTCAGTGCTCCAGGTCGGTTCGAGTTGTGAGGATCCCTGCGCCTTCGTCATTGCCCGTCGAGGCGGCCTGCGGATAGGA
Source organism: Deltaproteobacteria bacterium (assembly GCA_024638705.1). GTDB lineage: Bacteria > Myxococcota_A > UBA9160 > UBA9160 > SMWR01 > JAHEJV01. Next base: position 4,469 of record JAHEJV010000167.1, on the reverse strand, counting down.
ACTCCAAGGGGCGACTCTACGTCCGAGAAGGCTCGAAGTGTCAGATCGCTACGGGGGCGTCCCTCGGCGGAGCCGGCTACCTGTTCCCGCGCGACGTTCCCAGATAGACGAGCGCGAGAGCGCGAGCGGAGCTCACCGCTGCGAAGCGAGATGGTAGGCTAGGTGCCCCGAGTCCCACGCCCATGCGCAACTTCGCCCTGACCTACCCGCAGCTCATGAGCCAGGCGCTCGCATGCGGGCTCGAGCGAAGTGAGCTGCTGCGTCTGCAGCGCGCGCACGAGCTGGCGGAAGCGATGGGCGACGGTCTCTATCGGGCGCAAGGCGTACCCTTCCTCAATCACCTCGTGCGGACGGCGAGCATCGCTCTCGCCGACGGACATCGCCCGGACGTGGTGTTGGCGGCCCTCCTGCATTCGGCCTGCATGCTGCACCGGTTCTCCGACAGTCGGCGCCGCGCCCCGGGCCCGCGCATTCGCCGGCGGCTGCGACGCGTCGCGGGAGACGAGGTGGAGGCGATCCTCGCCGCGTACGTAGCCCTCCCATGGCGGAATGCGGGCGATCGCGCGGCACACCTCGCCGGCCTCGCGGGCTACGACGAGCGCCGCCGCCAGGTGGTGGCGCTCCGGCTGGCCAACGATCTCGAGGACTTCCTCGACGGAGGCATGCAGTACGGGGGACCACAGCACGACTCCGCGAAGGTCGCCGAGCACGGCCAGCAGTGCGTCGCGTTGGCCGAAGCGCTCGGGCTCGGCCCGCTGGCCGCGGACCTGCGGGAGGTCTTCGCCCAGCAGCGGGACGCCACTCCTGCCCAAGCAGCGCTCCAGACCGGGCACCGGATCGCCTACGAGCGCAAGCGGCGCCACCTCTGGGAGGCGGGCCTCGCCACCCGGACCCTGCGTCGCTGCGTCCGGGCGCTGCGACGGCTCAAAGGCCGAGTCGTCTCCTGACGCGCCGCTCGTGTACCGCGCGCCGCGGGGCGCGGCCGGACGGCTTCGCGTCACGCTGCGTCTCCCGCGGAAGCGCGCTGGTGCGCGCAACCATCGCTTCGGTGCCGTGTTCGACACTTCGGCAGCGTCGGGAGGCACCCACTTGTGGGGGACGGTCTCCGCCTGCCTTCCTCATCGCATTCGCGAGGTTCCGCGCGTGGGTCGCCACCGAGATTTCCTGCTCCCGCTGCTCGCCGCCGTGCTGGCCGTCGCCTGCTCCGATGGCGGGGGTTCGGGGGCCGGCGCCCCGCCCGCAGACGATCCGGCGCCGGACCCCGCCCCGGCCCAGGCGCTCTCCCGAACCGCCTACGGCCCCGACCCGTGGACGCGCGATCGCGTCGAGCAGCTCGGCGTCGACGCCTACCTGGAAGAACAGCTCGATCCGGCCTCGCTCGACGACTCCGCGCTCGAGGCCCGCCTCGCCGCCTATCCGAGCCTGACCCTCGGCTACTACGACCTCGTCGACCAGTATCAGGCCGAGCCCTTCCAGCCCCTGCTCGAGCTGCTCCGGGCGAAGCTGCTGCGCGCGACGTTCTCGCGGCGCCAGCTCGAGCAGGTGCTCGTCGACTTCTGGTTCGACCACTTCAATGTCTTCGGCGCCGACGGATTCACGAACTTCGCCGTCGGCCCCTACGAACGCGACGCCATCCGGCCGCACGTGCTAGGCCGCTTCGAAGACATGCTGCGCGCGGTCGCCCGCAGTCCGGCGATGCTCTACTACCTCGACAACTACCTGAGCTCGGCCGAGGGCTTCGTCTTCCAGGGCGAGGTGCGCGGGATCAACGAGAACTACGCCCGCGAGCTGCTCGAGCTGCACACCCTCGGCGTCGCCGGAGGCTACGACCAGGACGACGTGATCGAAGTGGCGCGGGCCCTCACGGGCTGGACCATCGGCCCGCCGCTTCTGGGCGACCCGGACGGCTTCTTCTTCTGGAGCGATGCCCACGACGACGACGCGAAGTCGGTGATGAACGAGCTGTACCTGCCCGCCGGCGGCGGCATGCAGGACGGCCTCGACCTGATCGCCTACCTCGCCGCCCATCCGAGCACCGCGAGCTTCCTGTGCGGCAAGCTCGTCGTGCGCTTCGTTTCGGAGGATCCGCCGAGCGAAGTCGTGGAGGCCTGCCGCGACGCCTACCTCGCCAGCGACGGCGACCTGCGCGAGGCAACCCGCGCGATCGTCTTCTCCGACGCCTTCCGCAACCGCGACCATCTCGGCACCAAGGTGAAGCGCCCGCTCGTCTTCCTGGCGAGCCTGGCCCGCGCCACCGGCCTCTCGCTCGACGACAGCGCGGTCGTGGATGGGCTGGTCTTCTACGCCGGCCTGCTGGGCGAGCCGCTCTATCAGGCGCGTCCACCGACGGGGCATCCCGACGCGTCGAGCTACTGGGCCGGCGGTGGAACGCTGGTCTCGCGCTTCAACCTGCTCACCCTGGTCACGGCCTCGGACGGGGTGTTGGGGATCGACTGGGGCGTGACGGGTGGCAGCGCGAGCGAGATCGTCGACGCGCTGGCGGAGTCGCTCTTCCCCGACGGCGTGGACACGGCCACGCGCTCGGCGGCGATCGACCACGTCGAAGGCCTCGGCGGTCTGCCCGATCCGTTGCGCGTACGCGAAGCGGCGATGGTGCTGCTCGCCTCGCCCGACTTCATGCGTCACTAGCGCGAACGGAATCCAGGAACACGGAGCTTCACCATGCCGCTCGACCGCAGACGCTTCCTCCAGGGCACGGGCGCCCTCGCGACGGCCTTCGCGCTGCCCTGGCTGCCGCGCTCGGCGCGCGCGGCGGGCGTCGAGCCGGTGCTCGTCGTGCTCTATCAGCGAGGGGCCGCGGACGGCCTCAGCGTGGTCGTGCCCGCCGGCGACCCCGACTACTACGCGCTGCGTCCGGACATCCAGGTGCCCCCCGGCGACGAGCTGCCGCTCGACGGCTTCTACGGCCTGCACCCGGCGCTCGCCTCCCTGATGCCGCTGTTCGCCGACGACGAGCTCGCCTTCGTCCACGCGGCGGGAAGCCCCGACGGAAGCCGCTCGCACTTCGACGCGCAGGACTACATGGAGCGCGCCGCACCCGGCGACCCGGGCGTGGGGGAGGGTTGGCTCAACCGCACGCTCGCGAGCCTCGGCGCCCCGGATGTCTGGACCGGCGTCTCGCTCGGCCCGGCCAGCGTGCTCGCCCTGTCGGGCGACGAGGCGACGCTCGCGATCCCGAACCTGGCGGACTTCGCGCTCCAGGGCAGCGCCGACCAGCGCGCGACCCTCGAGACGATGTACGGCGCGACCGCGATGCCCGAGCTCGCCGCGGCCGGCGCCACTGCCTTCGAGGCCCTCGACGTGCTAGGTGCGGTGCCCACCGACACCGCCGTCGTCTATCCGCCCGGACCGATCGGCGCGGCGCTCGCGGACGCGGCCGCGCTCGTGCGCGCCGACATCGGCGTGCGCGTCATCGCCGTCGACAGCGGCGGCTGGGACCACCACGAGGGCGAGGTCGAAGAGTTCGCGGGCGTGGCGCCGGGCCTCGCCGGTGCGATTGCCGCCTTCCGCGACGACCTCACAGGCACGGGCGACTGGGCGCGCACCTGTGTGCTGGGCATGACCGAGTTCGGACGCACCGCGGCCCAGAACGGCAGCCTCGGCACCGACCACGGCCACGGCAGCGTGATGTTCGCCGCCGGTGGTGCCGTCGCCGGCGGCCGCGTCGTCACGAAGGACGACCTCTGGCCCGGTCTCGCCCCCGGTGACCTCTACGAAGGCCGCGACCTCGCCGTGACCACCGACTTCCGGGACGTCTTCGCCGAAGTGCTCCACCGACACCTGGGCGTGTCGCTCGCGAGCCTCGGCCCGATCCTGCCGGGGCACGGCGTGTCGACCGCCAACTTCCCGGACCTGTTCGTGTGAGCGGTCGCTGCCAGGCCGAATCACGATGAAGGCCCACTCGGGCGGGGATCGGTCAGGCGGTCAGACGCCGAGGATCTGGACGAGCAGCGTCAGCTGCACGGCCACCAGGCCGAGCTGACCGGCGCGCAGGGCGGTGACCCAGCGGGAGAGGCTCGGATCGCCGAGCCGCCCCACGCGGCGCGACCAGTAGAAACGGGTCAGGGCGGCGCAGGTCGAGACTCCCTGGCGCGGCAGCATGCCGGGACCGCCGAGCTCCAGCCAGAGGCCGGTGTGGTGTGCCCGCAGCCGCGCCAGGCTCCCCGCAGACGCCACCAGCACCGCGGCGACCGCGAGCCAGAGAGCGTCGAAGGGAACGAAGGCCATCCCCGAAGAGTGGCCGCGCGCGGGGTCCGGGTGACGCGCGTTGCGGGTCGCCTGCCGGTGGCGGAGCGTCCAAGGTCGCCGGCCCGGTGGCGCCGCCGCTTCCTACGCCCCGCCGCGAAGGGGCTTGGGAAACTGGAGCGCGAGACCGGGTTCGAACCGGCGACCCTCAGCTTGGGAAGCTGATGCTCTACCAACTGAGCTACTCGCGCGTGGGACGGATG
>JAHEJV010000166.1 GCA_024638705.1 Deltaproteobacteria bacterium | reverse complement strand
CGCCTCGAGCAGGCGGGAACGGGTTCGGGATTGCTGCGCGGCCTCGCGCTCGGCGACCGCGATGCAATCTCCGACGAACGTCGGGACGCGTTCGTGCGCCTCGGTCTCGCGCACGCACTGGCCGTTTCGGGATTGCATCTCGCGTGGGTGGTCGCGGCGGGTTTCGCCATCGCGGGCATCGCGCTCGCGCGCCGGGGTCGACTGGCGGCCCGCGCCGATACGCGACGCGTGGCGCTGATCCCCGCCCTCGTGGTCGGCCTGTGTTATGCGGGTCTGGCGGGGTGGGGCGTGCCGGTGCAGCGCGCCCTAGTCCTGTTGCTGGCGGCCGGGTTGGCGATCGCGCGTCGCCGGCCGGAGCGGCGCGGCGCCGCGTTGGGTGCGGCGGCGCTGTGGATCCTGGCGCGGGAGCCGCACGCACTCTTCGAGCCCGGAGCGCAGCTCTCGTTCGGCGCCGTCGCGGCGTTCGTCTGGGCCCGGCCCGCGTCGCGGAAGATCGCAGACGAGGCCACGGCGGGGATGCGCGGACGGGCCGAGGACGGCCTGCGCCGCTGTGCGACGGCGATCGTCGCGACGGCGCCGCTGCTCGCCTGGCACGGGGGCGGCGTGTCGAGCGTGGCCTTGCTCGCGAATCTCGTGGCGCTGCCCTGGCTGGGAGCGGTCGTCCTGCCGGCCGCACTCCTGGCCGGGTTCTCGGCCGCGCTCGGACTTCCCGGCAGCGAAGCCATCGCTTCCGTCGCGTCGGGTCTGGCCGACGCAACCGGGGACGTCTTCGAAGCGGCCGCGTCCGGGCTTCCCGGGCTCCGGCGCCCCGCACCGGCGGCGTGGGTCTGTGCGGGCATCGGCGCGCTGGCTTTGTTCGCGCTCACCACGGCGCGCACGGGCACGCGCGTCGCGTTCGCGTGGATTCTCGCCTTCCTGCTCGCGATCGCTCCTGCGGCTCCGGTGACGCCGGACGTTCCGCGCCTGGTCGTCTTCGACGTCGGGCAGGGCGATGCGTCCCTCGTCCAGACGCGCGGCGGCGCCATGCTCGTCGACGGGGGCGGCGCGTGGTCGGATTGGGACAGCGGTGCGCGACGCGTCGTCCCGGCGTTGCGCGCGCTCGGCGTCGCGCGACTCGATCTGGTGATCGCGACCCACGCCGACCTCGATCATCGCGGGGGTCTGCCCGCCGTTCTGGCCTCGGTGCCGACGCGCGAGTTGTGGCTGCCCTGGGGTGGAAAGGCCGACCCGGGCTTCGAAGCCGTGCTGGAGGCGGCCCGACGCGCCGGGGTCGCGACGCGGGAGGTCGGCCGCGGCAGCCCGCGGCGACGAATCGGCGAGCTCGAAGTCGATCCGCTCTGGCCACCGCGTGGAATGGCGGGCTCCCGGAACGCGCGTTCGCTGGTGGTGCGCGTTTCGGTGGTGCGGGGAGCGCGCGTGCTCTTCCCGGGAGATCTCGACGTCGCTGCCGAGGCGCGCCTGGTCGCCGCCGAGACGGCGCTCGCCGCCGACCTGCTGCTCCTCGCCCACCACGGCAGCGGCGGCTCGAACTCGGCTGCGTTCCTCGAGGCGGTCGGACCGCGCTGGGCGATCGCTTCAGCGCCGTGCCGCAGCCGGTTCGGCATGCCGCATCCCGCGGTGCGGGCGCGCGCGGCCCGGCGCGCCGTCCCCCTCGCGTGGACCGGCCGGGACGGCGCGCTGATCGCACCGCTTCGGGGGCCGTTGCGCGTCGTCGGAGCGGGCGAAACCGCGTCGTGTCCGTGATCCCCCGACCCCGGATCCGACGTATCTTCGATACGCTCAGGGAACCGAACGAGCGTGAGGCTCCCCCCCGGCGGCCGAACGCCGGGAGGAGCCGGATGGTGCGCCGCGTACTCCTCGTCGAAGACAGCCTTCCCGACGCCCGGATCGTTCAGCACCGTCTCCGCGCCGCGGCTTCCGAAGCCGAGGAATGGCGCCTCGAGCGGGTCGGCGCCCTCACCCCGGCGATCGATCGGCTCGGCAAGCGGAACCTCGACGTCGTCCTACTCGATCTCGGATTGCCCGACAGCCAGGGGCTCGAGACGCTTGCGCGATTGCGCGAAGCGGACGCGCAGACGCCCGTGGTCGTGCTGACCGGAACGTGTGACGAAGCGCTCGGGATTCGCGCACTCGAACTCGGCGCCCAGGATCATCTGGTCAAGAGCGAAGTCGCGAGTCCGCGCGCTCTCCTCCGCGCGCTGCGACACGCAATCGAGCGCAACCGTCTCGGCGAGCGGCGCGAAGCGCTGACCCAACGGGTCGCCGAAGCCCAGAAGATGGAGAGCCTGTGGATCGTCGCAGCGGGCACGGGTCGCGCCTACGACGGCTTGCTGGAAACGATCCTCGCGGAGATCGAACTCTGCTTCGAAGGCGCGGGGCGCGAGCTGGACTCCGTCGTGCGCGCCCATCTCGCGAAGATCCGACGCACCGCGCTCGAAGGCGAGACGCTCGGTGAGCGTCTGCGTTGTTATGCGGAGGCAGGGCGAGCCGCGGGACGCCGCACCGACCTCTCCGCCTTCGTGCTCGCCTCGTCGGAGCTCCTCGAACCGCTGGTCGGCGCCCCGGCCGAGCTCGACCTCGACGTGGTCGAAGATCTTCCCGGGGTCGGCGTCGATCCGGTGCAGCTGCGGCAGTTGCTCGTGGCCCTGGTGCTCAACGCCATGGAGGCGATCGGCCGGGGAAATCGCGGGCGGATCCGCGTCCGCACCTTCGAGCTCGAGGTCACCGAGGCGATGTTGCGCCGTGCAGCGGGCGGCGGCGGGCTCGACCCGGGCGATTTCGTCGCGCTCTCCGTCGAAGACGACGGCCGAGGCATCGATCCCGACCTGCTGGAGAAGGTCTTCGACCCGTTCTTCTCCTTGTGCAAGAAACGACCGGGGCTGGGTCTGTCGGCGGCGCTCGGCATCGCGCGGCAGCACGGCGGCGCGATCCGGGTCGATCGGCTCGACCCGCGCGGCACGGCGGCCACGGTCTGGCTTCCCGTCGGTCGCACCGCGCACCCGCCGGGCTGAATCGCGATCTCCGGTCGGCGCGCCGACGCGAAGCGGCCGACTACTGCGTCGACGACTCCGGGTCGTCGGCGTCGAGCGCGACCGCGTGGGGATCGTCGACCTCGTCGACCCGGTCGCCGCGACGGGGCTCGTCCAGGTCGAGGGCGTCGCTCTCCTCGGGCAGCGCCAGCGCGCGGGGGTCGACCGGTTCCGGGTCGTCCTGGCGCCGTCCCCGGTGGGCCTCTTGCGCGGTCTCGGCGGGCTTCTTCTTCGGATCGGCACCGAGGTCCGCGGCGACGAGTTGCTGCGGGTCGGCTTCGACCGCGTCGATCCAGGCTTCGAGACGCGCCCGTTTCGCGGCGTCGAGTCCGTCGCTCGCGAGCGCGATGCGCGCCGCTTCGATCGCCGTCGGCGGATGCACGCTGCGCGCCGCGTCGGCGATGCGCAGGGCGGTGCCCGGCGTGACCGGTTGGCTTCTGCCGCGGAGCTCGCCGCGCAGGGTCAACGCGGCTTCGCGCGGAAGTCCGGCCGCCTTCAGCATCGGCGCGAGGGCGAGTCGCAGGCGCATGTCGAGGGGGAGATCGGGGTCGATGCGGACCAGCGGGGTCCAGAGCCTGCTCGCGAGGTCGCGGTGTCCGGCGTGCCAGGCTTCCTTCACCGCGCGGGCACCGCGTGTGAGCGCGTCGCCGCGCCGTCCGCACACCGTCGCGACCTCGACGAGCGTGGAGACGACGCGCGGATCCGGGAAGGTCTCGAGCGCCGCTTCGAGGATCCCGTAGCCGACGTCCGGTCGGCCCGCGTCCCACTCGCCGCGCGCGAGCCGGATCCGCGCTTCCACCATCCGATCGTGCGCGGCGCGCACCCGGCGCCGCAGCCAGCGCTCTTCGAGTCCGCTCCAGCCGATCAGCCCGGCGAGTGCGCCGCCCGCCACCGCGAGCGCGAGCTGGGCCGGGACGTCGACCCCGGCGGTGACCGGGGCCCCCGCATCGCTCGCGCGCACCATCACGCTGCCGGCGATCCAGGCGATCGGCAGGGTGAAGGCCGGCAGCCAGAGGTCGAAGGAGAAGCGACGGCCGAAGCCGATCCGGAGCGTCAGCCCGCGCCGGCGCGATCGCACCGCCGCCGCCGCCACGAGCGCGGCCAGGGCCGCCGAAGCGCCGACGAGCGGGCGGGTGGATCCGTCGGTGGTGAAGAGGGTCGCCGCGGCGCCACCGCTGATGGCGAGCGCGAGGAAGACCGCGAAGAGCCCGTGCCCCCAGCGCGCTTCCAGCACCGGGCCGGCGAGGGCGAGGAGGGCGAGGCCGACGCCGAGATGGATCTCGCTCGCGTGCAGGGCGAAGAAGGTGAGCGCTCCCGGCAGTCCAATCGCGTCCGGGCGCAGTCCGAACTCCGCTGCGGGGACGCCGCCGCCGTCCGCTCCTGCCGCGAAGACGGCCAGCCAGACCGCCGCGAGGACGGCCGAGATCCACGGCCAGCGCGGCGAGCGCGAGTCGTCGTCGAGCGGGGCGACGAGCATGGGGTCCTCCGAGAGCCGAATCGTTCTCATCGACCGATGCGATCCCGGTCCTGAGCCGGCCGCGGGCGCGGCTATCCTGCGCGCGTGAGTGCTCCCGGCGAAGCCGCCCTCGAGAACCCGACCGACCTCGCTCCCGACCCGCGAGACGAGGACCCGCGAGACGACGAGGGCTCCGCCGCGGCGGAGGTCCTGCGCGTCGGGGCGCGCGGGACGCGCCGGGACGACGACCGGGTCGCCCGCGAGGAGCCCCTCGAGATCCAGCTCGGCGGCACCTCGCTCGCGGTCGTGATGCGCACGCCCGGCCACGACGCCGAGCTCGCGCTCGGATTCCTGCTCACGGAGCGGGTGATCGCGTCGCCGGAGGAGGTCGTCGCGGTGCGCCACTGCTCGCGGGCGCGCGACCCGGACGCGGCGGAAAACGTGATCCAGGTGCACCTCGCCGAGAGCGTGGAGGTCGACTGGGAGGCGTTGCGCCGGAACCTCTACGCGAGCAGCAGCTGCGGCATCTGCGGCAAGGCCACGATCGAGAACGCGCTCGCTGTGGCGCCGGCGATCCGCGATCCCACGCGTCTTCCGGCGACGTTCTTTCCGCCGCTCCCCGATCGGCTCGCCGCGGCGCAACCCGGCTTCGCGCGCACCGGCGGACTGCACGCCGCCGCGCTCTTCGACGCCGACGAAAACCTGCTTGCCGCGCGCGAAGACGTCGGTCGTCACAACGCGGTCGACAAGGTGCTCGGCGCACGCTTGCGCGCAGGCCGTTGGCCCGCGGCGGGGTGCGTGCTGCTGGTTTCGGGTCGCGTCTCGTTCGAGATCGTCCAGAAGGCGCTCGCGGCGCGGATCCCGATCGTCGCCGGCGTGTCGGCGCCGTCCTCGCTCGCCGTCGAGCTGGCGCGCGACGCGGGCATCGGGTTGATCGGGTTCCTGCGCGGCGAGACGTTCAACGTCTACGCGCATCCCGAGCGCGTGTTCGATCGGGAAGGAGAGGGCGGATGAGTCGCGACGATCCCGCGGACCGCGCAGCGGCGGGCGGACTCGGCGCGGTCGCGTCGACGCTCGTGCGGTCGGCGCGCGACCTCGGGGTCGTGCGCAGTCTCGAGGTTCTCTCCACGGTGAACCAGACGCGCGGCTTCGATTGCCCGGGCTGCGCGTGGCCCGACCCGGACGTGCGCGCGGCCACCGAGTTCTGCGAGAACGGGGCGAAGGCGGTGGCGCACGAAGCCACGCCGAAACGCGTGACCGCCGACTTCTTCGCCGATTGGTCGATTTCCGCACTGCGCGAGCAGAGCGACTACTGGCTCGAGCAGCAGGGGCGTCTCACCGAGCCCATGCGTCGCGCGCCGGGATCCGATCACTACGAGCCCGTCTCCTGGGACGAGGCCTTCGCGGGCATCGCGCGCGGACTGCGCGCGCTGGATTCGCCCGACGAAGCGCTCTTCTACACCTCGGGCCGGACGAGCAACGAAGCGGCCTTCCTCTACCAGCTCTTCGCCCGCGGCTTCGGCACGAACAATCTTCCCGACTGTTCGAACCTGTGCCACGAGTCGAGCGGCGTCGGGCTCGGCGAAGTGATCGGCGTCGGCAAGGGGACGGTCTCGCTCGAAGACTTCGAGATCGCCGACGCGATCTTCGTGATCGGCCAGAACCCGGGGACGAATCATCCGCGCATGCTCAGCGCGCTCCAGGCGGCGAAACGGCGCGGCGCGCGCATCGTCGCCATCAACCCGCTGCGCGAGCGCGGTCTGGTGCGCTTCGCGCATCCCCAGGAGCCGCTGTCGTGGCTCGGGCGGGGCACGGAGATCGCCGACCTCTACCTCCAGGTGCGGGTCGGCGGCGACGTCGCGCTGCTGCAGGGCATCGCGAAGGCGGTGCTCGAGGCGGAGGCGCGGCGTCCGGGCCGCGTGCTCGACCACGCCTTCCTCGCCGGACGCACCACCGGTTTCGAGGCCTGGCGCGCGCACGTCGCGGAGCAGGGCTGGGAGGGGCTCGAGACCGCGAGTGGCGTCGATCGCGGCGTGATGCGCGCCGCCGCGGCGGAGTACGTCGCGGCCGACCGCGTCATCGCGTGCTGGGCGATGGGCATCACCCAGCACCGCAACGGCGTCGCCAACGTGCAGGAGATCGTCAACCTGCTCCTCCTGCGCGGAAACATCGGCGTGCCGGGTGCGGGGCCGTGCCCGGTGCGTGGCCACTCGAACGTACAGGGGGATCGCACGGTCGGTATCACCGAGAAGCCGGCGGCGGCCTTCCTCGACCGCCTCGATCGCGAGTTCGCGTTCGCCGCGCCGCGCGACGCCGGGCTCGATGCGGTCGGTGCGATCTGTGCGATGCGTGACGGCCACGCGAAGGCCTTCGTCGGACTCGGCGGCAACTTCGCGGTCGCGTCGCCGGACAGCGAGGTCACGGCGCAGGCGCTCGCGCGTTGCGATCTGACCGTGCAGATCTCCACGAAGCTGAACCGCTCGCACCTGTGTTGCGGGCGCGAGGCCTGGATCCTGCCGTGCCTCGGACGCACCGAGCGGGACGTGCAGGCCTCCGGTCCCCAGTTCGTCACGGTCGAGAACTCGATGAGCGTCGTGCACCGCTCGGAGGGTCGCCTCGATCCCGCCGCCGGATCGCTGCGCAGCGAGGTCGCGATCGTCGCCGGGCTCGCCGAGGCCGTGCTCGGCGGGGACGGACCTGCGGCGCCCTGGTCGCTCTTCGCGTCGGACTACGCCCGGATCCGCGACGCGATCTCCCGGGTCGTTCCCGGCTTCGACGACTACGAGGCGCGCGTGCGCAAGCCGGGCGGGTTCGTATTGCACAGCGGCGCGCGCCAGCGGCGTTTCGAGACGCCCGACGGGCGCGCGCGTTTCACCGTCCATCCCCTGCCCGAGACGGGGGTGGCGCCCGGACGCTTCCGGCTGACCACGATCCGCAGCCACGATCAGTTCAACACGACGATCTACGGCCACGACGATCGCTACCGCGGCATCGCGGGCGATCGCCGCGTCCTGCTGCTGGGGGCGCGCGATCTCGAAGAGGTCGGCATGCGCGCCGGGGATCGCGTCGACGTCACGAGCCACCACGAGGGCGAGACGCGCACGCTGCGCGGATTCCGGCTGGTGGAATACGACCTGCCGCGGGGATGCGCGGCGGCGTACTTCCCCGAGGCGAACGCGCTGGTCCCGGTCGACAGCTTCGCGGAAGGGAGTCGGACGCCGACCTACAAGTCGGTCGAGGTCTCGCTCGCCGCGAGCGCGTAGTCGGGTGTCCCGCGCCGGTCAGTCGGCCTTCGGGAACACCTGCTTCGTCTCGCGCACGTCGTAGCGCTCGAAGACGCCTTCGGTGACGTACGCGTCGCGCGCGGCGATGGCGCGGGCCTCGTCGAGGTCGGCGGCCTCGAAGACGATCACGCTGCCGACCGGAGCGCCCGCGTCGCCGATCATCGGGCCGGCGAAGCGAACGCGGCCGTCGCGATCGAGGGGCTCGAGGCCGGCGAGGTGCGCCGGACGATGCACGGGGCGCAGCTCGGCGCTCTTCGGACCGTCGTGACCGAGGAAGACGTAGAGCGGCACGGATGGCCTTTCTCGCCGCGGCGGCGGCGCAAACCGGAAGCGGGCGGTCAGGCGGCGGGTTCGCAGCCCAGCGCGCACACCGAGCGCGGCGACGCGTCGGCCAGGCTCTCGGGCTCGACCTGGATGGTGGCGTGGTCGATGCCGTGGCGGTTGCCGAGCAGGGTGTAGGCGTCGGTGAGCAGCTGCTCCGAGCGCTCGAGGGCGCCGACGACCAGGTGACACGAGAGCGCGACGCTTCCCTGTCCGAGCGTCCACACGTGCAGGTCGTGCACGCTGCGGACATCTTCGAGGGATGCCAGGTCCTGACGCACGCGGTCGACGTCGAGGTGGCGCGGGGCGGCCTCCATCAGCACGTCGACCGCTTCGCGGATCAGGTGCCAGGAGGAGAAGAGCACCAGCGTCGCGATCGCGAGCGACGCGGCCGGGTCGGCCCAGAGCCACCCGAACTGCCAGACGAGGAAGCCGGCGAGCATCGCGCCGACGCTGCCGAGCGCATCGGAGAGGACGTGCAGCCAGGCCCCGCGCACGTTCAGGCTGTGCTGGTGGCCGTCGCCGAGGATCACGAGCGCGGCGAGGTTGACGAGCAGCCCGCCGGTGGCGATCGCGAGCACGCCGCCGCCCAGCACCGGTTGCGGCGCGCCGATCCGCTCGAACGCCTCGATCGCGATCAGCCCCGCGACGGCGACGAGGGCTACGCCCTGGGCGAGGGCGGCGAGGATCTCGGCGCGCGACCGGCCGTAGGTCCAGCGGTCGTCCGCTGGGCGTTGCGCGACCCACAGCGCGAAGAGGGCGAGCGAGAGCGCGGCGACGTCCGACGCCATGTGTCCCGCATCGGCGAGCAGGGCCAGCGACCCGGTCCACCAGCCGCCGATCAACTCGGCGACCAGGTAGGACGCTGCCAGGGCGAGCGCGAGCAAGAGCTTGCGACGCGTCGCGAGTCGGTGGTGCGCGCCGCTCGATCGTGCGCTGGCAGACGCGCCCGCGTCGGGGTCCGGCATCCGGCGATCATATCCCGCGGCCTGCGGCTTCGCCGAGGCGTGCGTTCCGCGTCCTCGCGCGCGCGCTGCGGTCAGCCGGCCGGCTAAGATGGCGACTCTTGCCGAGGAGACGCCGCCCGTGGCGCAGCGCGCAGCGGACCATCGACGCCCGGGAGCGCGACGACGACACGAAGGCGGCGATCGGAAGCCCGACCCGCCGGCGCGTGCGCGACGTTGCGCGGCGATCGCCATCGCCTGGGCCGGCGTCGCGCTCGGCTGCGCGGCGACCGCGTGGGACGCCCAGAGCTGGGCGCGTTCGCGACCCGAGCTCGCCGGGCTCCCGATCGGCCGCCTCGGCGACACGACGCCGTACCTGCTCCCCGCCGACGACACCCTGCATCTGTTCCTGTGTCGCTGGCCGACGGGCGCGCCGATCCGCATCGCGCTCCCCTCCGACGCCACGACCGACGAGGCGGCGCTCCTGCGCCGTGCCATACGCGCCTGGGAGGACGCCGTGCCCCCGCTGCGCTTCCACATCGCAACCGACGCGGACGCGCCGCTCCGTCTGGTATTCCGCGACGAAGGTCCCGAGGCCGCGCGAACGGCCGCGCTGTGTCGCGTGGCGCCGCCTTTCGACGGCGAAGCCGCGCTCGACGCGACCCTCGTCGCGGCGGAGGTCCGGCTGCGGCGCGAAGAGCGGGACGCGTGGGGGCGGTCGCGCGCACTGAGTCCGGCGGAGCTGGTCGGCGTGGCTGCGCACGAGATCGGACACGCGCTCGGGTTGCAGGGACACGCGCGCGGCGGACCGAGTGTGCTGCGCCGCGAGTCCGCCGCCGTGCGTCGCGTCGGGGCGCGGCTGCTCGCGGACGGGGCGCTCGACGAGGCGGCGGTGCGCGCGCTCTACGCGCTGCCGTCGGGCGTGCGCGTCGAGCGACGCGCCCTCCCACGCGGCGCCACCGCGACG
>JAHEJV010000165.1 GCA_024638705.1 Deltaproteobacteria bacterium | reverse complement strand
CGCCGCTCGAGGTCGACCAGCGCCCGGTGTCCCGCGTTGGGCTCGCGGTCCATCGTCCGCTCCTGGAGTCCGCGCCACGCGCGCTTGCGCACCTCCTTGTCGGCCATGTAGTGCGTGATCGTCGCCATCTTCTCGGCTTCCGGATTCTTCGTCCAGACGCCCTCGGGGCCGCGGAAGTCCGGGATGCCGGAATCGGTGGAGATGCCGGCGCCGGTCAGCGCGACGACGCGGGAGGCTTCGTCGATCCAGCCGCGCACGGTCGCGATGGTTTCGTCGAGGGTGCTCATGCCGGGCATTGTGCACGAAATCCGCGGCGCGTCACCTCGCCCTCGCACCACGCGCCATGCGTCGCTCGTCCGCGGCTCCGCCGAGGCGAAGGCGCCCTTCGAGGGCAGCGCCGCGCCGACGCGCGCGGGGCGGTAAGATGGCCGGCCCGAAGGAGGCCCCGTCTTGGAAAAAATCATCTTCCTCACCTGGAAGCGCGACGACCGCGACATCGACGCCTATCGCGACGCGCTGCTCGGCCCGGTGGCCGAGAAGACCCTCGCGACGAACGGCGTGCGCGCCCTCAAGGTGAGCACGGCCGACCTCGGGCGCGAGATCCCGAAGCCGCCGCTCCTGATGGGCGAGGGAAAGAGCTTCTCGGCGTCCTTCGACGTGTGGCTCGATTGCATCGACGATCGCGCACCGATCCTCGAAGCGCTGGGCGAGCACGCCGCGCGCGTCGACGCCTATCTCGTCACCGAGTCGATCCCGCAGGCCGCGACCGATCGCGACTGGCCCGACGGCGCGCGCAGCCCGGGCGTCACCCACTTCACCTGGTTCCCGAAGCCCGATCGCCTCACCGACGAGGAGTTCTTCCGCGCCTGGCACGAGGTGCACACGCCCTTCTCCTTCGACCTGCACCCGCTGCGCTGGGAGTACGTGCGCAACGCCGTCGCGCGCACCCTCACCCCGGGCTCGCCGCCGATCCGGGCGATCGTCGGCGAGCGCTTCCGCACCCTCGAGGACTACACCGATCCGCGTCGCCTCTACGGCAGCAAGGAGGTGCTCTCGAAGGTGATGGAGGACACGCAGCAGTTCGGCGACGTCGAGGACATGCACTCGACGCCGCTGTCGGAGACGATCGTCAAGAGCTTCTAGCTACTCGGCCTTCGCCTCCGGCTCCGCTTCGGGAGCGGGCGCGCCGGGCGGGAACTTCTCCAGGATCGCGTCGACGGTGCGGCTCACAAGGTTCGAGTCGATGTGGCCGTCGCGCGTGCGCGACGCCGACCAGCCGCGCCAGGCGATGCTCTCGGAGGCGGGATCGATCACGTCGAGGATCAGGGTGCCTTCCTGATAGGAGGTGGTGTTCGAGTAGACCGCGCCGGCGCCGTAGTGGCGATAGCCGTACGCTCCGCCGACGTAGACCGGCGAGTTGCGCACGATCTCTCGCGACACGACCTCGTAGCGGATCGCGAAATCGGCGTCGTCGCCCTCGGCCTTGCGATAGCCCCTGGCATCGAGTGCCGCTTCCACCGCGCCGCGGACGCGCTTGTCGAGCAGGGTGTTGTGCACGAACGGGTCGACGGGCGGAGCGCCCTCCTCGCGCGGCGCCTCGCGCAGCGGCGGGTCGAGCCAGAAGTAGGTCTCGAGCTTCGCGAAGTCGAAGGACGCATCGTGATCGGTGTAGACGCGCGGGCCGAGGCAGGCGACGAAGAGCGACGAGAACAGGATGGTCGCCGTGGCGAAAGAGCGTGCGCTCATGCAGAGCCTCCTCGCGTCGAGGCTAGTGCAGCTCCCTCGGTGCGCCAGCGTCGCCCGACGACGAACACGAGCGCGACCGTGCACAGCGCGAACGTCGCGGCGCTGATCGCGCGGCCCCACTCCCAGGCGCGCGGCGTGTAGACGAACGCGATCGCGTGCTCGCCGGGTGCCAGCACGACGGCGCGGAAGACCGCTTTCGCGCGGTGGACGGAATCTCCACGCCGGCGTCCCACGCGCGCCAGCCGGGCGCGTGCGGCTCGGCGAGCACGAGGACGGCGGGGTCGCGGTTCGCGACCGACAACGCGATGCGATTCGGCCGGCGCGAGGTCACGGGAACCTCACGGAACGCCTCGAAGGACGCCTCCGGCGTCGCGCCAGCCGCGGCGTAGGCGGGATCCCAGCCGCTCGCGCGCGCGACGGCGCGCGGAGCGGGGACGGGCGCGGTCACCGGGATCCGCGCGACGCCGTCATCCCGCGGTGTCGCCCGGCCATTCGACCTCCACCTCGACGCCGTCGCGCAGCTCGGCGAGCGCCGCCTCGAGGGCGTCGCGACGACGCTCCGCGGTCACCGCGTGACGCACCGGCTCGCGCACCTCTTCGAAGTCGAGGGCGCGCTCCGCCACGCGTTCGTGCACCCACACGAGATGGAGGCCATAGGCCGAAGCGAACGGGCCCGACCAGGCGCCCGGCTCGGCTGCGAAGACGCCGTCGGCGAGCTCACCGCCGAAGCGGTCGGAGAGCTCCTTGTGGGTCTGGGACGGCTGTTCGGACGAGAGCAGGAACGGATCGCCCCGCGCGCCGACGTCTTCCGGCAACACTCCGTCCCGGCGCAGCGCCTCGAGGTCGGCGCGCGCGCGGCTCTCGTTCTCGCGCGCGTAGTAGATCTGCTGCAGGCGCGCGCGGGCCGGGCTGCGGTAGCGCTCGGCGTTCGCCTCGTAGTAGGCGCGCAGCGCGGCGGCGTCGGGCCGAGGCTGCGCGCCGGACGCCTCCAGATCGAGGCGCATGCGCTGCACGAGGCGTCGGCGCACGACGATGTCGGTCTCGTGGAGCCCCATCGCGATCGCTTCGCGGTAGATCGCGACGTCGTCGCGCGTGTCGGCGTCGCCCTCGGCGTCGGCGAAGCGGAGGTTCTGGACGAGGCGTCGGAAGACGACCGGATCGTCCTCGGCGTAGCCGCGCGCGAGCGCCTCGCGGTAGAGCAGCTCGTCGTCCACCTCCGGTCCGAGCGCGCGTTCGAGCTCTTCGCGGGTGGGCGGACGGCGCAGCGCCCGCGTCAGGTCGTCGCGCAGCGTCGTCACGCGGGCGGCTTCGATCACGACCGGGAGCGGCGGCTCCACGCTCCACCAGAGCCGATCGAACGCGAAGAGCAGGCTGCCGAGCAGGCAGAACTGGAGGAACGGTCTCCACATCGGTCGCGCAGCATAGCCACGGGCTCGCGTATAGTAATGGCGCTCTCCGTCCCCCTCGACACCCGGAGCCCACGTCATGGCCGCCACCCCGCTCGCGACGCCGATGGAGCGCGCGCCCGATCCGGAACTCGGCACCGCGCCCATCCCGAAGAGCCGCTACACGTCCGCGGCGTTTGCGCAGCGAGAATGGGAGCGCATGTGGACGCGCGCCTGGCTGCTGGCCGGACGCGAGTCGGACGCGGCGAATCCGGGCGACTACTTCACCTTCGAGATCGGTCCCGAGTCGGTGCTCGTCGTCCGCCAGGCCGACGGCTCCCTCGCCGCGCGATACAACGTCTGCATGCACCGGGGCAATCGCCTGCGCGAACCCGGACGCGGCCACGCCGAGAGCTTCTCCTGCCTCTTCCACGGTTGGCGGTACGGCATCGACGGCAAGCTCGAAGCGCCGCTCGACCCCGAGTCGTTTCCCCAGGGTTGCGTTGGCCTCGACCTGCGCCCCGTGCGCTGCGAGACCTGGGCGGGATTCGTCTTCGTCAACCTCGACGCAAGAGCCTCCCCGCTGCGCGACTACCTCGGCGTCATCCCCGACCACCTCGACCCCTATCACTTCGACGAGTGGAAGGTCGCCTTCGACGCGACGATCGAGATCGAGTGCAACTGGAAGACCTCGGTCGACGCCTTCAACGAGGCCTATCACCTCGCCGCGACCCACACCTGGACGCTCGAGTTCAGCGACGACGTCCGCACCGTCTACGACTGCTACGACAAGCACACGCGGATGATCTTCCCCGAGGTGCAGGCGAGCCCGCGGCACCCCGGGGCGGGCACGGTGACGGAGGGGATCAAGAAGATGTTCCTCGAGCGCGTCGGCGTGGACACCGCGTCGTTCGAGGGCGGCCCGGCCGAGGCGCGCGCGGCCTTCGCCGAGGCGGTGCGCAAGATGGGTCCGGTGATGGGCTGCGACTTCTCCGAGATGAACGAAGCCCAGATGTGCGACGACTTCCACTACACGCTCTTTCCGAACGTCACGCTGAACATCCACTCGCTCTTCACCTGGGTGTTCACGCACCGGCCGCACCCGGACGACCCGAACAAGATGTACTTCGACTTCATCAGCCTGATGCGCGCGCCGGCCCAGGACATCCCGCGCCCGGAGAAGCTGCACTTCCGCACCGCCGACGGCGACACGCTCGCCGGCGCCTGCGAGGGCGGCGACCTCCTCGACGAGGATCTCTACAACCTGCCGCGCATCCAGGCGGGGATGCGCTCGGCGGCGTTCGAGCACCTCCACCTCGGCGATCAGGAGGTGCGCATCCGCCACTTCCACAAGACGCTCGAGGACTACCTCGGAAGCGACGCGTGAGCCACGTCGTGAAGCTCGACGTCTCCGACCTCGCGCCGGGACAGACCCGCGCCTACGAAGAGGGCGGTGTGAAGCTCCTCGTCTGCCACGCGGACGGCGCCTACTACGCGATCGAGAACCAGTGCCCGCACGCCGCGGTGCGGCTCGACGCGGCCGCACTGCAGGGATGCCTGCTCGAATGCCCGGTGCACGGCGGGAAGCTCGACGTGCGCGATGGCAGTCCGCAGGGCCACCCGATCCGGCGCCCCGTCACCACCTACCCCGTCGAGGAACGCGACGGAACGATCGAGATCCGGCTCGCCTAGCACGAGCCGAAGCGACCATTCCAGGAGAACGCCATGCACGACCTCATCCTCGAAGGTGGCACCCTCGTCGACGGCACGGGAGAAGCGCCTCGCGAAG
This sequence comes from Deltaproteobacteria bacterium, assembly GCA_024638705.1. GTDB lineage: Bacteria > Myxococcota_A > UBA9160 > UBA9160 > SMWR01 > JAHEJV01. Next base: position 5,082 of record JAHEJV010000165.1, on the reverse strand, counting down.
CGGACGTCGCCGTCACCGGCGATCGCATCACCGGCGTGGGAAAAGACCTCGGCCCGGCCCGCGAGACGATCGACGCCCGCGGCAAGCACGTCCTCCCGGGGCTCGTCGACATCCACACCCACTACGACGGCCAGGCCACCTGGGACTCGCTGCTGACGCCATCGTGCTGGCACGGCGTGACGACGCTGGTGATGGGCAACTGCGGCGTCGGCTTCGCGCCGGTGCGGCCCGGCGACGAGGACTTCCTGATCGGCCTGATGGAAGGCGTCGAAGACATCCCCGGCACCGCGCTCTCCGCGGGCATGTCCTGGGGCTGGGAGAGCTTCCCCGAATACCTCGACGCCCTCGAGCGCACGCCCCACGCCGTCGACCTCGGCACCCAGGTGCCCCACGGCGCCGTGCGCGCCTACGTGATGGGCGAGCGCGGGGCGAAGAACGAGCCCGCGACGCCCGAGGACATCGCGCAGATGGCCGCGATCGTGCGCGAGGGCATCGAGGCCGGCGCGCTCGGCTTCTCGACGTCGCGCACGCTGGTGCACCGCGCCGTCGACGGCGAGCCGGTGCCCGGCACCTACGCCGCCGAGGACGAGCTCTTCGGCATCGGCCGCGTGCTGCGCGAGCTCGGCCGCGGACTCTTCGAGCTCGCCCCCGCCGGCGTGATGGGCGAAGACCTCGCCGCGCCGGCGAAGGAAGTGGCGTGGATGCGCAAGCTCTCCGCCGAGATCGGCCGGCCCGTCAGCTTCGCACTCTCGCAGCACGACGTGGCGAAGGACCAGTTCCGCGAGATCCTCGCCGAGTGCGGCCGCGCAAACGTTGACGGCTCCTTCCTCGCGCCGCAGGTCGGCTCGCGACCGACGATGCTGCTGATCGGACACCAGACCTTCCACCCGTTCAGCTTCAAGCCCACCTATCAGGCGCTCGAAGACCTGCCGCTCGACGAACGCGTCGCGAAGCTGCGCGACCCGGAGATCCGCAAGCGCATCCTGTCCGAGAAGTCGGCGGCGGACATGGACCCGCGCATGAACGTCGTGATCGGGCTGATCGAGGGCGGGATGGAGAAGATCTTCCCCCTCGGCGACCCGCCCAACTACGAGCCGTCGCCCGACATGAGCCTCGCCGCCGAGGCGAAGCGGCTCGGTCGCGACCCCTTCGAGGTGCTCTACGACCGCATGCTCGAGCTCGACGGCCGCCAGCTGATGATGCTCGCGATCCTGTCCTACTCCGACGGCGATCTCGAAGCGCTGCGCGAGATGCTCGAGCACCCGACCAGCGCCTTCGGCCTCGGCGACGGCGGCGCCCACTGCGGCGCGATCTGCGACGCGAGCATGACCACGTTCATGCTCACCCACTGGGCGCGCGACCGCACGCGCGGCCCGAAGCTCCCCGTCGAGTGGGTCGTGCGCAAGATGACGCGCGACACCGCAACGCTCTACGGTCTGAACGACCGCGGCGTCGTGGCGCCGGGAAAGAAGGCCGACCTCAACGTCGTCGACTGGGACCACCTCCAGCTGGCACTCCCGGAGCTGGTGCACGACCTGCCCGCCGGCGCGCGCCGCCTGATCCAGCGCGCGCGCGGCTACGAGGCGACGCTCGTCTCCGGCGTCGTCACGATGCGCGACGGCGAGCACACCGGCGCGCTGCCGGGACGGGTGATCCGCGGTCCGCAGAGCGCCTAGACGTTTCGACGCCAGATTTGCGCGGCGCCACTGCGCGGGCGCGGCTCGGGCCTCACACTGGGACGCGCCGCAAACCTGCCTCTGGGCCGCTCCTGGCGAGTCGGAAAGCCAGGCGTCTCGCCCTCACCATGGACAGGGCGAGTTCACTGGCTGAGACTCGCAGCACCGACGTCCCGACACCGGGTCGACGCATAGAGGAGAATCCCATGTCCGAACTCCGGAAACGCCTGGAAGAGGAATTCGAGAAGCTCAAGACACACCGCGACGAACTTCGCGTGAAGCTCGATCTCGGAAAGATGGAAGCCCGTGACGCCTGGCAGGAACTCGACGGGAAGTGGGGCGAGATCGAATCCAAGCTGAAGCAGCTGGCCCACGCTTCGAGCGATACCGCCGATGAGGTGAAGAGCACCGCCGGCGAGATGGTCGACGACGCGAAAGCCGGCCTCAAGCTCACCGCCTCGGAAGTCGGCGATGCCGCGGAGGAGCTGATGAAGGAGATCCGCGAGGGTTTCGCCCGGTTGCGCAAACTCCTCTGAGCGGGCGAGAGGTTCTCCATCCCGAGAGAACGGGCGCGGACGATGGGCTCACACGAGGAAGAGCGCGATACAGCACCCGAGCCCGACGAGGAAGACACCCGCACGCGCCGTCGGCTGGTCGCCGATGTAGAGCACGGGGTGCAGGATGCGCGTCGCGACGAAGACGATCGAGAGCGCCGCGGCCGGGCGCGGATCGCCGCCCGAAAGGTGCGAGACGAACACCCCCGACGCGAACACCGGCAGGATCTCGCGCGCGTTGTCCTGGGCAGCCTGGGCGCGGGCGCCCTTCCCTTCGAGCGCGCGCTGCTGCGCGCGCGGGTGCCGCATGTCGATCGCGCCGAACTGCTCGGCGCGGTAGCGCCCGACCAGCGCGGAGAGGACGTACGGGATCACGACCGCGATCAACAGGCAGAGGAAGGGAATCGTCATCGCGAGGCTCCTTCGTTTCCATCGGCTCGCCAGACCGGAGCGCCGGCGACCCAGGTTTCTGCCACACCGCCTGTCTCGTCGAGGCAGGCGAAGTCTGCACGCGCGCCCACGCGCAGCGTACCGCGCTCGTTCTCGACCCCTAACAAGGTGGCCGGCCGCAGCGTGCACGCGGCGACGGCCTCGGCGAGATCGACATCCGCAAAGCGACGCAGGTTGCGCACCGCGCCGTCGAGACCGAGCGCGCTGCCGACGAGGGTGCCGTCGGCCCGACGCCACGGGCCTTCTTCGCCCTCGCGCGCGGCCTCGCCGAGCGCCGAAGCCACGGCGCCCCGCTCGGGAAGCGCGACGCGGTCGGTGATCAACAGCAACCGCTCACCGAGCGCTCGCGCCGTCGTGCGCACGACGCTCGGGTGGACGTGGTGGCCGTCGCAGATGAGGTCGGCGGTGAGGCGATCGTCGGCGAGCACGGCGCCGGGGACCCCGGGCTCGCGGTGATGCAGCGGACCCATCGCGTTCCACAGGTGGGTGACGTGGCGCAGTCCGCGGGCCACCGCGGCGTCGATCACCTCGGTCGTGGCGCGCGTATGGCCGAGCGCCGCGACGACGCCGCGGTCGGCCAGCGCATCGAGGAGCGCGTCGGCGCCGGCGACCTCCGGCGCCAGCGTCACCATGCGCAGGCGCTCGCCGGCGCGCGCGAGCGTTTCGAGATCGCGCGACGCGGCGAAGGGTCGGATCGCGTCGGGCGCCATCGCGCCGGGCGCGTCGGCGCTGATCCAGGGGCCTTCGAGGTGCAGGCCGAGACATGAGGCGCCCGTGGCGCACGCGTCGGCAGCGCGTGCGAGCGCGTCCACCGCGTCGCCGAGCTCCGACTGCGGCCAGCAGACGCTCGTCGCGAGGAACGCCGTCGCGCCTTCGCGCAACATCCGCTCCGCGTCGTTCGCCAGGGCCTCCGCGAAGCGCTCCGGCGGCGTCGCGACCAGCTCGCCGTGGAAGTGGAGATCGACGAAGCCCGGCGCGATGGACAGGCCGGGCCGCGCGATCGGCTCCCAGTCTGCGGAGACGCGCTCGCCCACGTCGAGACGCGCCGCGATGCGACCGTCCTCGACGAGCATGGTGGCGGGAGCGACCTCGCCGGATTCGGGCTCGATCCAATCGGCCTCGCGAATCGCGACCTTCGCCACGGTGCCTCCGACGCGCCGGCGCGTCGCGCCGACTAATCGATGGCGATGATCTTGACGGCGAAGTGCAGCGCCTGTCCGGCGAGCGGGTGGTTGAGATCGAGCACGATCTCGTCGCCCTTCACCTCGTGGACACGGACGGGGCGCTGCTGGCCGTTGGGCGCCTGCGCGACGAGCATCGCGCCGACGGTGCGTGCGTCCTCGGGAATCTGGCTCGCCTCGACGGTGTCGTAGAGCTCGTCGTTCACCGGGCCGTAGCCCTGCGCGGCGGTCAGTTCGACCTTCTTCTCGGCTCCCACGGCCATCCCGAGCAGCTCGTTCTCGAGCGCGGGCAGGATCTGACCGGAGCCCTGTTCGTACTTGAGCGGCTGGCCGCCGACGTTGGTGTCGGCGACTTCGCCGTCGTTCAGGGTGAGGGTGTATTCGATCGAGACCTGGCTGCCTGCGGCAATCACGGCGTTCTCCTTTTCGGCTTCTTCGGCGGTGGCCGAAAGCGCGAACGAAGCCGCCACGGCGATGGCAGACACGAATCGTCTTCGAAGTCTCATGAGGCCCCCTGGGTTGGCTCGGGACTTTAGCAGGCCCGATCGGGAGGCGCTGAATCCGAGGGGAGCGTTCAGCCGCGCGGCGGCGCTTCGGCGCCGTCGGAGGCGTCGCGGGACGCCGCGTCGGACGCCCTGAGACCGCAGTGCGTGCACGACCGCAGGCGGAGCGCGGGAGGCTTTGCGCTCGCGTGGAAGCGTCCGTCGCAGCGCGGACAGCGGTAGGCGAGCACCGCGATCCCCTCGGAGAGGAAGCGCGCGAAGGCGAAGCCGAAGGCCATCGCGATCGTGAGGAAGATGGTCTGGGCCTCGGGGAGCGCCATCTCGATGCGGCCCGCGATGCGCCAGAGCGCCGCGGCGGCCGCGAGGCAGGCGACGAGCTCGAGGCACACGACGTCGCGACGTTTCGCGTGGTCTCGCAGGTCGTCGATCGCCGTCCGCACGGTTCCCCCTCGGGCTCTCCTCCTCTGGATCGGCCGACGGCGCCCGGAGCTTGACCGACGGCGCTCCCACGGAGACGGCGTCGGGGGGTATGCTGACCGGCGCCATCCCCCTTCCTCGATTCGCCCGACGGAGCCCCCATGATCGACCTCCACTACTGGCCGACGCCGAACGGCAAGAAGGTCACGATCCTCCTCGAAGAATCCGGCCTGCCCTACCGGATCGTCCCGTGCAGCATCGGCCAGGGCGACCAGTTCAAGCCCGAGTTCCTCGCCATCAA
>JAHEJV010000492.1 GCA_024638705.1 Deltaproteobacteria bacterium | reverse complement strand
GTATCCCTGCGCGCACGGCTCGCGGACGGTTTCGCATTCTCTGCGTTGGCGCTGACACTGGCATGTGGCGGCGGCGACGCGGAGCGCGCCGAAACCGGTCAGATGGCCCCGGAGACGGCCGCCGAGGAGACGTCGATCGCAGAGGCGCCGGTTGCGAAGCCGGTCGGGCGCGAGTTCGTCGCACCCCAGGAGCGCGGTGACAACGGGGCGCCCGAGATCGTGACGGTGCGCTTCGACCCGTCGCGTCCCACGCCCGGGAGCTCGGTGCGCGTGATCGCGGAGACCGAGGATCCGGACGGCGACAGCGTCTGGTTCCAGTACACCTGGCGCGTCAACGGCATCGACGTCGATGGGGCCACCACCGATCGCTTGCTGCTGCGCGACGTCGAGAAGGGCGCCGACCTCGAGGTCGAGATCGTCGCGACCGACGGCAAGGACCGCAGCGAACCGTGGCTCGCGCGGAGTGAGGTGTTCAACGCCGTCCCCGAGATCGGGGTCGTGCGGATGGAGCCCGAGACGGTCGTGGCGGGAGATCAGCCGATCGTCGTGCGTCCCGAAGCCTCCGACCCCGACGGTGATCCGGTCGACTTCGTCTACACGTGGAAGGTGAACGGCCGCGAGGTCGACGAGACCGGGTCCGCGCTCGCGACGAAGGGCCTGCGCCGGGGCGACCGCGTCTCCGTTTCGGTGACTGCGACCGACGGCCGCGACACCAGCGAGCCCTACGAGCTGCCGGAGATCCGCGTCGCCAACGCCGCGCCGCGCATCCTCTCGAAGCCCGGCGGTCCGGCGACCGACACGGGCGCCTTCTACCAGATCCACGCCGAAGACCCGGATGGCGATCCCTCGTTGCAGTACGGCCTCGAGGATGCGCCCGACGGGATGACGGTGAACGCCCGGACCGGCGCGGTCGATTGGAGCCCGACGCCGGACCAGGTCGGTACGCACACGATCGTCGTCCTCGTCGACGACCTGCAGGGGGGACGCAGCCGTCAGACGATCCAGGTGACGGTCGGCGAGGCCGAGGCGGCGCCGCCGCCCGCGCGACGACGTTGATCGGAACGCCCACGATGCTGTCCATCCCCACCCTCCCGAAACGCTCGACCTCCGAGCGCGCCTCGCGACGCGCCGTCGGCGGATTCACGTTGATCGAGCTGGTCGTGATCCTCGCGATCGTCGGCATCATCGTGGCGCTCGCGGCGTCTTCGTTGTCGGGATGGTCGGACAACCAACGTCTGGGCTCCTCGGTGCGCACGATCGCGTCCGCGTTCTCCTACGCGCGCGGCGAGGCGATCCGCACCGGCAACGTGCACCTCGTCTTCGTGCAGACCGACGCAAGCGGGAACGCGCTCGCCACCGATGCCGTCGTCCTAGACGACGGCCAGGCCGGCACCGCAGGACAGAACTGCACGATCGATCCGGGCGAGCCGCTCGAAACGTTCAGTCTCGACGACGGCATCAGCTTCGGCGTGTCGGTCGCGACGGCGAAGGTGCCCACCGACGCGGGCCCGGGCGCGCTCGGCGCCGCGACCTTCGAGGATGCCGGTGGCAACCCGGCCACCTGGGTGATGTTCCGGCCCGAAGGCATCCCGTTGGCGTTCTCGAGCGATTGCTCGACCGGCGCCGCCGGCACCGGCGGCGGCGGCATCTACCTGACCAACGCCGTGCGCGACGTCGCGGTGATCGTGACGCCGCTCGGCGCCAACCGCACCCATTCGTGGAACCCGTCCGGGGCAGGAGCGTGGACGCAATGATCCGACGCACCGGCGCGGCACGCGCACGACACGATGGGGAGAAGCGACGCGGTGGCTTCTCGCTGATCGAGTTGATGATCGCGCTGTCGATCCTCTCCTTCGGGATCCTCGCGATGATGGCGAGCCAGCTCGTCTCGATGCGCTTCTCGACGAACTCGCGCGATCACACGCTCGCGATGAAGCTCGCCGAGCAGCAGATGGAGACGCTGCTCGCGATGACGCCGGCCGACGTCCAGGCGCTCGCGCCGAGCACCGCCGACCCGGGGAATCCGCTCGACCCGGACACCCAGGACGGCGTCCCGATGCAGTTCTGGCGCACGACCACCGTCGCTGTCGACACGCCGGAGGCCGGCGTGTTGACGATGACCGTCGACGTCCAGTGGGTGAACCCGCTCGGCAACAACCAGACCGCCTCGATCCAGAGCTTCAAGGCGGGTCCGTGATGCAGCGGCGCGAACGGCGACAAGCCGGATTCAGCTTGATCGAGCTCCTGGTCGTGGTGGCGATCCTCGGCATCATCACCGCCCAGATCCTCACGATCTTCTCGAGCCAGCTCCAGACCTATCAGGGCCAGAAGGCGATGCTCGAGACCCAGGACGACGCGCGCCTGTCGGCGGACCTCGTGTTCAACGACGTGCGGATGGCCGGATACATGGTTCCGGAGCGAGCCGCGATCTCCGCGGTCGATGGCGGCAACGCCGCATCCGATCTGCTCTGCGTGAGCGACGCGAGTCTCTTCGACGAGACGCAGGTCGATCTCGCCACCGAACGCTTCGCCGGTGCTTCGGTGACCGTGGCGGTTTCGGCGGGCGATGGCCTGGTGCAACTCGATACCGCCACGCTCGACATCGACGGCGACGGCAACGACGACTTCGCTGCGAACGCCGGCATCATCCTCGTCGACGGCACGAACACCCACTGCGCGGTCATCCAGTCGATCGCC
>JAHEJV010000164.1 GCA_024638705.1 Deltaproteobacteria bacterium | reverse complement strand
CACCAGCGAGAACTCGCCGAGCACGCGCTGCAGGAACGGCAGCTGCACCTCGATGCTGTGCTCCTCGGCGTGGGCGCGGTCGTCGATCGTCACCTGGGGCAGCGCCAGCACCGTCTCGAGGGCAGCGCGATCGAGCGGGACGTCGCCGAGCGGCGTGGCGAAGGCGTCGGCGCTCGAGCCGGCGAGGCCGCGCACGAAGACGCGGTGTGCAGGCCCGAGCAGCACCACGCGCGAGACGACGCCCGCGAGTGGTGCGAGCGCCGCGTAGGCGTGGCCGGCGGTGGGCCCGGAGTAGCGGTAGCCGGCGTGGGGTGCGATGACGGCCTTCGGAGGAGCGCCTTCGCCGCCGGGCTGCTCGCCGCGTCCCCTGGCCAGGTGCACCGACACCTCGCGGGCGAGAGCGTCGGGCTCCTCCGGGTAGAAGAAGCCCGCGACGGCAGCGGGACGTACGCGCATCCTGAAAACATCGATCCCCGGCCCGTGCGGTCAAGGCCCGTTTGACTTTGCGCGTTCCGGTTCCATGTTTTCGAAATGACGAGCACGCGAGACGCCGGCGTCGTGCCGGCCCGCTACTGGACGCGTCTTCCCGACGGGCGCATCGAGTGCGAGGTGTGTCCGCGCCGCTGTCGCCTCCACGACGGCCAGCGCGGGCTCTGCTTCGTGCGCGCGCGCGAGGGTGACGGGCTCGTGCTCACCACCTGGGGGCGCTCGAGCGGCTACTGCATCGATCCGATCGAGAAGAAGCCGCTCAACCACTTCCTGCCCGGCACGCCGGTGCTCTCCTTCGGCACCGCCGGCTGCAACCTCACCTGCCGCTTCTGCCAGAACTGGGACATCAGCAAGAGCCGCGAGACCGATACCCTGGCCGACGCCGCGCCGCCGGAGCGCATCGCCCGCGTGGCCCGGTCGCTGGGCTGCCGCAGCGTCGCCTACACCTACAACGATCCGGTCGTCTTCCTCGAGTACGCCGTCGATACGGCGGCGGCCTGTCGCGCCGAGGGCGTGAAGAACGTGGCCGTCACGGCGGGCTACGTGTGCGACGCTCCGCGCCGCGAGCTGTTCGCGGCGATGGACGCGGTGAACGTCGATCTCAAGGCGTTCAGCGAGGACTTCTACCGGAAGGTGTGCACCGGTGCGCTCGCGCCGGTGCTCGACACGCTCGACTACCTCGCCCGGGAGACCGACGTGTGGCTCGAGGTGACGACGCTCTTGATCCCCGGCGAGAACGACGGCGAGGCCGAGCTCGAGGCCGCGGCCCGCTGGTTCGCCGACCACCTCGGCCCCGACGTGCCCTGGCACTTCAGCGCGTTCCACCCCGACTACCGCATGACGGAGAAGCCGCGCACGCCGCCCGCCACGCTCACCCGCGCGCGCCGCATCGCGATGGCCCACGGCCTCCGTTACGTCTACACCGGCAACGTCCACGACCCCGAAGGCGACACTACCTGGTGTCACGCCTGTGGCGCCTCCCTCATCGAACGCGACTGGTACGAGCTGGTGGCCTGGAATCTCGACGCCGAGGGCCGCTGCCGGAAGTGCCACGCTCCGTGTGCGGGCGTGTTCGAGCCGGTGCCGGGAACGTGGGGGCGGCGGCGCCAGGCGGTGCGGCTCCGCGAGGAGCCCGCGGCGCGGCTCTGAGCGCGAGCCGGACGCGCCGTTCGCGCGTGGCGGCCGCATCCGGCGACCGGGGCGTGTCGCCGCAAGGCTGGGGCGAAAAGGTTCGCGGCACGGTGTCGCGGACGGCGTGGTGCCTCGTCGTGGGCATCCCGCTTGCTTTGCAGACGGCAGGAGGTGGCCATGGAAGAGGCGTTTCGCTTCGCGGATGAGCTCGGTCCCGCGCGCATCATCCACGTCTACGAGCCCGAGCTCCCGCTGCGGGGGATCCTGGTGGTCGACAACGTCGCCAGCGGGCCCTCGATCGGCGGGCTGCGCATGGCCGACGACGTGAGCACCGAGGAGTGCTTCCGACTGGCGCGGGCCATGACGCTCAAGAACGCCGCCGCGGGGTTGCCCCACGGCGGCGGCAAGTCCGTTCTCTACGGCGACCCGCACATGCCCGAGGAGCGCAAGCAGCGCCTGGTGCGCGCCATGGCCTGCGCGCTCGGCGACTGCCAGGACTACATCTTCGGGCCCGACATGGGGACGGACGAGCGGTGCATGGCGTGGGTGAAGGACGAGATCGGACGCGCGGTGGGTCTGCCTCGCGAGGTGGGCGGGATCCCGCTCGACGAGATCGGAGCCACCGGCATCGGTCTCGCCCACGCCAGCGAGATCGCCGCCCGCGCCTGCGATCTCGAGCTGGCGGGCGCGCGGGTGGCCATCGAGGGATTCGGCGCCGTCGGCATCCACGCGGCGCGACTGCTCTCGGAGAAGGAGGCCCGGATCGTCGCCGTGTCCGATTCGCGCGGGGCGACACGTCGCCCCGACGGACTGAACGTGGCCGAGCTGATCGAGCACAAGCGCGCTGGCAAGGCGGTCGGGGAGTTCCCCGGCGGTGAGCCCTTCGCCGGCGACGCCCTGATCGACGTCGACTGTGAGATCTGGGTTCCGGCGGCGCGTCCCGACGCCATCCGGGAGGACAACGTCGAGCGCCTGCGCGCCAAGCTCGTCGTCTCGGGGGCGAACATCTCCGTGACATCGGGCGCCGAGAAACGGCTCCACGAGCGCGGCGTCCTCAACGTCCCCGACTTCATCGCCAACGCCGGCGGCGTGATCTGTGCGGCGGTCGAGTATCACGGCGGCAGCGAAGCGCAGGCCGTGTCCGCGATCGAAGAGAAGGTGCGCAGCAATACCGAGGAGGTGCTCTCGCTGGCGAAACGGCGCGGCTGTCCGCCGCGCCAGGCCGCCGTCGACCTCGCGGTGCAGCGCGTGAAGCGCGCGATGACCACCCGGCGCTGGTCGATCTTCTAGGCGCGGGGGAGAGGCGCTCGATGTATCGCATCACGTTCCACGGCCGCGGCGGGCAGGGCATGAAGACGGCCAGCCGCATCCTGGGAAGCGCCTTCTTTGCCGAGGGCTTCGAGGTGCAGGACGCGCCGCGCTACGGCGCGGAGCGCCGCGGGGCACCGATGTTCGCCACGGTGCGCGCGGCGCGCACACCGATCCGTGAGCGCGGGCCCATCCTGGAGCCCGACTTGGTGATCGTGGCCGACGACACGCTGCTCCAGGTGGCGAGCGGCTCGGTGCTGGCGGGTTTCTCCGAGCGCACGCGGCTCCTGATTCACAGCGCCGTCGACGGCGAGACGTGGCGGCAACGTCTGCAGCTCGATCGCCCCGTCCTGTGCCTGCCCTTCCACATCGAGGAGCAGGAGAAGCTGCATTTCGTCGGCGCGCTGTGCGCCGGCGCCGCCGCGCGTCTCGTCGGCGTCATCTCGCGCGAGGCTCTCGAGAGCGCGATCCGGCAAGAGCTCGCCGCCATGGCGCCGGACGTGCTGGCGGCCAACCTCGTCCAGGCCGTCGAAGCCTACGACGCGATGGAGGCGCACGCCGGCTGCGTGGTCGAGGCGACCGCGCCCGCGGCGCCGGTCGCCGATGCCGGCTGGATCGACGTGCCCTTCGAGCCGGCCGACGTCTCGGCGCCCGACATCCACGGGGGCTTGACGAGCGTGCAGGTGCGCACGGGCCTGTGGCGCACGATCCGGCCGGTGATCGATCTCGACCGCTGCAGTCGCTGCACCTGGCTGTGCGGCAGCCTGTGTCCCGACTCCGCCATCTCCGTCGACGCCGAAGGTGCCCCGGTGATCGACTACGAGCACTGCAAGGGCTGCATGGTCTGCGCCGCGGTGTGTCCGCGCGACGCGATCGGCAGCATTTCCGAGGCGCAGGCGCGCGAGGAGGAGCAGAGCCCGTGACCCGCAAGCTACTCACCGGCAACGGCGCCGCGGCCTGGGGCGCGCGGCTCGCCGACGTGGACTACGTCCCGGCGTTCCCGATCACGCCCCAGACCGAGATCATCGAGCAGCTCGGCGCCTGGATCGACGGCGGCGAGATGCCGGCACGCATGGTGACGCTCGAGTCCGAGCACTCCATGGTCACCGCGGCCGGTGCGGCGGCGGCCACCGGGGTTCGCGTCTTCACGGCCACCTCGAGCCAGGGGCTCCTGTATGCGATGGAGATGCTCTACACCGTGGCCGGCTGGCGCGCGCCCTTCGTGCTGGTGAACGTCTCGCGGGGTCTGGCGGCGCCGATCACGCTCGAGGCCGACCACAACGACGTGCTCGCCGCGCGCGACAGCGGCTTCCTGCAGCTCCACTGCGCCACCTGCCAGGAGGTCCTCGACAGCGTGCTGCTGGCCTACCGCCTGTCCGAGCATCCCCGCGTCCGGCTGCCCGCCCTGGTCAACCTCGACGGCTTCACGCTCTCGTTCACGCGGGAGCCGGTCGAGCTGCCCGAGCCGGAGGTCGCGCGAAGCTTCCTGCCGCCCTTCGATCCCGAGAGCATCCGCTTCCGCGCCAGCGCCCCGGTGAGCCAGGCCGTCGCCGTGCTAGGCGGAGGTCCCTACTCCTACTTCCGCTACGAGATCCACCGCGCGGCCGAGCAGGCGATCGCCGCGTTCGACGAGGTGGCCGCCGACTTCGAGCGTGCCACGGGCCGTCGCCACGCCGCCGTCGAGACCCATCGCATGGACGATGCCGAGATCGCCTTCGTGATGATGGGCTCCTACGCGACCAAGGCCGTCGATGCGGTGGATCGCCTGCGGGAGTCGGGGATGCGCGTGGGCCTGGTGCGGCCACGCCTGGTGCGTCCGTGGCCTGCCGCCGCGCTGCGCGAGGCCCTGGCCGGCGTGCACGGCGTGGCGGTGGTCGACCAGAACCTCTCGATGGGCAAGGGCGGCGTCCTGCACACCGAGCTGGCCAGCGCGCTCTACGGCGTGCCCGACCCGCCGGTCCTCGCGAGCTTCGTCGGCGGGCTCGGCGGACGCGACATCGCGCCGGCGGAGTTCTTCCAAATGGCGAGCGTGACGCGCGAGGCCGCGACGACGGGCCAGGCCCCGGAGCCGCGCCTGCTCTACACGGAGAGCGAGCTGCGCGCGCTGCGCAAGCTGCAGGGGATCGCGCTGGCCGAGCGCCACGAGACCGCGCCCGGCGCGGAAGGAGGTGCAGCGTGAGCGAGACCATCTACCGGCGCATGCCCGACCTGCCTTCGACGCACCTGCTGGGGGCCGGCACGGCCATGTGCGCCGGCTGCGGCGGGCTGCAGGCGCTGCACCAGATCTACGACGTGCTAGGCGAGAAGACCGTGTTCGTGAACGCCGCCGGCTGCATGACCCTGCTCTCCGTCTATCCGTTCACGCCGTTTCGCGGCTCGTGGCTGTACACGGCCATGGCCTCGGCGCCGGCGGGCGCCCAGGGCGTGCGCGACGCCCTCGACATCCTGCGGGAGAAGGGGAGCCTGCCTGCCGAGGAGGACCTCCGCGTCGCGACGCTCACGGGAGATGGCGCGGCCTACGGCATGGGCCTGTCCGCGACGTCGGGCGCCATCGACCGCAACCTCGACTTCCTCTACGTCTGCTACGACAACGAGGGCTACGGCAACACCGGGCAGCAGACTTCGCCGGCCACGCCCCATGGCGCGCACACCGCCACCGCCACCAGTCCGGTGGGTCACGCGGGCTTCAAGAAGGATCTCTTCGGCATCTGGGTGGCCAACAGGCCGGCCTACGCCGCGACGGTGATCGGCACCGAGCCGCTCGACCTCGCGCGCAAGATCGAGAAGGCGGCGTCGCTCGAGGGTCCGCGCCTCATCCTCGCGCTCGCTCCCTGTCCCACCGGCTGGGACTTCGAGCCGCGGCAGGCCGCCGAGATCGGTCGTCTCGCCGTGCGCACGGGCATCTTCCCGCTCAAGGAGTACGTGGACGGGCGCATCGTGCACACGAAGGTGAAGCGGCCCCGCGCGCCGGTCGTGGAGTACCTGAGAGCGCAGGGCCGCTTCCGTCACCTCTTCGAGCCCGAGCTGCGCCAGGACGTGATCGACGCGATCCAGGCGCGGGTGGACGCCTACTGGGCGCAGTGGGATCCGAAGCACTGAGCGCCGGCCAGGCACCGCTTCGTCGAGCCGCGCTCAGCGCAGCGCGTGGCAGGCTGCGCAGCTCCCCGCCACGGTCCCGGCCAGGTAGTAGGCGGGGGGCGAGCGCTCGACCTCCGCGCGCGCCTTCCGCACACGCTCGCGGAAGCGCGGCAGATGCTCGTTCAGAAGGGGATGCTGGCTGGTCTGGCCGGGCCGCTGGATCCCGTCCGCCGCCGCCTCGATCTGCGCCAGGATCGACGCCACCTCGCGCTGTCGGACGGCGGGGTCGGCGTCGGTCTCCTCGAGCGCCCGATCGAGACGGGCCGTCTCGCTCGCCAGTACCCACATCGCCGACGACAGCCGCGAGGAGTCCACGTACTCGAAGCTCGGGGGATAGGTGTGTTGCCGCAGTCGCCCGGCGGCATCGCCGCAGGCGGCTGCGGCGAGCAGGGCGATCGCCCCTGCGACGACGAGCTTGCGCGAAGAGGTGGCTTCCATCTAGCCACGATACCCGACCGGTCGCCGTCTCCGGGCGCCCCGCGCGGCGCGAAGAGCGGCTGGCCCCGAGCGGCTTGAACGCTCCAATTCAATGGAGCCGACGAGCGGACTCGAACCGCTGACCTGCGCATTACGAATGCGCTGCTCTACCAGCTGAGCTACGTCGGCATCTCGGGCGCCTATCGGGCCGGAGCGCGCGGGAATTTAGCCGTGAGGGCAGGGGGTTGCCACGGCTTCGGCCGAGACCGCGGGGCCTCGGGGACGTCGTCGTGATTGACGCCGGAGGCCGGTCATTCGTAGGATGAACGACTTCGCGTCCTTGGAGGCCCCGATTGACGATCCTGCCCCTGGTCGACTTGTTGATCCTGTTCGGCTCCGGCTCGGTCGCGGTCGGATTCCTGCTCAAGGGTGTGGCGCTCACCACGACCTACCGCCCGACGCTGCTCGGCTTCACGGCGATGGACATGCTCTTGATCGCCCTGCTGGCGTTTGCGATGGCGCTGGTGCTGACGGCGCGGACGTGGATCAAGCTGAACGAGCCCCACCTCCAGGCGCTCCAGCGCCGGATCGGCGAGGAGGAGGCGCGGCGGCGCGCCCAAGAGTACGAGGAGCGCAACGGCCACCGGCGCGCCGACGTCGAGCCGATCGCGCCGGCGTCGTCGCCGGCTTCGCGGCCGCCCCGGACGTCCGCCTCCGGGCACTGAATCCCGCTCTCGAGGCGGGTCGCGCGGGTCAGCGAACCCGCGAAGGAGAATGGTCCGCGCGCAGCCGGCCCGGGTTCCGCGGGCCGGCGCGCTGCGTGGCGCCAGACTGAGAACGCGGAGCGTTCTAGCGGCGGCCGGGGACCAGGCGCATCGCCGAGAGCGTCATCTCCCGGTAGAGCTCAGATGAGACCGACCAGATCTCGCCAGCTTTCGTCGTGACCTGCTTCAACATGGCGATGCCTCCGCGAAGGGATGTATGCATCGGGGTCCTCCAGGTGTCGCGAAAAATCGCGTCAAAGGTGAATCGGGGGGCTCTCGGCTGGGACCTGCCGCCCGCGGGGGCTACCTTGCCCGCCGCATGAGCGAATCCGCCCCGTCCCCCTCGTCCGCTTCGAGTCGTTCCGTGGATCGGCAGATCTGGCTCGACGGTGAACTGATTCCTTGGGAGCGGGCCACCGTCCACGTGCTCTCCCACAGCCTCCAGCGCGGATCGCTGATCTTCGACTACATGAGCGTCCACGAGACGAAGCAGGGGCCGGCGGTGTTTCGCCTCACCGACCACGTCGGGCGCCTCCTTCATTCGGCCGAGCTGGTCGGACTCCCGCTCACCCTGGGCGCCGCGGAGATCGAGGCCGCCATCCTCGAGACGGTGCGCGCCAACCCCGGCGCGAAGGCGGTGAAGGTGAGCGCCTACCTGCCCTCGATCGAGGTGGACGTGGTGCCCCTCGACCCGCACGTCTCCGTCGCGATCGCCGCCTACGATCCCCAACGCGACATCAACGCCGGAAAGCCCAACCCGCCCCACCGGCCCGAGTTCCTGAAGATCTGGATCGAGAAGCGGGTGAAGAACCGCCGCGAGGACATCGTGCCGCCCCAGGCGAAGGTGTCGGCGAACTACACCTCGCCGATGCAGGCGAAGTGGAACGCGCGACGCGCGGGGTACGACGAGATCCTGCTCGTCGACGAGGACGGCTGCGTGGCCGAGGGTCCGACGACGAACGTGTTCATGGTCGATGGTGACGGCGCGCTCGCGACGCCTCCGGAGGCGCGCGTGCTGCTCGGCGTCACGCGGCGAACGATCCTCGACCTGGCGCGCGCCGAAGGGATCGTCGCCACCGAGCGCGCGATCCGACCCGAAGAGCTCTCCGCCGCGGCGGAGGTCTTCCTCACCGGGACGACCGCGGGCGTGTGGCCGGTCGAGAGCATCGACGGGGAGAAGGTGGGGAAGGGCGTGCCCGGCCCGGTCAGCGCGCGCCTGCGCGAGCGCTTCCTCGCCGCAACGAGAGGCGACGATCCGGCCTTCGCTCACTGGCTCGCCCAAGCGAACCCGAAGGGTTAGGCGATGCGGGTTCTCTCGGGCATACAGCCCTCGGGCGAAGCGCTCCACCTCGGCAACTTCTTCGGCGCCCTGCGTCAGTTCGTCGCGTTGCAGGAAGAGCACGAGATGCTGCTCTTCATCGCCGACTATCACTCGATGAACAGCGTGCGCGACGGTGCCGCGCGTCGCGCCAACACCCTCGCCGTGGCGCTCGACTATCTCGCCTGTGGACTCGATCCGACGCGCGCGATGCTCTTCCGCCAGTCGGACATGCCGGAAGTGACCGAGCTGGCTTGGCTGCTGTCGACGGTGACGCCGATGGGGCTGCTCGAACGCGGCCACGCCTACAAGGACAAGGTGGCGCAGGGGCAGTCGGCCGATCACGGCCTGTTCGCCTATCCCGTGCTCCAGGCCGCGGACATCCTGCTCTACCACTCCGACCTCGTCCCGGTCGGTCAGGACCAGAAGCAGCACATCGAGATGGCGCGCGACATCGCCCAGCGTTTCAACCACACCTACGGCGAGGATCTCCTCGTCGTCCCCGAGCCCTACATCCCCGAAGAGGTCGCGGTGGTGTCAGGCACCGACGGGCGCAAGATGAGCAAGTCCTACGGCAACACGATCCCGATGTTCGGCAAGCCGAAGGAAGTGAAGAAGTCGGTGATGGGCATCGTGACCGACTCGACGCCGGTCGAGAATCCGAAGGAGCCGGTGGGACACCTCTTCGAGCTGTGGTCGCTCTTCGCCGACGAGGCCGAGCGCGAGGAGATGTTCGCGCGCGCGCGCGCCGGCGGTCTCGGCTACGGCGAAGTGAAGAAGGATCTGCTCGCGCGCTTGAACGCGCGTTTCGAGCCGATGCGCGAGCGGCGCGCCGAGCTCGAGCAGAAGCCGGACGACGTCGAGGACGTCCTCGCCGACGGTGCGCAGCGCGCGCGGGAGATCGCGCGCCCCGTGCTCGACGCGTGTCGCGAAGCGGCGGGCTTGGGCGGCGGCCGCCGCTAGCGAGCCCGCGCGGGCCGGCGTCGCTCAGACGTGACGCAGCGCCGCGACGATCTCGAGTCGCGACGCGGAGCGCGCGGGAAGGAAGCCGCCGATCAATCCGATCGCGAGCGCCATGCCCATGCCGCGGACGGCGTGCGGAAGGCCCACGGCGAGCTCGAAGGACAGGCTGACCAGCGAGAAGGCGAGCCCGTCGCAGGCGAGGGCCATCAGGACGCCGAGCACGCCGCCGAGCAACGCGACGACGCCGCTCTCGAGCAGGATCGACGCACCGACGCGCCAGCGCCCGAAGCCGAGCGCGCGCAGCGTGCCCATCTCGCGGATGCGCCGGCTCATCGTGGCGTACATCGTGTTGGCGCCGGCGACGATCGCGCCGAGTCCCATCAGCGCGCCGATGATGTTGCCGAGGTAGATGAACGCGATCGAAGCGCGCTGGAGTCGCGCGTAGTAGTCGGGCTCGGTGCGCGCCGAAACCGAGATACGTCGCGAGTTCTCGAGCCGTTCGACGAG
>JAHEJV010000491.1 GCA_024638705.1 Deltaproteobacteria bacterium | reverse complement strand
CCAGACCGTGATAGCGCGCGACGATCTCGCGCACGCGCTCGCTGCCGAGCACGTCGTCGCCCACCGCGTCGGGCAGACAGGGCGCGCCGTCCTGCGTGCGACACCGCACGGTGGCGAGGACGTCTTCCCCGGTGACCGGCGGCTCGTCGACCGGCTGGGTGCTGGTGAAGCGCGCCTTCAGCGCGGGCGCGACGGCGGGGGCCGGGCGCGGGAGGTCGCCGCTCGCATCCGAGACGACGCGCGGCCCGGTGCCGGCGAGGTCGAGGACGAGGCCGCCCGAATCGCGCAGGTTCCCCTCGGAGATCGCGTCGTTCCCAGGCGTGAAGCGGACCACGTCGAAGGGCAGCGGGGCGCCGCCGCCGCCGATCAGGATGCCGCCGCTGCCGAGCGCGAAGATCGGCGCGGCGCCCTGGCCGTCCCACTCGGGCGTGACGTTGGTGGTGATGTCGTTCGCGACCCAGTCGACGCCGAAATCCGAGATCATCCGGCCACCCGGCACCACGACGTTCCCGGCCTCGCGCCCCTGGATCACGATGCGCGCGGCGTCGACGTCGATCTTCGTCGCCGAGACATCGCCGAGCGTGGCGACGCCGCCGGCCCGGATCTCGAGTTCGCCGTTCGAGGTGAGCTTCTCGCGCACACCCATCGTCACGTTCGAGGCGCTCTGGATGCGCAGCCCGCCGCCGGAATCCGCGATCGTCGCGGCGATCGGCACCTCGGCACTCGGCGTGGCGGTGTTGAACGAGACGGAATCGGCGACGAGGTGGTTCGCGATCGTCAGCGTCCGACCGCTCGCATCGCGCTGCTCGTCGAAGAGGATGAGGTCCGCGTCGGCGTCGAAGCCGCCGAGCGACTGCTGCCCGCCGACGTCGGCGCGGAAGGTGAGCTGCGAGTCCTCGCCGAGCCCACGCGCGACGAGCGCTCCCGGGCCGTCGAGGCGGCGCAGGTCTGCGCTCGCGACCGTGAAGGTGTGCGTCCCGTCGGTGAGCCGGGCGTCGTCGGTCACCAGCGCCGCGATGCCGGCGAGGCCCGGGTCGCCCGGTCCGGAGGGTGTCACTTCGCTGCCCACGTCGCCGCCGAAGGTGGTCGTGCGAGCGCGCACCTCGAGCGAAGCCGGATCCGGATCGGCGCCCATCAGCAACGTGGGATCGGTATCGACGTCACCCTCGAACGTCACGTCGCCGCCCGCGACGAGGCGGACGTCATGCACGTCCATCGGCGCCGACTCCTCGCCGGTGTCGGGATCGATCGTGGTGAAGGTGCGCGGATTTGCGAGCAGCACGTCTCCGGCGAATCGCTGATCGCCGCCGCTGGCCACGTGGGCGCGCGTCTCGGCAGGCACCTCGGTCTGGATGCGACCGAGCGGAATGCGCAGGTTGCCGAAACCGAACTGGAGCTCGAAGGCGTCGAGCGGACCGGTCAGCCCGATCGACTCGGCGTCGGTGATCACCTGCACGACTTCGCCGTCGATTCCGGGCTGCACTTCGCCGAAACGGATCACGCGCCCACCATTGTCGACGACGACGTCGCCGTCGGCGTAGAGCCCGCTGAACGAGACCGTCCGCGTCTCGCCGTCGTTCGCCACGTCGATCGGAATGCGCTCGATCGTCACGTCGCCCGAACCCGCCTCGTTCACCAGCTGGAAATCCCCGTCGCCGCCGGTGCCCGAGAGGGAGAGGTCGGTGCCCGTCGTCGACGTGCGCAGCGGAAGCGCTTCACTGCCGACGCCCGCGCCCGCCATCGCGACGACCGCGCCGGGATCCACGATGTGGGGATCGGCGCCGCTCGCGACGATCGCGCCGCCGCCGTCGAAGTTCGAGTCGGCGACCAGCACGACGGTCGATCCGCCCGCGTCGATCGCGGGGCTCACCCCGTCGGCTTCGAGCACGAGGTCTCCCGTCGTCGCGACGCCCGCGGGAGCGCCACCGAGCGTCACCGCGCCGGCGCCGATCGACAGCGTCGGCTCGCCCTGGGTGGCGTCGTCGCCCGAGGCCGTCGTGTCGGAGAGATGGAAGTAGAACGAGACGTTGCTGCCCGTCGTGTCGATGCGGTCGATGCGCGAGCTCTCGACGCGGCTCGCGCCGTCGTCGATGACGTCGCCCGTGATCGAGACGCCGCCGCCCCCGTCGAAGCCGAGGTCGACGGCGCCGGCAGTTCGGCGCTGGTTGACGTCGACGATCGCGATCGAGCCGGTGACGTCGACGTCGACGTCGCCCGATACGCTCATCTCGAGGCCCGGCGTGGCGCCGCCGGCGCCCGCGATGACGAGCGGCGCGCCGTCGCCGATGTTCGTCCCGTAGAGCTCGAGATTGCCGGACGTGGTGAGATGCGGTCCGGCGCCGACGCCTTCGATGCGCCCGGTGAGCGCCTCCTCTTCCGCGGAGAGCGGGTCTTCTCGACCGTTGGCGATCTTCGCACCCTGGGCGCCGATGTCGCCCGCGCCGGAGGCGATCGCGAGCGTCGTGAGATCGATCAGCTCGCCGCCGCCGAGGTTGAGATCGGTGTCGATCAGGCGGTAGGTGAGGTGGGGGTCGAGGTCGTCGGTGGTGATCTGCTGGAGCGTGTGGACGTCACCGGCGCCGGTCGCGGCGACGATGACGGTCGCGCCGTCACCGCGCAACGCTTCGAAGTCGCCCGACGCCTCGGTCTGGATCAGCTCGAGCTCCTCGAAACGGTTCGCGGCGTCGCCCTGGTCGTCGAGCA
>JAHEJV010000163.1 GCA_024638705.1 Deltaproteobacteria bacterium | reverse complement strand
CGACGACGTGGAAACCGCACCAGGGAGGGCGAGCCATCGGGCGGAGGGATCCCCCTGACCCCGGCCGCGGCGAACGAGGCCCGAAGGGCCAGGTCCGAACGGCCAGGCCGTCAGGCCAGGTCGTCAGACCACGCCGCAAGGCCAGGCCGTCAGGCCAGGCCGTCAGGCCAGGCCGTCAGGCCGGGCCGCAAGGCCAGGCCGTCAGGCCGGGCCGCAAGGCCAGGCCGCAACCGGGCCGAAGGCCCGGCACCCCCTCAATCCTTCGTCCGATAATCCCCGAACGGCTTGTCCCGCTCCTGAAGGGCCCCGGTCAACCCCTTCTCCTGCGTCGCCTTCAAGAACTCGTGCATGCTCTTCTGGTGCGTGCCCAGCGCGCACAGCTCCGAGCCTGCGCGGATGCCGGTGTGCAGGCCCATGATCTCCATCTGCCGGTGCACCACGCGCTTGTTCAGCTGCACCAGGTCCGGCGGCACCGTGGCGATGCGCTTCGCGACGTCGAGCACCTTCGCCTCGAGCTGATCCGCGGGCACCGAGGCGTTCGCCCAACCGAGACGCTCCGCCTCCTTCCCGTCG
Source organism: Deltaproteobacteria bacterium (assembly GCA_024638705.1). Taxonomy (GTDB): domain Bacteria; phylum Myxococcota_A; class UBA9160; order UBA9160; family SMWR01; genus JAHEJV01. The sequence goes on along the minus strand of JAHEJV010000163.1, from coordinate 9,500 downwards.
ATCGAATCGCCGGTGACCATCATCTCCATCGCCTTGCGCATGCCGACGAACCAGGCGTGGAAGTGATTGTCGGGGACGCCGAAGCGCACGGCCGGGTATCCCATCTGCGCGTCGTCGGCCATGTAGACGAGGTCGCAACACGTGGCGAGCTCGCTGCCGCCAGCGAGACAGAAGCCGTGCACCTGGGCGATCACGGGCTTCGCCAGCTCCCAGATGCTCATCCAGCCCGCGGTGACGTGGCGCGGCCAGTGGCCGTCGCCGCCGGCGGTGTACCACGGGTGCTCCTGCCCCTCGTTGCCACCGCCGAGATCGTAGCCGGAGCTGAAGCATTTTCCGGCGCCGCGCACGATCATGACGCGCACGTCCTCGTCGGCGTCGGCCGCACGCAGGGCCTCGATGATGCCGCCGCGCAGCGCGTGGTTGAGCGCATTGCGCTTCTCGGGGCGGTTGAGGGTGATGCGGCGCACCATCGGTGCGGGATCGTCGACCAGGACCACGTCGGAGCTCACGGCTTCCTCCTGAAGATGACTTCGATGAAAGGGAGCGGAATGCTAGCCGACCCAGTGCGGTCGGTAGCGCAGCCCGAGATCGAGGAGACGCTGGAGCAGCGCGGGGCCGGAGATACCGTCCCTCTTCGCGGCGCGCGCGAAGTCCTCTTCGAAGTCGACGTCGGGGTTCGCGTTGACGTCGATCAGGAAGGGCTTCCCCTCCGCGTCGATGCGGAAGTCGAACCGTGCGAATCCCGACAGACGCAGCACCCGCCACGCGCGTCGCGAGAGTGTCGCCACCATCTCCGCCACGCCGCGCGGCAGGCGCCGCGCCGGGCCCGAGTGCACGGCGCGATCACGCCGGTGCCGGAGATTCCACTTGAGTCGCTCGGTGGCGATGCGCGGCGCGCCGGGCGCGAGACCGTCGAAACGGGTCTCCCACAGGGGAAGGCAGCGTGGACGCCGATTGCCGAGCAGCCCCTGGGTCAGCTCGCGGCCGTCGACGAACGTCTCGGCGATCGCGTCGCTGCCGCAACGCTCGTGCACCCAGCGGACGCTGCGCTCGAGCGCCGCGGCGTCGCGCACCACCGACTCGCGGCGGATCCCGAACGAGCCCCCTTCGTCGAGGGGCTTCACGATCAGGGGAAAGTCGAGCCGGCACGCCCGGTGACGGCGTCGGCGACGGTAGGTCTGGAACGCCGGCGTCGGAATGCCGTGCCAATGGAGCAGCTTCTTCGTGATCGCCTTGTCGCGGGTGAGCACGAGCCCCTCGGAGTTGCAGCCCGTATAGGGCACGCCGCGCGCTTCGAGCGCCGCGACGACGTGGGGCTCGAAGCCGCCCGAGTCGCGCAGCTCGATCAGCAGATTGAAGACGATGTGTGGATCGAAGCGATCGAGTGCGCCGTGCAGCGGAGCGAGGCTCGTGTCGAGCCCGAGCTGTTCGACCTCGTGCCCGAGCGCTTCGAGCCCGCGCACGACGTGGAACTCGGTGCGCCACGGCAACACCTCCGCTTCGCTGCGCCCCGCGATCGAGTCCCGCGCGTAGAGCTCCGCATGGGTGAGGACGAGGACGCGCAGGCGGCGACTCACCGCTTCCGCCGCCCTGCCGTCTTCGCAGCAGGCACGCGCGCCGTCCAGAGATTGCGATCGATGGCCGGCTCGGTGTGCTGGTCGGGCCACGGGCTCCACGGCGTCCTGTCGATGTGATCGAAGCCCGCTGCGCGCAGGGCGGAACGCATCTCGGTGTCGGTGTGGTAGCGCTCGGTCAGCGTCGTCTCGACCTTCTCGTAGCGCCGCCCGCCGATCCTGGCGTAGCCGACCATTCGCACGCTCGCGAGCCGGCGCTTCCCATCCCACTCGCAGCTCATCGCGAGGTCGCCGCCCTCGCCTTCCATGAAGTAGTCGTGGCCGTCCCAGTACTGCTCGTAGCAGAAGCGGTTGTGGGCCTCGAAGACCAGCGCGCCGCCGGGCAGCAGGTTCTCACGGATGCGTCGCAACACGCGCACGAGCCCGCTGCGGGTGAGCATGTGATTCATCACGTCGCCGCTCGCCGTCGCGACCGTGCAGGGCTCGCGCACGCGGAACGTGGCGAGGTCGGCGCGGCGGAAGCGCACGCCGTCGACCCCGCGGCAGCGCTTGCGCGCGAGCGCGAGCATCTCGCGCGAGGAGTCGACGCCGACGACGGGCACGCGTGCGCGACCGAGCTTCTCGGCGAGGACGCCGGTGCCGCACGCGACGTCGAGCACCCACGTGTCGCGCGGTCGCGCACGCACGAGGGGCAAGACGGCTTCGTGGAAGCTCGCCGTGATCTCGAGGTGGTCGGGCGTGTCGTAGACGCGCGCGAGGAGGTCGTAGGTGCGGCTCAAGCGGATGCCCCTCGGAGGAAAGCGGAGGGAGCGCTCGGAGAGTAGGCGCGTCGGCCCGTCGCGTCAGCCGCGACGAATGACGCCCGACGCCGAGCTCAGCCGCAGCGAAGCACCCCCCGCCCCGGTCAGCCGCAGCGCGGCCTGCGTCCCGCCGCGCGCGCCTGCTCCATCAACGGCAGCACCTGGCCCATCCGCTTCTGGAGGTCGGCGATGCGCGTCTCGGGATGGGGGTGCGTCGACAGGAACTCGGGGGCGCGATCGCCGCCGGCGGCGGCCGCCATGTTCTCCCACAAGGGAATGCTCTGACGCGGGTCGAAGCCGGCCTTCGCCATCAGGTCGAGGCCGTAGAGGTCGGCTTCGCTCTCGTGGCTGCGGCCGTACGCCATCGTGACGCCGCCCGCGCCGAGGCCGAGCCCCTGGAGGATCAGCCCGGACGTCGAGCTCGACGGATCGAGCGCGAGCGACGCCCCGCTCAGGATCCCCTGCGCCACCATCTGCGACGACACCCGCTCGGCGCCGTGCTTCGCCAGCACGTGCGCGACCTCGTGGCCGATCACCGTCGCGAGCTGGTCCTGGTTCTTCGCCACTTTCAGGAGGCCGATGTGCACGCCGATCTTCTGCCCGGGCAGCGCGAAGGCGTTCGCCGTGTCGTCGTCGAAGACGCGCACCTCCCAGCTGCCCTGGAACTCCGCGGGAAGCTGGTTCGTGATCGCCCGCGAGACGCACGTGACGTAGGCGTTCTTCCGGGAGTCGGTCGACAGCTTCCCCTCGCTCTTCAGCTGCTCGAAGGCCTGCGCGCCCATCTGGTCCATCTGCGCGTCGTCGACCAGCATCAGCTGCGAGCGGCCGAGCGGCGACGTGGCGCAGCCCACCAGGAGAAGGAGGAGCCCGGCGAGGAGGCGCACGGTTCGCGACATCGTTTTCTCCTGGCGCGCGCAGCGTTCAGCGCTGCGCGGATTCGACGAGGCGCCACGCGCGGTCGGCGTGCTTCTGCACGAGCGCCCCGTACATCTTCGCATTCTCGGAACTCGCGTTCCCGTCCAGGCCGCGCTTGTACACGCCCTGCACGATCGCGGCGGACCGGAACATGACGAACACGAGATAGAAGGTCCAGTTCTCGATCGGACCGCGGCCGGCGAGCTCGCAGTAGCGCGCGACGAAATCTTTCTCCTCGGGGATGCCCATCGCCGCGAGATCGCGATCGACGAGCGACGCCCCGGGCACCGCCTCGCCGTGGTAGCCCTGGCAGAAGTAGGCGAGGTCGGCGAGCGGGTGTCCGAGGGTGGAGAGCTCCCAGTCGAGGACCGCGGAGATGCGCGGCTCGGTGGGATGGATGATGCAGTTGCCGACCCGATAGTCGCCGTGCACGATCCGCGTCTCCTCCGTCGCGGGCACGTTCTTCGGCAGCCACTCGAGGAGCGCGTCCATCGACGCGATGTCGTCGGTCTTCGAGTCCTCGTACTGCCGACCCCAGCGCGAAACCTGCCGCTCGTAGTAGTTGCCCGGACGGCCGAAGTCGCCGAGGCCGACGGCCTCCGGGTCGACGGTGTGCAACGCAGCGAGCACCCGCGCCGTGTCTTCGTAGTAGGCGGACCGCTCGTCGGGGGTGAAGCCGGGGAGCGTCTGGTCGGCGATCACGCGGCCGGGCACGTGACGCATCACGAAGAAGGCGGTGCCGAGCACGGCGTCGTCCTCGCACAGCGCGACGGTCGCGGGCACGGGCACGTCGGTGTCCCGGAGCGCGGTCATCACGCGGTATTCGCGGTCGACCTGGTGCGCCGATTTCAGCAGCTTTCCCGGCGGCTTCTTGCGGACGACGAAGCGCTCGCCAGCGCGATCGACGAGAAAGGTGGGATTGCTCTGCCCTCCCTCGAACTGCTGCACGGTGATCGTCTCCGAGCCGCCGAGGCATTCGTCGAGGTAGGACGCGAGCGCTCCCTCGTCGAAGCGGTGGGCGGATCGGACCGGAGTCAGGAGGGGCTCGCCGCTCATGGCCGGGATCTTCACACCGCCCCCCCTGCGGATCAATGCCCGGGTTAGGATCGCCTCCGACGGAACCCGGAGGACGCCATGCCCCTGCGCTTCAACCACATGGAGCTCACCCTGCCCAAGGGAGCGCTCGACGACCGCACCCGCGACGAGATCCGCCGCTTCTACGGCGAGGTGTTCGGCTGGAACGCCCTCGACGTGCCGATCCTCGGCCAGCAGGGTCTCCTGCTGCGCACCGACGAGGAGACCAGCCAGTTCGTGCTCGTCGTCGAGAGCCGCAACGCGATCTCGGTGCCGGGCTTCGACCACCTCGGTCTGCTGCTCGACACCCGCGCCGAGGTGGACACCGCCCTGGGGAAGATCCGCGCCTGGCAGGCGCGCGACGACCGTGTCCAGATCAAGGAGTACGAGGATCTCGATCAGGGGGTCGTCACTGTGCACGCGTTTTACGTGCGTTACCTGCTCCCGATCTGGTTCGACGTCCAGTGCATGGAGTGGGCCGCCGATGCGGAGCCCGCGAGGCAGTGGCAATACGCGTGATCTCGGGAGCGCGCGCGGATACACTGCTCGGCCCCAGGAGGATTGCCCATGGCCGAAGCCGTCGCTCTCGATTCCCGCAGCCTGATCAAGTCCGTCGACTACGCGAATCACGGATATCCGCACGACATCTGGACGCGGCTGCGGCGCGAGGATCCGGTGTCCCTCTTCCGTCAGGAGACCGGCCCCGACTTCTGGGCGATCACGAAGCACGCCGACATCGTGTCGATCGGCAAGCAGCCCGAAACGTTCCTGAACGGCCCGCGTCTCGTCGTCACCGACAACGACGACGACATGAACGACGGGGTGTTCCCGCCGACTCTCATCCAGCTCGACCCGCCGAAGCACGCGAAGTACCGCCAGCTGGTCAGCAAGCGCTTCACGCCGCGCTACCTGCGACGCATGCACGACGACATCGAGCAGATCGGCAAGGAGATCGTCGACGCGCTCGTCACCGAGACCGACGAAGGCGAGTGCGATTTCGTCGAGCGCGTGTCGGCGCCGCTGCCGATCGCGGTGATCGCCTGGATGCTCGGCGTCCCGCGCGAAGACTGGAAGCTGCTCTTCGACTGGACGAATCGCACGATCGGCGCCGATGACCCGGAATACCAGGTGGAGGGCGAGGACCGTCGGGCCACGGCGCAGCAGGCGATGATCGAGACCTTCCAGTACTTCACGCAGCTCGTGGAGGAGAAGAAGAAGAACCCGGCCGACGACCTGATCACCCTCTTCGCCCACGCCGAGGTCGACGGCAAGCCGCTGCCGCCGATGGACGTGCTGGCCTGGTGCTTCATCATCGTCGTCGCCGGCAACGAGACGACGCGCAACGGCACGACGGGCGGCATGCTCGCCTTCATCGAACACCAGCACGAGATGCGTCGGCTCCAGGCCGACCCTTCGCTGCTCGCGCCCGCCGTCGAAGAGATCGTGCGCTGGACGAGCCCGATCATCCACTTCGGTCGCACGGCGACGAAGGACGTGATGATCCGCGACAAGCAGATCCGCGAGGGCGACACGCTCGCCCTCTTCTACCCGTCGGCGAACCGCGACGAAGAAGTCTTCGAGGATCCCTTCACCTTCCGCATCGACCGCAAGCCGAACGCGCACATCGGCTTCGGCGTCGGTGAGCATTTCTGCCTCGGCTCGCACGTCGCGAAGCTCGAGATGCAGGTGGCCTACAAGCACCTGCTCCCGCGGATCGACGAGATCGAGCTCGCCGGCCCGGTGTCGCGTCTCCACTCCGGCCTCGTCGGCGGCGTGAAGCACCTGCCGATCCGGTACAAGCTGAAGAAGGACTAGCGCGAGGCGGGGGCCGCTTCGCTTCTCTGCGCGACGCGGCCGGGGGTTCTTCCGCCCGATGGCTCGGCGTCGCCGGCACGGTCCGGGGGCTTGCGGCGGTCGTCGGCACCACGCAGCCGTGGAGACGAATCTGCCGGCTCGCGCTGCGCTGAGTCGGGCTGCAGGACGCCCGGCCCCGTCCGCTCCGTCGGGGAACGAATCGTCCTAGGCGCGGGTGACCGGCTTGTGGCTCGCGCCTTCGGGGTTCTGGAACTCCCAGAAGGCGCGCAGCGAGAGCAGCTTGCCCGCGTCGTTCACGCGGTAGACGAACACGCCGTGGGCGCGGAACTCCTTGCCGCCCGGCAGGGTGTTGATCACGCAACCGGTGAAGGCGCACTCGTCGCCGGCGGCGTACGACTTCGGATAGTCGAAGCTCACTTCGGCCTTCGCGATCACGTTGTCCCAGAACGCGGCGATCGCCTCCTTGCCGCGGTGTCCCTTGCCGGTGGGATCGAGGGGCGACGGGCCGACCGGGTCCTGCACGAAGCCGTCGTCGGCGAAGAGATCGAGCCAGGCTTCGCGATTGCCCTGGGCGACATGGTGCTGCGAGAGCAGGCCGGCGCGGCGCGCGGGATGTTCTTCGGACATGGAGCCTCTCCTGAACGGACGCGCGATTCTATCACCGCTCTCGCGGGGGAGTCGCTCTCGTTCAGGGAAGCAGTGCCGCGAGCTTCCAGGGCGAGGCCTCGTCGAGAGGCTGCACCGCGTCGCCGGGCAGGTAGCCGATGCGCAGCGCACCGGCGCCGATCAGGACGAGGTCGTCGCGGCCGTCGAAGTCGAGGTCGGCGGACCCGACGCTCAGGAAGGCGCCGGCGTCGGCGAGGTCGGTGGGCTCGAGGAACGACTCGTCCACGAGCGGGCGGGCGGTGACGACGCGGCCCGTGGCATCGCGCGCGGCGACCTCGGCAATGCGATCCCCGTCGAAATCGCCGATCGCGAGGGCCTCGACGTCGGCACCGAGCGCCACCTCCACGTTGGCGATCGCTCCGCGCGCGTCCATCAACCAGATCGCGAGCTGCCCATCGCCGCGCTTCCAGGCGACGTCGTCGGCGCCGTTGCCGTCGAAATCCCCGAAGCCCACGAGGGCGGAGCCGTCGGCGACGCCCACTTCGGCCACTTCGATCGCGCGGCCGGGCATCGTGAACCACACGTCCACCGCGCCGGCGCGCGCGACGAGCAGATCGCCGACGCCGTCGCCGTCGAAATCGCCGGCGCCGAGGACGCTCTCGTCCGCGGCGAGGGCCGCATAGTCGACCCTGTTCACGTCGCCCGATTCCAGCCCCGCGCCGGAAGTGAAGGAGATGCGACCGCTCACCTCGGACCAGACGAGATCTTTCGCGCCGTCCCCATCGAGGTCGGTGACGGCGGCGAGTCGCGCGCCCGCCGAAGGACGCACGAAGACATGCAGCGTCTCGAGACGCGCGTCGGTCAGGCGCAGCGCGTCGCCGGCCTCCCAGACGAGGGTTCCGGCGACCGCGGCGTAGGCGGCCGGCTCGGATGCCGCCTCCTGCGCGTCCTTTTCCGGCGCGGCATCGGCTGCGCTGCGCGACGCGTCGCCCGCATCGCCGCCCGCACCCGAACCCGCGCCCGCGATCGAACGGGAGATCGGAGCCACCGCTTCGGGCTCGGCGAGCGCGGTCGCCGCCCCGTTCTCCGGCTCCGGGAAGGTGATCACCGGGGACGGCGGCGAGCCGGGACCGTTCGCTCCACTCGCATCGAAGGCGACCACGATCACGCGCGCGGTCGATCCGGGTTCCCCGGAGAGCGAAACGCGCGGCAGCCCGACGCGCTGTTCGACCTCGTAGGGGTCGGAGCCCCGCCGCACGTACACCGCATAACCCGCGACGGGACCGCTGGCGGCAGACCATCCGAGGTTGACGCTCGTCGTCGCAGCGGGCGAGGAAGCCCCGGGACCGGCGGACGTCGAGAGCGTGCTTCCCCCGCCGCTGCCCCCGCCGCCGCTACACGCGGCAGTGAGGATTGCGCAAAGGAGCGCGGCGACGACGCCGGCGATCCGGTCCTGCTTCGCGCATCCGTGGTGCATCCAACCCCCTGGACGTCGGGCGCGGAACGCACGCTGCGCGCCGATCGTCCCCCGATATGAGGCATAGATCGGCGATCGCCCCCCCCCGCGCCGTGCGCCAGGTCACAATGCGAAGCGCGACGACGCGGAATCGGCGAGGCTACGCCGGGATCCGGGTGGGGTCGGGGCTTGGATCGGGGGAATTGCCCCTCGGTGCGCGGTCTTTCTGCGCGCCGGACGGCGAACTCCGGTCGGGCGGGCTCAGCCGCAGCAGGTGGCCGGCTTCGGCGCGTCCTCGGAGTTCGCTTCGGGCTCGGGCGTCGGCGTGCCGAAGGTCTCCGAGTCTTCCAGCACCCGGTACCACTCCCAGCGCGCACCGTCGGGCTCGGTCGCCCAGACCTTGCTCGACTTCGCATAACAGCAGGTCGTCTCGTCCTCGACGAGGTCGGCGAGCCCAGCGGCCTTGAGGCGCTCGGTGGCCTCGGAGACGTCTTCCTGCTCGAAGACCTCGACACCGAGGTGATTGAGCCGCTCGGACGCGTCGGGCGATTCGAAGAGGACGAGCTTGAGCGGCGGTGATTCGACGGCGAAGTTCGCGTAGCCGGGCTTCCGCTTGTTCACCGGGACACCGAACATGGCGGAGTAGAACGCCACGGCGGCGTCGAGGTCCTTCACGTTGAGGGCGAGTTGGAGGCGCATCGGTTTCTCCTCGCGACGGGGACGTCGCTTTTTCTATATTTCCATAATAGTCGAATTAAAGAATCGGTCAAGGGCCGGTGTGCGCGGCACCATGCGGCGACCGCGAAGCGCTGCCGGCTAGAGCCCGGCGAGCACCGGCAGCTCGAGGGGCCACTCGAGACAGGCACCGTCGTCGAAGGCCGCGTAGCGATCGGGAGTGAGCTCGCCGCTCCACTGGTGGAGCGAGCGCAGGACGTGGCAGCGCTGCTCCAACGAGGGGATGCGCGCATCGTCGGCCAGCTTCGCGATCACGTCGTCGACGGTGACGGTCGCGTCGGCCATCCGCAGCCCGCCGTCGGCCGGGGTGTCGAAGACGAGGTAGCGGTCGTCGCCCTCGCCCCACGCGCGCCACTCCGGCAGATCCCTACCGGCGCCTCGGACCGGAGCGCCCGCTTTCGCGAAGTGCGTCCAGTAGGCGCGCATCTGCTCGGAGAGGCGCTCGGCCGAGGCCAGGTCGGCGTAGACACTGTCGGTCCAGCGGCCGAGATCGGTGAAGCCGAACACGAAGAGCAGCTCGATCGC
>JAHEJV010000490.1 GCA_024638705.1 Deltaproteobacteria bacterium | reverse complement strand
CGCCCTCGACCTCGCCGGCCACCTCGCCGACGCCGCGCCGCTCGGTGCCCTTGAAGAGCATGTGCTCGTGGAAGTGGGCGAGGCCGCGCTCGTCGTCGAGCTCGTCGGCGGATCCCGCCCGGGCCCAGATCTGGAACTCGGCGACGGGCGCCGTGTCGCTCTCCTGGAGGACGACCGTGAGCCCGTTCGGGAGCACTTCGCAATGGACGGGCCGCTGGCTCACGATGGGGCGAACTTAGCCTCGGCCCTGGGGTGGCGCTCGCCACCGATACCGACGGCGGCGCTCGCGGCGACGGGCCTGTGACGTCACCCTCCGCGGGGATGGACGATGTCGGCGTCTACGTCCACGTGCCGTTCTGCGAGCGCGTCTGCCCCTACTGCGATTTCGCCGTCGTGGCGGCGCGCACCTTGTCGCCGCGCGACGAGGCGGATTACGTCGCCGCGCTCCTCCGCGAGCTGGCGTCGCGGCGCGACGCCTTCGCCGACCGCCGGCTGGCGACGATCTATCTCGGCGGCGGGACGCCTTCCCTGCTGCGACCGGAGAGCGTCGCGGAGATCCTCGCGGCGGTGCGCGAGGCCTTCCCCGGCGAGCCGGAGGAGGTGACCCTCGAGGTGAACCCGAGCACCGTCGAACGGGAGCGGCTGCCGCACTTCCGCGCGGCGGGGGTCGATCGCGTCTCGCTTGGGATCCAGTCCTTCGACGACACCACGTTGCGTCGGCTCGGGCGCGCGCACCGCGCGGAGGAGGGCCGTCGGACCTGGGCCGCCTGCCGCGACGCGGGCTTCGCGCGGCTCTCCCTCGACCTGATCGTCGCCGCGCCGGGGCAGGATCTCGCCGGCGTCGAGCGCGATCTCGGCGCGGCGCTCGAGGCGGCGCCCGACCATCTCTCGGTCTACGAGCTGACGCTCGAGCCCGGCACGCCCTTCGGCGTCGCGGCGTCGCAGGGTCGGCTCGCGACGGCGGAGGAGGAAGCGGCCGTCGCGATGCTGGAACGCGTCGAGGCGCGTCTCGTCGATGCCGGCTTCGAGCGCTACGAGATCTCGAGCTACGCGCGTCCCGGCGCGGAATCCCGTCACAACCGGCGCTACTGGCAGCGGCGGCCGGTGCTCGGGCTCGGGATGGGGGCGGTGTCCAGCGACCCGCCCCGGCCCGGACGGCCGCACGGGTCGCGCCGCCAGAATCCGCGCGCGCTCGGCGACTACCTCGAGCTCGCCGCCGGCCGGACCGAGGCCGCGGTCGAGTCCCTCACCCCGGAGGCGGCCCGGGGCGAGGCGGTCTTCCTGGCCCTGCGTACCCGGAAGGGTCTGGACGCCGCCGCCTTCGCCCGGGAGTTCGGCGATCCGCCCCGCCACTTCTTCCCCGCCGCGATCGACGAGCTCGGTGCGCTGGGGCTGCTCGCGGAGGCCGAGGACGGAAGCCTGTCGCTCACCGCGCGCGGCCGGATGCTCTCGGACAGCGTTTTCGAGCGCTTTGTCTGACGGGCGCCTCGGGTACACTTCGCCGCCGTGCCGAGAGCCCAAACGATCGACTCTCACGAGAACGTGTCGGAAATCTCGCTGAGCCCGCGTCAGCGCGACGTCCTGCGTGCGACGGTGCGCGCCTACGTCGGCGAGGCCTCCCCGATCGGATCGAACCACATCTCGCACCTGCTCCCGACGAAGCTCTCGTCGGCGAGCATCCGCGCGACCCTCGCCGAGCTCGGCGAGATGGGTCTCGTCCAGCAGCCGCACGCTTCGGCCGGGCGCGTCCCGACCGAGGAAGGGCTGCGGATGTTCATCGATTGCCTGCTCGAGCCCCGCGACGTCGCCGAGTACGACCGCCGCGCGATCGAATTCGAGGTCGACACGGCCGAGGGCGACGCCGTAGTTGCCGTCACCACCCAGCTGCTCTCCACCCAGACGCGCCTGCTCGGCTTCGCCGTCGCCCCGCGGCTCGAACGCGTGCGCCTCCAGCACGTGAGCCTCGTGCGGCTCGGCACCGGAAACGTGCTCGCCGTCCTGATCTCCACCACGGGCGCCGCCTTCCGGCGCACGCTGCGCGCCGACCCGAGCCTCGACCAGCGCGACCTCGACCTCGCCGCCACGATGCTGAACGAGCGCATCGTAGGGCGGACGCTCCGCGAGGTGCGCGACTCCCTCCGCCGCGACGCCGCGCGTCTGCGCGAGGAGGCCGACCGCCTGGCGCGATCGGCCTTCGAGCTGGGCGCCCAGGTGGCGGAGTTGCAGTCGGCCGAGGCCGACGTCGTCGTCGCCACCCGGCTCGCGCTGCTCGACCAGCCCGAGTTCCGCGACCCGCGCCGGATCCGCGAAATCTTCGAAACACTGGAGACGCGCGAGCGTCTGGCCGAGATCGTAGAAGACATGTTGTGCGAAGAAGGCGTCCAGGTGGTTCTCGGAGGCGAGGTGGGCGAGCCCGCGCTCTCCCAGTGCGCCCTCGTGGCGACCCACTACGGTGACGCCATGGCGCCGCTCGGCGCCGTCGGCGTGATCGGTCCGAGCCGGATGGACTACTCCCGAGTGATCCCGCTGGTGGCGTACTGCTCCCGCGTGATGACGGAGAAGCTGCAGACGTGAGCGACAAACCCGAAAAAGACGAGAACGAGTTCGAGGGCGACGAGGCCTCGGGCGGCTCGATCCCGACGGATCCCGAGCTCGAGGCCGCGCTGCGCGAGGCGATGGAATCGGTCGAGAGCGCCGGCGAGCGCCCGAGGGGCGCCC
>JAHEJV010000489.1 GCA_024638705.1 Deltaproteobacteria bacterium | reverse complement strand
CTCCCCGACGCCTACGGCCCGGTGGATGAGGACTTCACCCTCTTCCGCGGGACGCTGCATCCCGAACGGCACGACCTCTTCGTCGTCGGCGTGTCGCGGCCGACCGGCGCGTTCTGGCCGATCGCCGAGCAGCACGCGATGCTCGCCGCGGCGCTCCTCTCCGGGCGTTATGCGCTGCCGAGCGACCGGCAGGTGCGCGCGCGTGCGCGGCCGATCCTCGGCAGCCGGTCGTTCAACCCGGCCCTCTTCGGCCTCGCGATGCGCGAGGAGATCGCACGCGGCGAACGCCGCGCGCAGCGGCAGCGGTGATGGTCAGTCGCTCGCGTCGCGTCACGCGACGCGCAGGACGGCGGCTCCCGTGAACGCGCCGGCGCGCAGATCCTCGAGGGCGCGGTTCGCCTCTTCGAGGTCGTAGACGACGGGGCTCGTGCGGACCGGCACCCGCGGTGCGATCGCGAGGAAGTCGACGGCGTCGGCGCGCGTCAGGTTCGCGACGGAGCGGATCGAACGCTCGCCCCACAGGAGCGCGTAGGGAAAGCCGGGGATGTCCGACATGTGGATCCCGGCGCAGACCGCGACGCCGCCCTTCACGAGCGCGCCCAGGGCGACGGGAACCAGGGCGCCGACCGGGGCGAAGAGGATCGCCGCATCGATAGGCTCGGGGGGTGCTGTGTCCGAGCCGCCGGCCCAGGTCGCGCCGAGACGGCGGGCGAACGCCTGCGCCTCGGTGTCGCCCGGCCGCGTGAAGGCGAAGACTTCGCGGCCCTCGAAGATCGCGACTTGCGCGATCAGGTGTGCGGCGGCGCCGAAGCCGTAGAAGCCGATCCGGCGCGCGTCGCCGGTCATCCGGTAGGCGCGATGGCCGATCAGGCCCGCGCAGAGCAGGGGCGCGGCTTCGATGTCGCCGTAGGCGTCGGGCAGCGGGAAGACATAGCGCGCGTCGGCCACGGCGAAGTCGGCATACCCCCCGTCGATCTGCAGGCCGGTGAAGCGCGCGCGGTCGCAGAGGTTCTCGTCGCCCCGGCGACAGGGCGCGCACTCGCGGCACGTCCAGCCGAGCCAGGGAACGCCGACGCGTTGGCCGATCTCGAGCTCGCGCACCCCGGCGCCGACGGATTCGACGACGCCGACGATCTCGTGGCCGGGCACGATCGGCAGGCGCGGGTCGGTGAGCTCGTCGTCGATCAGGTGCAGATCGGTCCGACACACGCCGCAGGCGTGCACCGCGATGCGAATCTGACCTTCGGCCGGCGTCGGCGCCGGAATCTCCTCGAGCCGGAGCACGGGGCCTTCGCCGTGATAACGCATGGCTCGCATCGTCGGTCGTTTCCTGCCCCCTGCGCGAACGGTCACCGCATCGTCCCCGCGCCGCAAGGCCCGAGCCCGCGCGCGCAGGCCGCCTCGGCGAAGGCCGCGCGGATCCGCGCGACGGCGTCACTTCCGAGGGCCCGGCCGGGCGCGGCGCGGCGTCCCGCCTGCGCGAGCCACTCGTCTCTCACGCGCACGGCTTCGCGCGGCTGGTCGGTGAAGAAGCCATCGACCCCCAGATCCAGGAGTCGCGCGATCTCCTCCGCCATCGATTGCGGTCGGCCGTCCGCGTCGAGGCTCCGGAACGGCGCCTCCGCACGGAGCGTGTAGGGGTGCACGAGGAGGCCGGCGTCCCGGGCGCGGCGCACGAAGGGACTCGCCGCGCCGGTGAGTCGCGTCGTGGTCTCGGCGCGCCCGTCGCCATCGGCGTCGACCGGCTCGTCGAGGCGTTCGCGCGGAAGCAGGCTGGCCACCCACGGCCCGACGCCCTCCGCATAACGCTCGGCGAGGAAGCGCAACACGCGGGCGGAAGCGAGATCGCCGTAGCCGGTCTCGGGCGTGATGCCGCCTTCGACGAGCCGGGCGAGCGCGCCGTAGATCGCCTCGAGATCGCGACCATGCGTGGCGTGGTAGTGCATGTCGTAGGGGAGCGAGAAGGCGCTGCGCGGCGGCATGCAACACCCGCTCGTGTCGCCGAAGAGCTGCACGAGGGGAAGGTCGACGGACGCCGCGGGCAGGATCTCGTCCTGCAGCGCGATCAGGTTCGCGACCTCGAAGGACTGGATGAAGACGCGCTTCGGGTCGGTGAAGTCGTGGCGGACGAGCTCGTCGACGAGCAGCGCGCCGAGGGAATGCCCGATGGGCTCTCCGTCCCACGTGCGGCCCTCCTCCGCGAACCAGGTGGGGTGCTTCGTCTCGGGGTAGACGCCGATCTCGAGGCCGGTTTCGCGCTCGACGACGTCGAGCAGGAGCAGGACTTCCGCGAACGTCGGGATCGCGAAGCGATCGTCGAAGGCCGCACTGCCCGGACGCACGTCGGGGATGCGCTCGCGCGCGCGCAGGGTCCGGACCTCGGCGAGCGTGAGGTCTTCGCTGAACCAGCCGCCGATGCGCACGCCGTCGACCCGCTTCACCGTCAGGCGGTCGGCGAACTCCGGCCGCTCGGCGACGTCGGTGGTGGTGCCGAGCACGACCGGCCGGCCGGCGACGCGCACGATCGCACCGTTCGAATCGAGCTTCACCTGCGCGAGCGCGTTCTCGTGGCGCGCGATCAACGCGCCGTCGCGCGTCGCGGCGAGGTCGGGCTCGATGAAGTCGGCGCCCTGGGCGATCGCGAGGAGGTAGGCCTCGATCGTGTGCTCGGGGCGGTCGCCACTGGCGCCGCGATGCGCGATGACGATCGGCGTCGCAGAA
>JAHEJV010000488.1 GCA_024638705.1 Deltaproteobacteria bacterium | reverse complement strand
CGCTCGACTCGCCCTATCTGGTCCCCTTCGACGGCTCCTTCGTCCTCGCCGATGCCGCGACGAAACCGCCGGACGGGACGCCGGGGAAGAAGAAGCTCGTGCGCAAGCTCGCGGACCAGGTGGACCGCCTCAACGACCTCCAGCGCATGCTCTACGCGCGCGACCATCACGCGGTGCTGCTCGTCTTCCAGGCGATGGACGCAGCGGGGAAGGACGGCACGATCCGCGCCGTGATGAGCGGGGTGAATCCCGCCGGCTGCCAGGTCTTCTCCTTCAAGCAGCCCTCGAAAGAGGAGCTGGATCACGACTTCCTGTGGCGCTGCGCGAGGCGCATGCCCGAGCGCGGCCGCATCGGCGTCTTCAACCGCAGCTACTACGAGGAGGTGCTGGTGGTGCGCGTGCACCCCGAATATCTCGGCGCCCAGCGCATCCCCGACCGTCCCGATCTCGACACCCTCTGGGCCCAGCGCTTCGAATCGATCCGCGACTTCGAGACGCACGCCGCGCGCAACGGAACGCTCATCCTCAAGTTCTGGCTCAATGTGTCGAAGAACGAGCAACGGAAGCGTTTCCTCGCCCGGATCGACGAGCCCGAGAAGAACTGGAAGTTCTCCGAGGCCGACGTGAAGGAGAGGCAGCACTGGGACCGCTACATGCAGGCCTACGAAGAGGCACTGCGTGAGACCTCGCGGCCGGACGCTCCCTGGTTCGCCATCCCGGCGGACGACAAGCGCTTCATGCGCGTCACGGTGGCGCGCATCATCGCAGACGGCCTGGCAGGGCTCGGACTGCACTATCCGGAGGTGACGGAGAGCGATCTGGCCCGCTTCGGGCAGCTTCGGGATCAGCTCACCTCCGAGCACGATTGAACGGCCGAGTGGCGCAGCCGCCACGGAACGGCTATCAGACTTCCATCGAGCGGGGCGCATTCCGACCCCGCCGCGGCGAAACAGCAGACCTGCCTGAACTGCCATCAGGCTCCCCTCGGTCGCGCCGCCCATTCCTCTTCTGCCCCTTTGCTGTTTGCGCGGGTTGGAAAAACACCCGCATACCTCCGCGCCGTCGGCGCGGTGCGGGGGAGAACTACGACTACATGTCCGCTTCCGAAATGATTCCCGCCGATTCCGGCACCCTCGAAGCCGGCGCCATCGAGACGATGCACGCCGAGAGCTTCGAAGACTTCGAGCTCCACGCGCTCCTCGAACGAGGCGTGCGCGAGGCCGGCTTCACCCGGCCCTGGCCGATCCAGGCCCAGACGATCCCGGCGGCGCTGGAAGGCGCCGACGTGCTCGGCCTCGCCCAGACCGGCACCGGCAAGACGGCGGCCTTCGCGCTGCCGCTGCTCGACCAGCTCCTCGACGAGGACGCCCCCGGGCCGCGCGCCCTGGTGCTCGCCCCGACGCGCGAGCTGGCCACCCAGATCGACGCCGAGATCCGCGTGCTCGCGAAGTTCACGAAGCTCAAGACGACGCTCGTCTTCGGCGGTTCGTCGATGCACGCGCAGAAGGCCGCCCTGCGGCGCCGCCCCGAAGTGATCGTCGCCTGCCCCGGCCGGCTGCTCGACCTGATGGGTCAGGGCGCCGTCCGGCTCGACGCCGTGGAGACCCTCGTCCTCGACGAGGCCGACCACATGTTCGACATGGGCTTCCTGCCCGACATCCGGCGCATCCTCGCCGCGCTGCCGCGGGATCGCCAGAACCTGCTCTTCTCGGCGACGATGCCGAAGGAGATCCGACGGCTCGCCGACGAGATCCTCTACGAGCCCCACGTCGTCGAGCTGGCGAACCAGGCGCCGGCGGAGACGATCGAGCACGTACTGCACCCGGTGCCGGAGGCGCGCAAGAAGGATCTGCTGAACCACATCCTCTCCGAGGACGACTGCAAGACCGCGATCGTCTTCACGCGCACGAAGCACCGCGCGCGACGCATCGCCGAACAGCTCGGACGCGCCGGACACCGCGCCATCGGGCTCCAGGGCAACATGTCCCAGGGCCAGCGCGACCGCGCGATGCGCGGCTTCCGCGATCGCAAGTTCGACGTGCTCGTCGCCACCGACATCGCGGCGCGCGGCATCGACGTCAGCGACGTGAGCCACGTGATCAACTTCGACGTGCCCAACACGCCCGAGGTGTACACGCACCGCATCGGCCGCACGGGTCGCTCCGAGCAGTCGGGGAAGGCGCACACCTTCGTCACCGGCGAAGACTGGGGCTGGGTGAAGGCGACCGAGAAGATGATCGGCGCATCGATCCCGCAGGAGCACGTCGGAGACTTCACCGAGGTGGAGCCGGCGCGCGCGAAGAAGGCGCCGGGCGGCGGTGGACGCGGTCGGCCGCGATCGTCGAACGACGGTGGTGGTGGACGCGGACGGCGCGGCCAGCAGCAGCGGCGACGGCGCGGAGGAAACTCTCGCGGGTCGCGGCCGAGCGCTTCGCGCTAGTTCGCGACGCTTGCCTTGGGGGCGGGTCCCATACAGGGACGTCGCCTACCAGGCCGGCGGGCGTTTCCTGTTCTTCCGAATGCGGGGCGCGCTGAACATCGGCGACGTCCCTGTATGGGACCCGCTCGTTCGGCTTCCTCGCTACGGGCGGATGATGACCCGCGTGCCGACTTCGGCGCGTTCGGCGAGGAAGGTGATTTCTTCGTCGGTGAGCGCGACGCAGCCCATCGTCCAGTCGATGTGCTCCGTGTCGCCCTCCCAGCGTTCACCCTCGCCGTGCAG
>JAHEJV010000162.1 GCA_024638705.1 Deltaproteobacteria bacterium | reverse complement strand
CGGTCGACGAAGGGCTTGGGTCGGCAGACGATGCCAACGCCCTCGCCGTTTCGCGCGCCGCGGACGTGTGGGTGGTGAAGCCCGCCGTCGTCGGCGGACTGCGCGCCGCGCGACACCTCGCCGCGCGGGCCCGCGACGCCGGGGCCGAGGCCGTGATCAGCGGCTTCCTCGACACTGCCGTCGGCAGCGCCGCCGCGATCGCCCTCGCGGCGGCGATCCCCGACGCGCGGCCCGCCGGCCTCGATCCGGTCCTCGCGCGCGACCTCGCCGATCTTCCTCCGCTCGCACGCGGCGAGCGCGCGTTGCCGACGACGCCGGGACTCGGGGTCCGCGCGTGATCGCGCAGGACTGGCTCGCCGAACGCGCACGGCGCACGCCATCGCAACGCGCGGTGGAGTGCGGCGACGAGGCGCTCGACTACGCCGCGCTCGATGCGCGCGTCGGCGTGCTGGCCGGCGCGCTGCGCGACGACGGGATCGCGCCCGGCGACGTCGTGGCGGGTTGTCTCCAGAACGGATTGCCGGCCGTGTTGCTCGTGCACGCGGCGCGCCGCTGCGGCGCGGTCCTGCTTCCACTGAATACGCGTTCGACCGCCGCGGAGCTCGCCTACGCGCTCCAGGACGCCGGAGCGCGCCGGCTCGTCCACGACGACGCGATGCGCGACATCGCCGTCGCCGCGGCGGATGTGTCGGGCGTCGCCGCGTCCGCCTTCGACGCGCTGGCGAAACGGGACGCGAAGCCGCTCGCTCCCGGCGACGCCGACCCGGACGGCCCGTCGAGCCTGCTCTACACGTCCGGCACCACGGGTCGTCCGAAGGGCGCCCTGCTCACGCCGGGCAACTTCTTCGCGAGCGCCGTCGCCTCGGCGATGCACCTCGGCGCGCTGCCCACCGACCGCTGGCTCGCGTGCATGCCGCTCTTCCACGTGGGCGGGCTCGCGATCCTGTGGCGCAGCGTGTTGCAGGGATCGGCCGTGATCGTGCACGAGCGCTTCGATCCCGATCGCGTGAACCACACGCTCGACGAAGAGGGTGCGACGATCGTGTCGCTGACCGCGACGATGCTCTCGCGCGTGCTCGACGTCCGCGGCACGCGCGCGCCGGCCAGGTCGCTGCGGTTCGTCCTGTTAGGCGGGGGGCCGTGCCCGGGACCACTGCTCGGGCGCGCTCGAAAGGCGGGGCTGCCCGTCGCGACGACCTACGGTCTCACCGAAGCGACGTCGCAGGTGGCGACGCGACCTCCCGGCGCCGATCCCGCGTCCGGTGCGATCCCCCTTCCCGGCACGGAGGTGCGCATCGCCGGCGAGGACGATCGCTGGCTCGGCGCGGAAGCGGTCGGCGAGATCTGCGTGCGCAGCGCGACGGTGATGCGCGGCTACTGGCGCCGTCCCGACGCCACCGGCGAGGCACTGCGCGACGGTTGGCTGCGCACCGGCGACGTCGGTCGGCTCGACGCGGCGGGCGGCCTGCACGTCCTCGATCGCCGCAGCGATCTCATCGTGTCCGGCGGCGAGAACATCTATCCCGCCGAGGTCGAGGCCGTGCTGCTCGCCCACCCGGACGTCGCCGAGGTGGGCGTCGCGGGCGTCGCCGATCCGGAGTGGGGGGCGCGCCCCTCGGCCTGGTGGGTCCCGCGGCCGCACGCGACCGCAGACGCCGCGGCGCTGGCCTCTTTCTGCCGGGAGCGCCTCGCGGGTTACAAGGTGCCGAGCGCGTTCCACTGCGTCGCGACGCTGCCCCGCACGGCCGCCGGCAAGCTCCGCCGCCACGCTCTCGGCGAAACGCCATCGTTTCCCTAGGCTGATCGCACGTTGGAACCCCTCGCTACCCCCTCCCTCCTGTTCGCCACCTTTGCCGCCGGACTCGCCGCACTCACCGTGCTGTGGGTCGTGTCGCTCGTGATGCGCGACGCCAGCATCGTCGACATCTGGTGGGGTCTCGGCTTCGTCTGGATCGCCGGCGTCGCAATGACGTTAGGCGAGGGCGGAGACGATCCGCGTCGCATCCTCGCGACGGTTTGCGTCGCGGTCTGGGGATTGCGCCTCGGCGCCTATCTCGCGTGGCGCAACCTCGGGGACGGCGAGGATCCGCGCTACCAGGCAATGCGGCGCTACTGGGGCGATCGCTTCCCGATCGTGAGCCTGTTCACCGTGTTCTGGTTGCAGGGCGGATTGATGTGGTTCGTCTCGCTGCCCGTGCAGATGGTGGCGGTGTCCCCGGGCGGGGCGCTCGGCGCTCTCGACTTTCTCGGCGTCGCCCTCGTCGCAGTCGGACTCTTCTTCGAGACCGTCGGCGACTATCAGCTCGCGCGCTTTCGCGCCGACCCGAGCAACGAGGGCGAGGTGATGGACCAGGGCCTCTGGCGCTACACCCGGCATCCCAACTACTTCGGCGACGCCTGTGTGTGGTGGGGCATCTACACGATCGCCGCGTCCACCGCGCTCGGCCCGTGGACGCTGCTGTCGCCGATCCTGATGACCTTCCTGCTGCTGCGCGTCTCGGGTGTGGCGCTGCTCGAGCGCTCGATCCAGAAGCGCCGCCCGAAGTACGCCGACTACATCGACCGCACGAGCGCGTTCTTCCCGCTCCCGCCGCGAAGCAGATGACCCGGCGATCCGCCTTTACATGCCGCAGCGGCGCAGGAGAGAATCACCGCATGCGGGGCGAGCGACCGGTGCGGAACGCGCGAGCGCGAGGCTTTTCCCACCCGCGCGCCTGGCTCCTCGGCATCGCGCTGCTGGCTTCGGCGCTGATGGGGGCGACGCCCGCCGACGCGCCGCCCCCCGAGGAGCCGACACCGCGCGACCTCGCCGCGATGCGCGAGCGGGGAACGCTGCGCGTCCTGCTCCCCCGTCAACACGGTGAGGAACACCTTCCCCGGCGCGGTCGTCCGATCGAAGCCCACCGCGCGCACGCCGCGAAGCTCGCGCGCGAGCTCGGGATCGGCATCGAGTGGGTGTACGTCGACTCCTTCGAAGAGCTGATTCCGGCGCTCCTCGACGGACGCGGCGATCTGATCGTCGACAACCTGACCGTCACGCCGGCGCGCCGCGAGCACCTCGCCTTCTCGGCGCCCGTCGCGGTCGTCCGCGAACAGATCGTCGCGCGCGCCGACGACGTGCCGATGCGGAGCCCGGCCGATCTCGTCGGACGCCGCGTCGTCGTAAGGCGCTCGTCGTCCCACTGGGAGCGCATGGAGTCGGTGCGCCAGCGTCATCCGGGCATCGAGCTGGTCGCCGCGCCCGAAGATCTGAGCCTGCACGAGATCGTCGAGCGTGTGGAAACCGGGGAGTTCGATCTGACCCTGGCCGACTCGAACCTCGTGCACCACGTGCTCGACTATCGCCGTGGCTTGAAGGTCGGGCTCGAGCTCGACGGGGTCGCGGTGATCGCCTGGGCGATGCGTCCCGATGCGGAGGAGCTGCGCACCGCCGTCGACCGCTTCCTCACCCGCGTGCCCACGACGCCCGGACGCTCGAACCGGTTCACCGGCGATCTCGACGCGATCCGCGAGCGCGGCGTGCTGCGCATGCTCACCCGGAACAACGCCGCCAACTACTACATCTGGAACGGTCAGTTGATGGGCTTCGAGTACGAGCTGGTGCGCGAGTTCGCCGACCGACTCGGGCTCGAGCTCGAGATCGTGGTGCCGCCCTCGAACGCCGACCTGCTGCCCTGGCTGCGCGAGGGACGCGGCGACCTGGTGGCGGCTTCGCTCACCGCGACACCGGAGCGCGCCGAGAAGGCGCAGGTGACGTTCTCGCGCCGGACGAATCGCGTGTCGCTCGTGGTGGTGTCGCGCGCCGACGACCCGCCGATCGAGAACGCGTCCGACCTCGCGGGTCGCACGCTCCACGTGCGACGTGGAAGCCACGCGTGGAAGGAGCTCGCCGCGCTGCGCGACAGCGGCATCGATCTCCGGCTCGAAGCCGCGCCCGAGTATCTCGAAGCGGAGGAGATCATCGGCCGCGTCGCCGACGGCAGCGTCGACCTCACCGCCGCCGACAGCCACATCGTCGACATCGAACTGACCTGGCGCGACGACATCCGCGCTGGACCGGTGCTCGGCGAACCCGTCGACCACGGCTGGGCCGTACGCCGCGACGATCCGAAGCTGCTGGAATCGGTGAACGCGTTCTTCGCGAAGGAGTACCGCGGCACCTTCTACAACGTGGTGTCGAAACGCTATTTCCGTGCACCGAAGCGGATGCGTCGTCATGCCGAGAGCCGGCCCTCGCGCGGGGGTTCCATATCGCCCTACGACGAATTCGTGCGCAAGCACGCCGAAGCCTACGGCTTCGACTGGCGCCTGATCGCCGCGATGATGCAACAGGAGAGCCGCTTCGATCCGAAGGCGGTCTCCTTCGCCGGTGCGCGCGGCCTCCTCCAGGTGATGCCGCGCACGGCGGCCGAAATGGGCGCCGGCGACCTCGAAGACCCCGAGGAAGGCATCCGCGCCGGCGTCCGCTACCTCGCCTGGCTGCGCACGCGCTTCGACGAGCGCCTGCCGACCACCGAGCGCAACTGGTTCATGCTCGCCGCCTACAACGCCGGGCAGGGACACGTGATCGATGCGCGGGCGCTCGCGCGCCAACACGGACTCGACCCGAACCGCTGGTTCGGTCACGTCGAGCAGGCGATGCTGCTCAAGCGGCGACGCGACGTCGCCGCGTCCACGCGCTTCGGCTATTGCCGCTGCGAAGAGCCGGTGCGCTACGTGCGCGCCGTTCGCGAGCGCTATCGCGCCTACGTCGAAGTGGCGGCGAACGTCGGGACTTCGGGTTAGGCGGGATCGCGAATCTTCGCGCTAGGCGGGCGGGGGGTCGCCCCAGGCGCTGCGCCCGAAGCATTCCTCGAGGCGTGCCGGATTCCCCTCGGACGCTTCGAAGAGCTCGGCGAGGGTCGCATCGTCGATCTCGCGAGCGCGCGCCTCGGGACTCGGATCGCGCGCGAACATCGCGCCGACGAAGGCGTCGTGCTCGGCGCGCGACATCGGCTCGTCGTAGCGAACGAGGAGCAGCGGCCGTCCCAGCGCCGCACGCACCTTGCGCATCCGCGAGTCGTCGATGCCGGCGAACACGAGGCGCAGGGCGGGATGGGCGTGTCGCGCCAGGGACGCGAGGCGCCCTGCGGCCGCGGGATCGAGGGACGCGGCTTCGTCGACGAGCAGCGTCAACCCCTTCCCCGCTTCGGACCGTCGCAGCGCGAGCGCGACCAACGCCTCGTCCGCGTCGCCTACAGCCCTCTCGCCGGCGAGGCCGAGCATCCACCCGCTGATCTCCTCGGGAGCGAAGGCGGCGTGGGGTGCCAGGACGGCGCGCTCGGCGCCGAGCCGCGTGGCGAGCACCCTCAGCAGCATCGACTTCCCGATACCGGGCGGCCCGAGCATCAGCGCGACGGCATCGCCGTCTTCGACGTGCTCCTGGAGACGCACGAGGATGGATTCGGCGGCGATGCGTGGGACGTACTGGGGCGGGTCGTCGATCACCGCGCGTCGTCTTCCTTCGGCGTCGGCGTCCACACCTCGCCGCGCAACACCTTCACCCGCTCGCCGCCGCGGAAGGTGTGATTCGCGAAGACGGCGTTGTAGACGGCGGTCGTCTGCACGTCCCAGGTGTTGTTCGTGCGCTCGGAGACCTCGGTGAGGCTTTCCCCGGCGCGCGCGGTCGCCCACGCGATCCGCGAGACGCGCACGCGGCGCAACTCCGCCTCCTCGATCGGCCGGAAGCTGCGCGCGGTGAGCAGCGTCTGGCCGAGCGTGCGCGACGCCGAGGCGGATCGCGCGAGACCGGTGATGCGCCAGATCGCCTCGTCGTAGGGGATGAAAGTGACGTAGGACGCGACACCGCGTCCGCGCAGCCGCATCCGCCACGCGTCGAGGCTGCCGACCTTCACCGGCTTCGATTCGCTGACGTCGATGCGGTTGGTCTCACGCATCTTCGCGAGCCACGCCTCGGCGGCCGCGCGCGGATCGGCGTCCGGACCCTGCACTTCGAGGAAGACGACCGCCTCGCCGCGCGGTTCGATCGCGCCGACGGTCTGGGTCGTGTTCACCTGGGTCCACCCGCTCGGGAAGCGGATCACGAAGCCGAGGTCGGGATGCAGGAAGTCGTCGCCGTCGAAGATGCCCGCTTCGGGACGCGGCCCGACGGCGAGACCTTCGACGTGCCCGATGAAGACGGCGCGCGGATCGCCGAGTCGCGGGTCGCGACGCCAGCGGATCTCGCCCGCGCGCACCGCATTCGACGCGGCGCGCTCGCGCGACGTGGGATGGGAATCGAAATAGCCCGCGCGGCGCGACGTCCCGCGCGCGAGCAGCTCGTACTGATCGAGGGCGCGCAGGAACGCGGCCATGCCGGCCGGGTCGTAGCCGGCGGCGGCGCACAGGAACTGGCCCCCCTCGTCGGCTTCGCGCTCCATCTCGCGGCTGTAGCGCGCCATCTGCGCCGCGCGCACCCACGGCATCGAGAAGAGGTTGAGACTGCGGTCGAGGGCCTGTTGCGCCGCGGCGTGCCGTCGCGCGGCGTGGGTGATCTCGTGTCCGACGACGCACGCGACTTCGTCCTCGCTGTTGGCGAGCGCGAGCAGGCCGCGCGAGATGAAGATGAAGCCGCCGGGCAGCGCGAAGGCGTTCGGCTCCTCCATGTCGACGACGTGGAACTCGTAGTTGAACCCGCGTCGCGGGATGCCGCGCAGGAGTCGCTTTCCGACGCCGCCGATCCAATCCGCGAGCTTCGGGTCGTCGATCACGCCGACCTGCGCCGCGACGTCGACGGCAGCCTCCTCGCCGAGACGCACGTCGTCGTGGGTGGTCGCAAGCACCTCGCGACGCGGCTTTCTCGGCGACTCGCTCGCTTCCTTCTCGGGCGAGCCGGCGCACGCGAGGGCGCACGCCGCGACGGCAGCGATGCTGGGGAGGAGCTTCTGGAGGTGCGGCATGCGTCCCGGGTCCGGGTCAGGGCTGCTCTTGCAGCCAGCCTCCGCGGGAGAGCCAGCGCGCCTTGAGCAGCGTGAGCTCGCCGGTGCGCTCGAGGGTGTCGAGATAGTTCTCGACCAGGTTCTGGAGCAGCGGGTCGTCGGGCGGGAGCGCGATGCCGAGCGGCTCGGTGGTGAGCGGCGTACGCAGGACGCGCAGATCGGCATCGCCGTGCTCCCAGCTCGCGAGCTTGCAGGCGAGGAAGTCGGCGACCATCGCGTCCGCATCACCGGACAGCACCATCGCCGTGCCCTCGGCGTAGTCGGACGTCTCGACGAGCGTCGCCTTCGGCAGGAGGCGTCGCACGAAATCGGCGCTCGTCGATCCCGCGAGCGCGGCGTAGGTTCGGCTCTCGTCGTCGAGGTCGGAGAGGGACGCGGGCTCGGTGAGCGCGCGGTCGGCCGACACGAGCGAGGTGCCGGAGATGAAGGTGGGACCGGCGAAGGCGACGCGCGCGTTGCGTTCGGGCGTCATCGTCATTCCGGCGACGACGAGATCGACCTCCCCGGCCTCGAGAGTGCCGATCAGCTCCTGGAAGGGCTTGACCACGAAGCGCGGCTCGAGACCCATCGCCGCGGCGAGTGCGCGCACGAGGTCGGCCTCGTAGCCCTGCACCGCATCCTCTTCATCGCGAAAGATGAGCGGGGGAAGGTCGGCCGACGTGGCGATGCGCAGCTCTCCGCTGTCGAGGATGCGCTGGAGCCGAGACGCATCGGAAGCGCCGCCGCCCGCGTTCGGAAGCCAGGCGGCGCCGCCGCAAGCCATGGACCACGCCGCGCAGAGCGCGAGCGCGATCCGTCGTGTCTTCGGGATCAAATCTGTCTTTTCCTCATTGCTCGGCGAGCCAGGCCTCGTCCGAGCCCTCTTCGATGTCCTCGAAGAGCCAGGTGGAGAGATAGCGGTCGCCGGTGTCGGGCAGCATCACCAGGATCGTCGAGCCCTTCTCGGCCTTCGCCGCCACCTGGAGCCCGGCTGCGAGCGTCGCGCCGGCGGAGAGTCCGACGAAGATGCCCTCTTCGGAGGCGAGACGCCGCGCACAGTCGCGCGACTCCTCCTCCGAGACGGGCACCAACTGGTCGTGCACCGACGGATCGAGCACGTCCGGCACGAAGTCGGGCGTCCAGCCCTGGATCTTGTGCGGCTGCCACTCCTTGCCCGCGAGCAGCTGCGCCCCGTCCGGCTCGGTCGCGACGATCTTCACGTCGGGCCGCGCCGCCTTGATCACCTGGCCTGCGCCGGTGAGCGTCCCGCCGGTGCCCCAGCCCGTCACCCAGTAGTCGAGACGGCGGTTGGCGAAGTCGCGCAGGACCTCGGGACCGGTGGTGTTGCGGTGGTATTCGGGATTCGCCGGATTGTCGAACTGGCTCGCCAGGAACCAGCCGTGCTTCTCCGCCAGCTCGGCGGCCTTCTTCACCATGCCGGTGCCGCGCTCGGCCGCGGGCGTCAGGATCACCTTCGCGCCGAAGGCGCGCATCACCTTGCGACGTTCGACCGAGAAGCTCTCGGCCATCGTCGCGACGAAGGGATAGCCGCGCGCGGCGCACACCATGGCCAGCGCGATGCCCGTGTTGCCCGAGGTGGCCTCGACGACGGTCTGGCCCGGCTCGAGCACGCCGCGGCGCTCGGCATCGGTGATGATCGCGTAGGCGAGACGGTCCTTCACCGAGCCACCCGGGTTGAAGGCTTCCACCTTCGCAAAGAGCTCGATACCCGGCGGCGCGATTCGCTGGAGTCGGACGACCGGCGTGCGGCCGATGGTGTCGACGATGTTCTCGTAGATCATGGCATCCCCCTACTCCGGGTCTGCGACGTGGAGCAGTTGCTTGCCGAGGTTCTTGCCGGTGAAGAGGCGCTGGAACGTCTCGGGCGCGTTCTCGAACCCCTCCTGGATGTCTTCCTGATGCGCGATCTCGCCGTCCGCCACCCACTTCGCGAGTCGCGAGACGCCCTCGCCGAAGCGCGAGGCGTAGTCGAGCACGATCAGGCCTTCCATGCGCGACCGCTGGATGACGAGATTCATCAGGTTGCGCGGCCCCGGCTGCGGCTCCTTCTCGTTGTAGCCCGAGATGCCGCCGCACAGCACGACGCGCGCGCCGATCGCGAGATGGTCGAGGGCGGCCTCGAGGATCTCGCCGCCGACGTTGTCGAAGTAGACGTTCAACCCCTTCGGACACAGCTCGGCGAGGCGCGCGGCGACGTCCTCGGACTTGTAATCGATCGCCGCGTCGAGGCGCGCTTTCCCGGTGAGCCAGCCGCACTTCTCGGGGCCGCCCGCGATGCCGATCACGCGACAGCCGTGGATCCGCGCGATCTGCGCCGCCACCGAGCCGGTCGCGCCCGCGGCGCCCGACACGACGACGGTGTCGCCTTCCGTCGGCTTGCCGATGTCGAGCATTCCGAAGTAGGCGGTCAACCCGGTGATGCCGAGCACACCGAGCGGCCAGGTGAGCGGCGTGCCTTCGGGCACCGGCGTCGCCTGGGCCGCGGGAATCACGGCGTACTCCTGCCAGCCGGTCATGCACTGCACGAAGCTGCCGACCGGACGCTCCGACGCGTTGGACTCCACGACCTGCCCGACGATGCCGCCGCGCATCACCTCGCCGACCCCGACGGGCGGGATGTAGCTCTCGCGGTCTTCCATCCAACCGCGCATCGCGGGCTCGAAGGCGAGGTAGAGGGTCTTGACCAGCACTTCGCCGGGCCCGGGCTCGGGCGCCTCGGCTTCGTGGAAGTCGAAATTGTGGCGGCCGACCATGCCGTCGGGGCGTTTGGCGAGCAGCCATTGTCGGTTCGTGGGTCGCGACATGGGGGGACCTCCGGGGACGACGCCCGGGCATTCTGCGCGGCGGGGGAGGCATTCGCAACGCGAAGCGCGGCGCGCGGAGACGATCCCCCCCGGCGGCTCGTTCGCCGGCAGCCGGCGCTACGCGAGGGACGAGCAGATCCGGCACGGAACCGCCCGGACCCGCTGGCCTTCTCGTCCGCCGACCGCGCGTGCTCCCGGCCGTCGCGGTCGCGCTCCCGACGGAAGACCGCGAACGGCACGCGAATTTTGAGTTGACGAGTGCGGCGACTTCCACTCACTATCGGAAGTCGAATTTGGGAAGGGGTTCCTTGCTGTCTACCCCATGCCGAG
>JAHEJV010000009.1 GCA_024638705.1 Deltaproteobacteria bacterium | reverse complement strand
AGGAGCGGAGCGCCGCACCGGCAATCCGTCCGACAGAGGAGCGGAGCGCCGCACCGGCAATCCGTCCGACAGAGGAGCGGAGCGCCGCACCGGCAATCCGTCCGACAGAGGAGCGGAGCGCGCCGTCGGCCACCCGCTCCCGAAGGAGTCACTACATGGGTGCCGCAGCAAACGCACTCGAGCTCTGGAAGGCGAACGTCGGCAAGGAAGAGGGAGTGGGCGAGTGGTTCCAGGTGGACCAGTCGCGCATCAACGACTTCGCCGACGCCACGCTCGACCACCAGTTCATCCACATCGACCCGGAGAAGTCGGCGAAGCTTTCGCCCTACAAGGTGACGATCGCCCACGGCTTCCTCACGCTCTCTCTCGTGCCCTACCTCGGCGGGAAGATTCCGCCCGTCGAGCCGAAGGCCTACGAGGGCATGGTGATGGGCGTGAACTACGGCCTCGAGAAGGTGCGCTTCCCCAACCCGGTGAAGGTCGACTCGAAGGTCCGCGCGCGCCGCACGCTGGCGTCGGTGGAGCAGAAGGCGCCGAACACGCTGCAGCTCAAGCAGGTGGTGACGATCGAGATCGAGGGCGAGGAGAAGCCGGGCTGCGTGGCGGAGACGCTGACGCGGTTGATCTACTCGGACTAGCACCGGACGACCGGGGTGAGTCCGACATGGGGACGTCACCTACCTGGCCGGCGGGCGTTTCCTGATCTTCGTGCACGCATGGCGCGCTGAACATCGGTGACGTCCCCATGTCGGACCCACGCGTGTGCGTTCGCTGCGGGCTAGCGCACCACGACGCGGATCGGGCGGCGGAAGCGGGATTCGGTCTCGCCGTTTTCGTGGCGGTGCCAGGCCTGGAGCGATTCGCGCTCTTCGAGCCACTCGATCAGCCGGCTCCAGCTCGCGTCGTCGAGGCTGACGCATCCCAGTGACATGGGCTTGCCGAGCAGGAGCGGATCGGCGCCGGCGTGGATCTGGATGGCACCGAACTCGAGCGGCAGCTTGCCGACTCCGAGGGGGCTCGTGCGCGACGGCGAATGCTCGCGGGCGCCGAAGGAGCGCGCGATCGGGCCGGGCGTCCACGAGGGATTCTCGATGATTCGGGTGGGGCGAAACTCACCCGTCGGCGTCGGATGGGATGGCGAGCCGATCGAGACGCGCAGGGTCGGTCCGATCGCGGCGGTGTCGAGGTCGAGCGCACCGAGCTCGAAGGTGGCGAGATCGACGTGGAGGAGAATGCCCGCGTCGTCGGCGACGGGGGGCGGCTCGGCTTCGTCCGCGCCGGCCGCAAACGGCAAAGCCAGGGCGAGGAACGCGGCGAGGCGTCGGGGCATGGGGGGCGATCCAATCGACCCCCCATGTGCATCATCCCGAGGAGTCCATCGGATTACAAGGGAAATCGTCCGATCGGCTCAGCTCGCGACGGACGGCCGGGCGAGCTCGCTGACGGCGTCCACCCGGGCGCGGATCGCGGCGTCGTGCAGCTCGTAGCCGATCGCGAAGCCGGTCTCGGTGTGGCGGACGACCACCCCCAGGAGCTCGAAGGCCGGCGCGGGCTCGGCGAAGACGTAGAGCCGCACGCGCGTGCCGACCGGGGGCTGCTCCGAGCAGTCCTCGAGCCGCGCGCCGGAGTGGGAGATGTCTGCGAGCACGCACGCCCCTTCGCGGGCGCCCGCGGTGACGAGGGCGTCGAAGCGTGAGCGGATGCGCGGGCTGCGTCGGCGTTCCATGGGCGTGATCCGTGGTGGCGCGTCTCGCGGGACGTCAGCCCCTGGGCGTGCCGCCCTGGGAGAGACAGTCGCCGCGGCGCATGAAGCGCGTGGCACCGGAGACACGACAGGAAACGAGCTTCTTCGGGTCGCCCGGGTCGGCGTTCTCGTCGTCCGCGCGGCGCTCGATCGTCTTCGCCGACGACCACCACTGGCTGCCGGACGGCGGTTTGTTCTCGTCCTCGGCGGTGGCCTCGGCCTTCTTCGCGTCCTTCGGCGAATTCTTCTCCATGATCTCCTGCCCCGATTCGAGCTCGTCGAGGACGAAGCAACCCGAGAGGGCGAAGCACAGGAGAAGGAGCGGGACGACGCGCAACATGCCGCCCTTATCGGTCGTCACTGCGACCGATGTGAGCGCCGGCTCGCCGCGATGGCGGCGAGCGACGCGCAACTCGCGCGGGGAACTATTCGTGGAGCGAGAGGATGTGGCCCTCGTCGGCGGGCGCCCGGCCGTCGACCATGTCGAGGTAGACGCGCTCGAGGTCGGCCCGGCCGCCGCGCACGATGCGCAGCGCCTTCCCCGTCAGCTTGCGGAACGCGGCGAAAGCCTCACCGCAGCGCTGCTGGAAGCCCTCTCCGCCCCAGTCGGCGATACGCTTCTGCACGCGGGTCGGCGCGAAGAAGAAGGTGGGCTCCGGGCCGGGGAGGTTCTCCTCCGCCTTTCCGTGCTCCCAGTGGGTCATGCCGACGGTGAGGCTGTGCACCAGCTGGTCGCCGAAGTGGTGATGCACCGCGCCGCGCACCGAGCCGTTGCCCGCCATGTCGACGTAGATCGTCGGCTGGCTCGCGTCGAGCCTGGCGATGTCGCCGTAGGCGACCACCTGCGCATAGCATCCGAGCCCTTCGACGAAGGCGACGTTGCCCGGCGAGGTGAGCCCGATCACTTCGATGCCGTCGCGTCGCGCGAGCTGGAACGCGGTGCCGAAGGCCGTCTTGCTCGACGCGCTCGAGAGCACGACGCGGCGGGCGCCGAAGAAGTCGCTCTCGGCGAGGGCGTCGTCGATCAGGAAGGCTGTGGTGAAGAGCGGCTGGAGGATCATCTGCGACGGCTCGTCGTCGGCGAGGTAGCCGGGGTCGGCCGCGACGTCGCGATACTGGTTGTAGGCCGGCGCCATCGGGCTGCGGTGCTCGGCGCCGTCGATGAAGCCCGCCGCGTTCACGTGGGTGGGCTGCACGCGCAGATGGGTCGACATCGGGTAGTAGCCGTAGAAGCGCGAGCCGACGGCCACGCCCTCGGCGCGCGACGCCACGACGTCGGCGAAGCCCCAGACGGGGATGCGTCCCCAGCCCTCGGGCGCGGGGAAGAAGCGCCAGTAGTCGAGCATGTCGCCGGCCGCGGCGTAGGTGACGTTGTTCGCGGTGAGAGCGAAGTGATCGACGCGAAGCAGCGCCTCGCCGTCGGAGATCTCGAGGCTCGCCGGGTCGGGTGTGTGCAAGCGGGTGGTGCGGAAGTCGTCGCGGCGGACGAGGAAGTCGATGGCTTCGGTCATGGGGGGCTCCTGTGGGCGATTGGAAACGGGGCGCGTTCTTCCGGCGCGATTGGCGCGCGGTGAGGCCGCGTTCAGGCCTTCACCACGAGGTAGTCCTCGCGCGGGAAGTGGACGACGAGCTCGCCGGCACGCTCGGTGGTGCGACGCACGGCGATCTCGTGCACGTCGGAGGGTTCGAGCGTGCCGGTCACCGCGCCCGATCCGATCTCCTCGGGCATCACGGCCACGGTGTCGCCGTAGGCGAGGCCGTCGGGCAGGTCGGCCGGCTCCCCGTCGAAGGGGATGGGTTGCGCGTCGTGGGCGATGGCGATGGCGTCGGCCGAGTCGAGCTCCTTGCGGTCGGCATGGCCGATCGCGGCGACGCGATCGAGCCAGGCGCAGAGCTTCGGGTAGGCCGCGAGCAGCGGCGCCGTCTTCGGATGCACTTTCAGGAAGTTCGTCGTGTGGAAGGCGGCGAGGTCGGCGAGGCTGACGCGCCCCCCGAGCAGGTGGTCGCGGCCGTCGGCGAGCTGGCCCTCGAGGCGCTCCAGGTTCTGGGTCAGCTGCAGCATCTTCGCCGGGACGATCGTCTTGAGGCGCGCCTCGTCGAGGCCGGGGGCCATCTTCTTGCGGTCTTCGACGAAGTCCTCGTCGAACAGGCCGCCTTCGCCGAGGAAGATGAGCACGCCCATCATGAAGCCGGTCTCGGCCCAGCGGGACAGCCCCCAGACCGTCGCCTCGTCCCCGTCGGGGAAGAGGCTCGGTTCGGGGTGGAGGCGTTCGAGCACCTGGGCGCAGAGCTTCGAGTCGCAGTGGATGTCCGCGCCGATCTGGAGCATCGGCGTGCGGCGGTAGCCGCCGGTGAGCTCGGTGTAGTCGGGCTTCGGCATCACCATCGGGATCTGCACCGATCGCCAGGCGAGGTTCTTGATGCCGAAGATCAACCGGACCTTCTCGGAGTAGGGAGACATGTCGTAGTGATGGAGGATGAGCTCGCTCATGGGCCGGCATTATCACCCGGATCGCCCTGGCTGGCTCGGAGTCCGTGGCTAGAGTCCATGAGCGCCCTGGGAGGCCCCCCGAATGAAGATCTCCACGCGACTGGCCGGAATCGAGCTCTCGAGCTGGGACGGCACGAAGACGCCGCTCGGCGCCACCTGGCGTGACCGCCCGGTGGTGCTGGTGTTCATCCGCCACTTCGGCTGACTGTTCTGCCGTGAGCAAGTCGCGCAGTTGCGCGACCACGTGGATGAGATCCGCGCGCGCGGCGCGGAGCTGGTGATCGTCGGGAATGGCGCCGCGAACTTCGCCGCCGCCTTCCGGGAGGACTTCGACCTCGACGGACCGCTCCTGATCGACCCCGAGCTGCGCGCCTATCGCGCGGCGGGCCTGCGGCGCGGGCGGGTCGAGCTGCTCTCGCCGCGGCTGCCGGTCAACGCGATCCGCGCCCTCGCGGGCGGCCAGCGTCAGACCGGCGTCGAGGGCGACGCCTGGCAGCTCGGCGGCGTCTTCGTGATCCGTCCGGACGGCGCGCTCACTTACCGTTACGCGAGCCGCGAAGCGGGCGACCACCCGCCGGTCGACGACATCCTCGAAGCGCTCGAGCCCGGCACGCCCGCGCTCGACGAGTCGACGCCGGAGCGGCCGTTTGCGAAGGCGATCGGCCGAGCGCTCTCGCGCGTGCTCGACCCGACGATCGTCGCGTCCTTCGACCGCACCGGCTTCCGCGTCCATTCCCTCACCTTCGATCCCTCCGATCTCGACGTCGACCTCGGCGACCGACGCTGTCTGGTGACGGGGGCGAATGGCGGGCTCGGCTACGAGACGTCGCTCGCGCTCGCCGACCTCGGTGCGCACGTCGTGCTCGTGTGTCGCAGCCGCGAACGCGGCGAGGAAGCACGCGATCGCATCATCGAGCAGACCGGCAACCGCCGCGTAGAGCTCGAGGTCCTCGACGTCTCCGACCTCGCTGCGATCCGCGAACGCGCGCCGAAGCTCGCCGGCGATCGCGTCGACGTGCTGGTGCACAACGCCGGCGCGCTGCTCGACGAACGCGAGGAGACCGCCGAAGGCCTCGAAGCGACGCTCGCCACCCACGTCGTCGGCCCGCACCTGCTGACGCGGCTGCTGCGTCCCGCGCTGTGCGCGTCCGACGACGCGCGCGTCGTCTGGGTGTCGTCGGGAGGGATGTATACGCGTCGCGTCGAGCTCGACGATCCGCTCTGGACCGAGCGCGACTTCGACGGCACGACCGCCTACGCCGAAGCGAAGCGCGCGCAGGTGATCCTCTCCGAGATGTGGGCCGAGAAATTCCACGGCACCTCGGTGCGCGTGAACGCGATGCATCCGGGCTGGGCCGACACGAAGGGCGTGCGCGATTCGCTGCCCGTCTTCTACAAGATCACCCAGGCGATCCTGCGCACGCCGGCGGAGGGCGCCGACACGGTCGTGTGGCTCGCCGCCGCCGAGCGCGCGGGGAAGTTCCGCGGGCGCTTCTTCCTCGACCGCAAACCGCGCGGCACGCACCTGCTGCCGTTCACGCGGGAGAGCGAGGACGAGCGCCGTGAGCTGTGGCGTCGCGTCGAAGGCTGGGCCGACGCGAAGGCGCCGTAGGCGCCGATTGCCGGATCGTATCTCAGGAGGTTCCCATGTCCCGCTCGAAGATCTTCTGCCTCGTCCTCTGTCTCGGGTGGATCACGGTCGCCCCCGTCGGCGCAGAGGAGGGCGGCGACGCCGCTCCGTCGTCGCTCCTCGACCTCGAGGCGCGGCGGCTCTCCGGTCCGGTCGAATCGCTCGACCGCTATCGCGGTGAGGTGCTGCTCGTGGTGAACACGGCGTCGCGCTGCGGCTTCACGCCGCAGTACGAGGGGCTTCAGTCGCTCTACGAGCGCTACCACGAGCGCGGATTCAATGTGCTCGGTTTCCCCTCGAACGATTTCCTGCAGCAGGAGCCGGGCTCCGACGCCGAGATCGGCGCCTTCTGCGAGGCGAACTACGGCGTGTCGTTCCCGATGTTCTCGAAGGTGCGCGTCAAGGGCGACGACGCGCACCCGGTGTACACCTACCTCACGTCGCGGCCCGCCCCGATCGGCGGGCCGGTCGAGTGGAACTTCCAGAAGTATCTCGTCGATCGCGAGGGACGTGTGGTGCAGCGCTTCTCGCCGCGTACGAAGCCGGAGTCGCCGGAAGTCGTCGCGGCGATCGAGTCGCTCCTCGGAGAGCAGGACGAGGCCACCGCGCGTTGACCCGAGGCCTCCACTGGTTCCGGAACGATCTGCGCCTAACCGACCACGCGTCGCTCGACGCGCTCTTCGGCCACGTCGACCAGTGGTTGCCGGTGTTCGTGCTCGATCCGAGGATCGCGAATCGCGCGTCCGCGGTCCGCACGCGTTTCCTGATCGCGAACCTGGAGCGCCTGGAGGCCGAACTCGCGTCGCGCGACGTGCCGCTCGTCGTGAGGAAGGGGAAGCCCGAACAGGTGATCCCGAAGCTGCTCGACGAGACGAAGGCTTCGCACCTCTCCTTCGCGCCCGGCAACACGCCCTTCGCGCGAGATCGCGACGATGCCGTGCGCCGCGCGGCAGAGAAGCGCGAGGTGTCCGTGCTCGACCCGCGCGACGACGTGATCTTCCCTGCCGACGCAGTGCTCACGAAGAGCGGCACGCCCTACGCCGTCTACTCGCCCTATCGCGACGCATGGTGGCGACGCTTCCGCGAGGAGTCGCCGGAGCCGCGGCGCATGCGCGCCACGCCGCCGCCGATCCCGAACGTGGAGGCCGGCTCGCTGCCCGACGCGGAGTCGGTCGTCGGCAAGGCCGGAGCCGAGGTCGAGCTTCCCACGGCCGGTCACCGCGCCGCGCGCCGCCGCCTGCGCACCTTCCTCGAAGGCCCGGTGGCCCGCTACCACGAGGATCGCGACCGCCCCGACAAGGACGGCACCTCGCGGCTCTCCCCCTACCTGCGCTTCGGGGTGATCTCGATCCGGTCCTGCTTCGACGCCGGGCTCGAAGCGGCGGCCGAGGCGAGCCACCGGCGCGGCGTCACGAAATGGCTCGACGAACTCGTGTGGCGTGAGTTCTATGCGGCGATCCTCGAGAGCCAGCCGCGCGTGCTGAAGCAGAACTACCGCGAAGAGTACGACGCACTGGCGTGGAACGACGACCCGGACGCCTTCGAGGCATGGTGCGAAGGGCGCACCGGCTTCCCGATCGTCGACGCGGGGATGCGTCAGCTGCGCGCGACGGGGTGGATGCACAACCGGGTGCGCATGCTCGTCGCGAGCTTCCTCACCAAGGATCTCCTGATCGACTGGCGCGCGGGCGAGCGCTTCTTCTTCGAGTGGCTCGTCGACGGCGATCCGGCCTCGAACAACGGCGGCTGGCAGTGGGCCGCCTCCACGGGAACCGACGCCCAGCCCTATTTCCGGATCTTCAACCCGACGACCCAGGCGCGCCGCTACGATCCCGACGGTGCGTACGTGAAGGAATGGGTGCCGGAGCTGCGGGACGTTCCCGCCGAGTCGGTCCACGAGCCCTGGGACGGGCTCTTCGGGCCCGAGGGATATCCGCGTCCGATCGTCGACCACGCGAAGCGTCGCGAGGAGGCGCTCGCCCGCTTCAAGGCCGCGAGGCAGGAGACGTCGTGACCGGGCAGAGCGAATCGCCGATCCGCATCGGCGTCTCGTCGTGTCTCCTCGGGCAGAAGGTCCGCTTCGACGGCGGGCACAAGCGCGATCGCTACATCGACGAGGTGCTCGGCGATCATTTCGAGTGGGTGCCGGTGTGTCCGGAGGCGGAAGCCGGGCTCGGCACGCCGCGTCCGTCCATGCGCCTGGTGCGCGAGGGCGACGCGGTGCGCCTGGTGGAGACCAAGGAAGGGCGCGACCACACCCGTCGTCTCGAGCGCTATGCGGAGAAGCGCGTGCGCAGCCTGCGCGCCCTCGAGCTCTGCGGCTATCTGCTCAAGCGTGACTCGCCGAGCTGCGGCATGGCGCGGGTGAAGATCTACAGCGAGAAGGGCATGCCCGAGAAGAATGGCATCGGGCTGTTCGCGCAGGAGCTCCAGCGCGTGTTCCCGTCGCTTCCGATCGAGGAGGAAGGGCGCCTGAACGACCCGAACCTGCGCGAGAGCTTCATCGAACGGGTCTTCGCCTACGCCCGTCTCCGCGCGTTCTTCCGCGGGCGCTGGACCCGCGGCCAGGCGGTGGCCTTCCACACGGCGCACAAGCTCCAGCTGATGGCGCACTCTCTGGTGGCCTATCGCGAGCTGGGACGCGAAGTCGCGGCGCTCGCCGAGACCCCGCGGCAGGAGTTCCGCCAACGTTATTCCGACGCCTTCATGGCGGCGCTCGCCGTGAAGGCCACACGCGGCCGCAATACCAACGTGCTCCACCACTGCGCCGGCTATTTCAAGCGGGTGCTCGACGCCGGCGCTCGCGCCGAGCTCGCCGAGCTGATCGAGGAGTACCGCACCGGCTTCGTCCCGCTCGTGGTGCCGCTCACCCTGATCCGCCACCACGCCCGCCAGCACGAGGTCTCCTACCTCCAGGGCCAGACCTGGCTCGAGCCTCATCCCCGCGAGCTGATGCTGCGCAACCACGTCTAGCGGCCTCTCATCCCCCGCGTCCGGTCTGCCGATGAACGCCCAGGACGAGGGGGAATCGACGTGCCCGCGACGAATCGCTCACGCGCACAGATCCGGATCACCCGAGAGCGCTCGCGGCCGCACTTCCTGCTGCTCGGGATCCTCATCACGATCGCCTATGCCGGCTTCAACTGGGTCGCGGCTGTCGAGGTGGCGACGCTCCACCCGATCCCGCCCACCGCGCCCGCCCGCGTCTTCGTCGTGGACGACCCGCCCTTCGTCTGGGTGCGCGCCGAGCGGTCCGACCGCGATTGGCTGCAGGCGATCGAGGCGCACGCCCAGGTGCGCCTCGCCCGCGGCGATCGCGAGATCCACTACTACGCGATCGTCTCGAACCGGGAGAGCACCAACGAGGAGATCGCCGCGCTCTTCCGCGAGAAGTACGGCTTCCTCGACACCCTGTGGGGCTGGTGGTCGGACCGCGACGCGGTGACGATCCGGCTCGAGCCCGAGTTCTACTAGCGCGAGCCGTGGGGTCGGCGCCTAACGGTGCTTCAGCACCACGCTTCCGATCGAGTAGCCGGCCCCGAACGAGCACAGCACGCCGAGGTCGCCGGAAGCGAGGTCGTCGCGATGCCGGTGGAAGGCGATCACCGATCCGGCGGAGCTGGTGTTCGCGAACTCGTCGAGGATCACCGGCGCCTCGTCCTGCTCGGCGGGGCGGCCGAGCACCGTCTTCGCGATCAGCTGATTCATCGCCAGGTTCGCCTGGTGCAGCCACATCCGGCGGATCTCCGACGGAGCGAGCCCCAGATCGCCGAGCTGCTTCGTGATCAGCTCGGCGACCATCGGGCAGACTTCGCGGAACACGCGCCGCCCGTTCTGGCGGAATACCAGCTCGTGCGCTTCGCGCGCGTCGTCCTCGCTGCGGTTCAGGAAGCCGAAGTCGTTGCGGATGTTGTTCGAGAACTTCGTGACGAGGCGCGTGTCGATCACGTCCCAGGCCGCTTCGTTCCGGCAGCCGTCCGCGGGCTCGATGACGATCGCCGTGCAGGCGTCGCCGAAGATGAAGTGATAGTCGCGCAGCTCGAAGTTGTTGTGGCCCGAGGTGAGCTCGGGATTCACGACGACGGCGCAGCGCGCGTTGCCGCGCGCCACCGCGTCGACGGCGGCCTGGATGCCGAACGTGGCGGAAGAGCAGGCGACGTTGAGGTCGTAGGCCCAGCCCGATGCGCCGAGCGCGTGCTGCACTTCGATCGCGACGGCGGGGTAGGGGCGCTGGAGATTCGAGCAGGCGACGAGCACCGCGTCGACGTCTTCGGGTTCGCGCCCTGCCTGGTCGAGCGCCTCGTGGATCGCCGCGACCGAGATCTCGCACTGGATCGAGGGCTCGTCCTCGCTGCGCGTCGGCAGGTGCGGTCGCAGGCGCTCGGGGTCGAGGACGCCGGTCTTCTCGACGACGTAGCGGTTCTCGACGCCGGAGGCCTTCACGATGAAGCGCTCGTTCGGGAGGTCGCGCTCCTCGAGGGTGCCCGACTCGATCTCGGCCTTGTGGGCTTCGTTCCAACGCTCGACGGCGACGGTCAGGGAGGCGACCAGCTCGGCGTTTGTGATCCGGTCCGGCGGCACCCAGAGGCCGGTGCCCGAAATGACGCAATCCTGCACGAGAGTCCCCCTCCGGTTGCCGCGGCGCAGGGTAGCGCGACGGGTCCCGCGCCTCTCGTCGCTCTCCGGGGCGCTCTCCGGGGCGGAGAGCCGGTCGCGAGGACTTTTTTCGCGCAAGAGGCGATTTTTCTCAAGGCGGCGGAATCCGCCGCCGAAAGGACTCCCATCAGGCCGCGAAATCCCGCGGACCGAACCAGGAGTCCCCAAGATGGCCGTTCGACCGCTCGCATTCGGAGCCCGCCTGCGCGACGAGGGACGCACCGTCAGTGTCCGCGTGAACGACCGCGACGCCCGTCGCTACGTCGTCGAAGACAGTGGCAAGGGCCGCAAGACGAAGCGCCGCGACCACACGTCGCTCGGCGGCGCCCTCAAGGACCTCGCGAAGACCTGGCGCGGCCGGCTCCAGTAGCAAGCCGGCGCGCGCCGTCAGCGATTCGGCGCAGCTGAATCGCTGACACCACGGACGCCCGAAGGGCGTCTAGTGCGCGAGGCGAAGCCGCCCGAAGTCGAACGACGGCTTCCGCGGTCGCTACGTCTCGAGGATCGCGTTCGCTTCCCGGGTCTTCGTGCTCCTCGGGCTACCCGCGCCGACGCGGCGCTCCCCGGCAACAGCTCTCGGTGAGGAAGCCGACGAGCGACTGCATCGCGGAGAAGTCAGGTCGGTAGATCCGCGAACGCCCGTCGCGTTCGCACAGCAGCAGTCCCGCGCTGCGCAGCTCCTTCAGATGGAAGGAGAGCGTGGCCGCCGGGATGTCGAGCTCGGCGCTGATCTCGCCGGCGGCCATGCCGTCGTTGCCGGCGCGCACCAGCAGTCGGAACACGTCGAGGCGTGTCTCCTGGGCGAGGGCGGCGAGCGCCGCGACGGCGTCCTGCTTTTCCATGGTTCCAGTTTCGTGGAAATGTCTCGGCTCGTCAAGCGACACGAGCCGGGCCGCGCGGTAGCGTGGGGCGCGAACGCACGAGGAGAACGCGGTGAAGGACATCCTGGGCTACGAGGGCACGCGCTGCGTGGTGGTGGGCGCCGCCACCGGCATGGGCGAGGCCTGTGCACGCACGTTGGTCGAGATGGGCGCCGAGGTGACGGCGCTCGACGTCGCGCCGGTGTCCGCGCCGGTGAAGCAGAGCGTCCAGGTCGACCTCGCCGATCCGGCGTCGATCGCCGCCGCAGCGAAGCAGGTCGAGGGGGAGATTCCGAAGCTCTTCGTCTGCGCCGGCGTGCCCGGACCGCCGAAGTGGGACGCGCTCGCGACGATGCGCGTGAACTTCGTCGGCGTGCGCGCGATCACCGAGGCATTGCTGCCGCAGGTGCCGAAGGGCGGCGCCGTCGCGCTGATCTCCTCGGTCGCGGGCGTCGGCTTTGCGAAGAATCTCGAGAAGCTGCGCGAGCTGTGCGACACGACGACCTTCGAGGACGCGGTCGCCTGGTGCGAGGCGAACCCGGAGGTCGCCAACGGCTATCTCGGCTCGAAGCAGGCGTTGATCGTCTACACGAAGCTGCGCGCGTCGCAGCTCGTCGAGCGCGAGGTGCGCTTCAACTGTCTGCTGCCGGCGCCGACCCAGACGCCGATGCTCGAGACCTTCCACGAGCAGGTGGGCGGGAAGGAGAACCTCGAGCAGTTCTTCCTCGCGCCGATCGGACGCAACGCGACGCCCGGGGAGATGGCGGAGCCCCTGATCGCGCTCAACGGCGATGCGATGCGCTTCGTGAGCGGCGTCGCCCTCGAGGTGGATTACGGCTACTGCGGCGAGGTGCACGTCGGCGTGCGCCAGGGCCTGCTCTAGAAAGGAATCGCGATGAAGATCGAAGAAACGATCCGCAACTGGCACCGTCACCTGCGCGGCGACTTTCCTGGCGGCCTCGACGAGCTCCTGCACGACGACGTCGTGTTCCATTCGCCGGTCGTGTTCACGCCCCAGGAGGGAAAGGCGATCACGAAGCTCTACCTCCAGGCGGCCTCGCAGGCGCTGCCCGGCGACGCGCCCGAGCAGTCGGACGCGTCGTCGAGCGTCGGAGGTTCCTTCCGTTATGTGAAGGAAGTGCTCTCCGGCAACGAGGCGGTGCTGGAGTTCGAGACCAAGCTCGGTGGAATCCACGTGAACGGCGTCGACCTGATCACCTGCGACGACGACGGCAAGATCGTCGAGTTCAAGGTGATGATCCGTCCGAAGAAGGCCGTCGAGGCGGTGCACGCCCAGATGGCCGCGATGCTCCAGACGCTCTCCAAGGAGAAGTAGCCCGGTCGCGTTCGCGTCGTCGGTGTTCGGCTGCGGAGACCGCGGCGTCGTCCTTTTCGATGAGACCGAAGCCGTCGACGCGGATCACATCCCCCGTTTCGCGGCGCACACATGTACCATGCGGTGCTGCGAAGTGCCGATGGACGAGGGACGGGTGTCGGTCCTCGGGCAGACCGTGCCCGGCTCCGCGCGTACCTCCACGCGTACGGCGTCTCGGCCCGAGTGGTCTCGACCCGAGTGGATGGGGAGCCACACGAACGATGGTCGCGACCTCTCGGGAACGATGCGTCTTCGCCGCCGTCACCGGGCTCCTGCTCCTCGGCGTCTGGCTCCCGATCTGGTCGAACGAGTTCCCCCCGCTCCAGGACTACCCTTATCACCTCGCCCAGGTCGCGATCCTCGTCGCGGGTGACGCGGCGGTCTCGTCCTACGCCGCGCACTTCGACACCGACCTCGGTGCACGCCCCTTCGCCGCCTTCTACCTCGTGGCGGGTGCGTTGGCGCACGTCGTGCCGCTCGAGGTGGCGGGACGCATCGCGCTCAGCGTGCCGGGTGTGTTGTGGGCCTTGTTGTTATGCGGCGGGCTGCGACGCACCGCCGGGCCGCCGTGGGGGGCGTTGGTGCTGCTGCCCCTGTCGCTCGGGCTGTCGCACTTCCTCGGCTTCGTCACCTACCTGTGGTCGATCCCCCTGCTCGGACTCGCCCTCGAAGAACAGGCGCGCCTCGCCGACGGCGAGCGCGGCAGCGCCGCGCGCCAGGGCATCTGGGTCGTCGGCCTCTTCCTCACTCATCCCTTCACCTTCCTCGCCTTCCTCGCGCTCGCGGCGCTGCGGCTCGTAGTCGACGCGCCCCTGCCCGGCGGACGGCGCCGCGTCGCCATCGCGTGGATGCTCGCCGCCGCGGTCTTCGCGTTCTGGTTCGTCGCGGTGCGGGCCGGAGGGGGGGCGTCCGGGGCGCAGGGCGTCGTGTGGTTGCCTCTTTCCCGGAGCCTCGAGCTCGCGACGCTTCCCTTCGTGGGAATGCGCGGCGGGGGCGAGGTGGCGTGGTCTTCGCTGGCGCTCTGGCTCGCGATCGGCGCGGTGCTCGTGTCCGCCGCGATCGGGCATCCCACCCATGCTTCGCGCCGACGCTTCTGGGTTTCGGCCGCGACCGCGTGCTGCGTCGTCGTGTTCGCCGCGCCGTTCCGGATGGGTGACTACAGCTACATCAACGCCCGCGTTCCAGAGATCGTCTTCCTGTGTCTCGGGATGGCGGCGGGAAGTCTGCGCATCGTCGGCATCGCGCGAATCGCGCTCGTCGCGGGCGTCGCCGCTGCGTTGCTCGCATCGGGCGTGCAACAGCGCCGCGTCGCGACGGAGCTCGCCGAGGTCGCACCGCTGCTCGAACGCGTGCCTCCCGGGGTGTCGCTGCTGCCCCTCGTCTTCGACGACGACAGCCGAGAGCTCGAGCCCAGCGTCTTCGATCCCCATCGGCACGTGCATCACTACTTCCACGTGCGCCGCGGTGGCGGCGTCACTCCCTATTTCTTTCCCCATCCCCTGGTGCCCGTGCAGTACCGCGACGGGAGCCCACCGCCCGCGCCGCCGCTCTCCCAGCCGGGCGCCTATCACGTCGATCGTCACGCCGGCTACGACCACCTGCTCGTGCGGGCGGCGCCGGCGCGCTTCGTGCGCCGCGTCGGGCGCGTCGCCGACGAGGTGGCGACGTCGGGTCCGTGGCGGCTGTTCGTCCGCCGCGACGCGGCGTCAGCGAACGAGCTGGAACAGTCGCCAGCCGGAGACGGGTAGGGCGATCTCGGCGAAGTAGGGGCTGTTGTGGAGCTGCCCGGCGAGCCGTCGCGAGCCGGCGGCGCCTCCGCGGACGAGCACGAGCCGCGCGTCGTCGAAGTGCTGGGGCAGGAGTCGCTCGGGCTCCGGCGCGCGCCCACGGTAGAGACGGTTGTAGGCCTCGAAGCGCTGCGGTGATTCCTCGAGCAGGAAGAGCGTGTTCATCCCGGCGACGTAACGATTCTTCGTGTCGTAGAAGAAGAGCCCCGGGAACGCGCCCCACGGCGCGACGACCATTTCGTCCGTTTCGCTGTGCTCCATCAGCACCTCCGCGATCTGCGCGAAGGTGGCGGGCGGGTCGAGCGGATAGTGCGAAGACACGGTGCGCGCCGTCACGACGGCGGCGTTCGCGACGGCGAGCGTCGCGACGACCGCCACCGCGGCCCTCGGCAGCGGCCGGTAGCGCTGGACGAGGATCGGCAGCACGACCAGCGACGCGACCGAGAAGAGGTGGACGAGCTTCGCGCCCGAGAAGGCGCTGTAGCCGAGCAGCGAGAGGCACACGACGAGGGCCGCGACGTCGCCGGCGGCCATGCCGCCGCGACCCTCCGGGCCGCCTCGGCGGAGCTGGGCGACGAGGAAGAGCCCCCAGAGCGCGACGGTCGCATAACAGCGGCTGAGCCAGTCGGCGGCGCTGAGCGTGCCCCACTCGAGCCCGAGCTGGCGTCCCGCGACGAGCGACTCGGGGCGCGAGTAGCTGCTCAGGAGCTCGGCGAGGACGTGGTGCGCGTACGCGACCGGACCCGGGTGGACCGCCATCCCGACGACGAAAGCCCCCGTCGCGGCCAGGAGCATGCGGCGCCGGGCGGCGTCGTGGAGGTCGCAGCCGGCGAGGAAGTAGAGGAGGGCGAGGGCGGGCAGCAGGAACGCGCCGACGTACCCGAACACGGCGAGGAAGGTGATCGCGGCGACCCCGCGCGCCGACCCCCGCAAGAGGAAGTGGAGGAACCAGGGCAGCAGCACGAAGAAGAGTGCGCCGCCCTTGAGGGCTCCGAAGTAGGTGGTGACGACCGGCGAGCCGAGACAGAGGACGGCGACCCAGAGCCCGGGCAACGCGACGGCGTGCCGTCGCAGCACCGCGTACGCCGAGAGCGGGATCGCCGCAGCGAACGTCGCTCCCGCCACCGAGATCACCCGCTCGGGCGCGAAGACGGCGTGCAGGGGCGCGATCAGCCAGTGGTAGAGGATGTAGGCGTTGGGGAAGTCGTGGAGCGAGGTGTAGGGCAGCCACGGGAACGAATCGATCCAGCCCCCGCGCCAATAGAGCGCGGCGCACTTCACGTGGTAGTAGGCGTCGGGATTCGGCCGGAACGCGTCACGGAAGAAGAGCAGCCCGATCAGACCGAGCGGCGCCGCCAGCCAGAGCGGGTCGAAGCGGCGCAGGGCCCGAAGCGCGCCGGGCGCGGTGTCGTTCTCGGCGCTGGATTCGGGCACGGCGGGGACTCTAGCCCGTGCCAGCCGCTCTCCGGGCCCCGTCGACTCAGGCGCGAGATCGCGCGCGATAGCGCACGCGACACGGCTTCGCGGCCCGGGCCACCGCGCCGAGCTGACGCGGGCTCGGCGACGCGTCGCGAAACTCCG
Organism: Deltaproteobacteria bacterium; assembly: GCA_024638705.1. GTDB lineage: Bacteria > Myxococcota_A > UBA9160 > UBA9160 > SMWR01 > JAHEJV01. The sequence goes on along the minus strand of JAHEJV010000009.1, from coordinate 18,375 downwards.
GCTCGAGCTCGTAGCGATCGAGCAGGCGGCGGATCGCGATGCGGATCGCCGAGATCGAGAAGCGCTGCGCCGGGCAGGAATGGCGCCCGTGGCCGAAGGTGCTCACCAGCTCGCGGGTCTCGAGCGGGACGTGCCTCGCGAGGCGACGCCCTTCGTAGTGATCCGGGTCGTAGACGTCGAGCCCCGGCGCGGCGCTGGTGTTGTTGAGCGACAACATCGTCGCGAGGAAGGTGCCGGGGGTGAGGCGATAGGTGCGCTCGCCGTCGTCGACGTCGAGCGGCCGCATCACCTGCCGCAGCGTCAGCGAGTTCTGCGCCATCCGGATCGACTCGTTCGCGCAGCGTTCGAGCAGCTCGTCGTCCCCGGCGGCGACGCGCGCGAGCAGCTCGGGACGCTGCAGGAGATCGACGAGCGTCCACGCGACCGCCGCGTAGAGATTCGATTGCGCGCCCATGTGGATGATCATCACGTCGCGCGCGATCTGCACCGCGCGCTCGTCCTCCGGCACGTCGGACCAGGATTCGGCGATGTGGTCGAGGAAGTCGCCGGGCTCGCGCCCGTCCCGTGCGCGCTCCGCGAGGATCTCCCCGATCACGCCTTCGATGCCCGCCATCGCACGCCGCTCGATCCACTTTCCCGTCGCCGTCGCGAACACCGCGCGCCAGGGGCGGACGAAGGAGTCGGAGGTGTCGAGGCGGTCGAAGAGCGGCATCAGGCGATCGAGGTGACGCGGAGAGGCGGCCTCGGCCCCCGCCCAACAACCGAGGCCGAGACGGTGTCCGAGCCGTCGCGCCCAGGTGAAGGCCTCGAAACGCCCGGCCTCGCCCATCTCCGTCAGCTCGTGGGAGACCGCGGACTCGAGATCTTCGAGATAGCCCTCCACCTCCTGGCTCCCGAAGAGGTCATGCGGCCGGTTGCGCCGACCCATCGCCAGCTCGAGCGGGATCTTGTGCTTGAAGACGAGTGTGAAGGTCGCGAGGCCGAAGCTCGCCTCCTTCTCGGGGAGCGCGTAGAGCCGCTTCACCCCTTCCGCGGAGAACACGAAGAAGAGCCGGTAGCCGAACACGTCGACCACGAAGGTGTCGCCGAGTGCTTCTCGCGTCCGGGTGAGGAATGCGGTCGGGCGCCGGAGCAGGGCGATCCCCGAACCGATGCCAGGCAGACGCCCGGGGGCGCGCGGCGGCATCGGTTCGATCGAGGGCGTTTCGGGCATCGGGGTCGCAGTCTCCGGCGGCCGTGCAGCATACCTGCGAATCCCCACGCGATCGTTTCATTCCCACTTCATTCCGGTTCCGGCCATGCCAAAAGGAGTGGTATTCCCCGAATCAGTTGAGGGCGCTCGCCGGCGTCGAGGTGGAAGAGCTGCTCCGTCACTCGGACGAAGCCATGTATCGCGCGAAACGCCTCGCGGGCAGCGCCTTCCGTTATCACCAGGTGGGCGCTTCCGACGCCGGCCCAACGTCGCCGGCGTCGAACGGGTCGGCGAATCGCGAGGGTCTCGGGGTAGAATGCGCGCTCACCAGCCGCGGAGGCCGCATGGCGAGCGTGTTCACGAAGATCATCGACGGCGAGCTGCCCGGTCGTTTCGTCTGGAAGGACGATCGCGCCGTCGCATTCCTGACCATCAATCCGGTGAAACCCGGGCACACGCTCGTGGTGCCGCGCGACGAGGTCGATCACTGGATCGATCTCGAGCCCGACCTCGCAAAGCACGTGATGGGCGTGTGCCACGGAGTCGGCCGCGCGATCCACCAGGCGTTCCGCCCGAAGCGGGTGGGACAAGCGATCGTCGGCATCGAGGTGCCGCATGTGCACGTGCACCTGATCCCGATCGACGCGATCGCCGATCTCGACTTCTCGAAGGCCGATCCGAATCCGAAGCCCGAAGATCTCGATGTCGCCGCCGAGCGGATCCGCCGCGCACTGCGCGACCTCGGCCATGCGGAGGTCGCGGAATCGTGACCGGTCAGGCGCGTCTCGGCGTTTCGTTTCCGCTCCAGGACGAGCCGCTCGTCACCCAGGCCGATTTCGTCCGCGACCTCGAGGCGATGGGCTATTCGGATCTCTGGAGCAGCGAGGCCCAGGACCTCGACGGCCTCGTGCCGCTCGCGCTCGCCTCGACGTGGGCGCGCACGCTTCGCCTCGGCGTCGCGATCCTGCCCGTGCAGACGCGCGGTCCGGCGCTGCTCGCGATGGGCGCCGCCGCGCTAGCCGAAGTGGCGCCCGGCCGATGCGTGATCGGTCTCGGCAGCTCGTCGGAGTGGATCGTCAGCGTGCAGAACGCGCGCCCCTTCGAGCGTCCGTTCCACGCGACGCGTGACGCCCTGCGCTTCCTCAAGAAGGCGCTCGCCGGCGAGGATCCCGGGGGCGAGTACGACACGTTCACGTCGCGCGGCTTCAAGCTGCGCCGCAAGCTCGCCGTGCCGCCGAAGCTGATGGTCGCGGCGCTGCGTCCCGGCATGCTCGAGCTGGCCGGACGCGAGTCCGACGGCGCGATCCTCAACATGGTCACGCCCGAGGACGTCGCGAAGTCCGCGGCCATCGTCCGCGCCCAGGGCGACGGCCGCGAAGTCGCCGCGCGCATCTACGTCTGCCCCACGACCGACTCCGAAGCCGTGCGCCGCGTCGCGCGTTATTCGATGGCTCCCTATCTCTCGGTGCCGACCTATCGTCTCCACCAGGAGTGGCTCGGCAACGCCCACCATTTCGAGGCGATGTGGAAGTGTTGGGGAGAAGGCGACATCCGCGGCGCCCGCGCGGCCCTCAGCGACGAAGCCTGCGACCGCCTCTACATCCACGGCACGCCCGACTACTGCCGCGCCCGCATCCAGGACTACTTCGACGCCGGCCTCGACACGGCCATCCTCGGTCTGGTCGAAGAAGCCATGCCGCCTCGGGAACAGATCCGCCTCCTGGCGCCCGAGTAGCAGCAGCGTCCGTTCTCGGACCCGTCTCGGTAACCGAGAGCAGCGGAGCGGATCCTGTTCGGGCACTAGGGGAGCGTCACGGCCGACCGGCTTTCTCTCCGGCCAATGGCTCGCCTGTTTCTCCGGAGTACCAAGCCGAATCGGGGCTGGAGCGCCGCGGAAGCTGATGATCGCGCGGCCTGCTGCGCTGAGTTGGCCGGAGAGAAATCCGGCCGCCCGCGCCGCGCGGGCCCGTGAGCCCGGTCGCAGCCCTCCGGTGTCAGTCCGTTGCGAACTGCCGGGCGCTCACTCAGTGACTCCGTCGCGGTTGCCCACGGGGTTGCCAGGCATTCCGCAGGCCGCGCCTTCGGGGCGGCCAAGCCGACCCGAATGCACGCGGACGGCGAAGCCGTCTAGCGCACTGAAGCGCAGCCCGAGGAGAACTCCCGTTACGCCTGCGCGGCGCGACGGGCATCGAGTTGGCGACGGCACGTGACGTCGAAGCGAGCCATTGGCCGGAGGAATGCCTGGCAACCCCGTGGGCTCTCGGGGGTTCTGGGAGTTGCGAGAAAGCGTACGCCGCCTTCTGATTGAATGAAGGGTCAGTCCGAACTGGAAACCAACCCCGCATCGAGCAGCGGCGAGTCGAGCACCTCCGACGGCGCTCCCGTCAACTCCTCGACGATCTCCCGGAGATCGCGCCGCGACACCTTGCGCTCGTCCATCAACTCGCGCGTCACGTCGTCGAGGCTCGCCTCGTCTTCGGTGCGCTTGCGGATCTCGGTGTCGAGCGCATCGAAGAGCAGGACCGCGCGCGCCGTCACCCGGCCGCCCGCGCGGTTCGTCGACAGGCGGTGCACCGGTTTCCCGTAGTCGCGCATCCAGTCGAGCGCCTTCTCGTGACGCGACTTGCTGAGCAGCCCCGAGCGACGCATCAGCTCTACGGAGTAGTACTCGGCCAACCCTTCGACGATCCAGTCGTCGTCGTCGGCTCCGCGCAGGCGTGTCACCACGTGCACCAGCTCGTGCACCAGGCTGCTCGTGCCGTTCTCGCTGATCAGCGGTCGGTCGGCGTGGATGTAGAGCGATCGCGGGCCGGACAGGCCTCCGCGCCACATCGGATCCGGAGCGCTCACGATCAGGAGCTTCGACGGCAGCTCGCCGAACGCGCGCTTCATCTCGGGGAGCGTCAGGTTGGCGAAGGCGAGCGTGTCGTTGCGGCGCACGTCGCCGCCCTTGGGTCCGGCCACCGAAACCTCGGTGTCCTCGATCCATTCGCGGCGCGTGCCCACCTTGCCGGCGATGATCCAGCCTTTCGGGCGGTCGAAGCGGCGGCCCGAGTCGACGACGACGAACTCCTTGCCGTTGCGCGCCAGCACGAAGGGCGTGTCGACGTTCGTCCAGCCCTCGGGCAGGTCGAAGGCGAGGCGCGCGCGGGAGTCGGCGTCGCGGGTCGCGCGGATCGCGGCGCTGGGGACCAGGTCGTCTCCGCGCACGATCACCCAGTCTTCGGTCAGACGCGCGTCGTAGCCGCCGCCGCGCCGCTCGTGATCGACGCGGTAGCGGTAGCGGAGCGCGCCCCCGTCCCGCGGTGGTTCCCACACGATGTACTTGCCGTCGCGGACGACTCTTCCATCGCCCTCCACGGCCGAATAGCGCGATCTCGGCATCCGCAGGCGCAGACGGCTGACGCGACCGTCGTGGGGCTTCGTCTCGATCGTGACGGCCGCCACGCCGTCGGCCGGGACGAACGCCACGGTGTAATCGACGTCGTAGCGCGGGCGCTTCGAATCGGCGGCGCTCGGAAAGGAGGCGCAACCAAGCCACAAAAGAAAGACGGCGCAACGGACGAAGGAGGAATGCAAGATGGGCTCGAAGGCGAATCGGATGCGATCGTTCTCGTTCGGGGTGGAGTGGGCGGACGCGGCGCCGGCGGCGCGCGCGGGCCTACGTCCGTTCGGAGCGGAACCTTCCAGCGCCGATCGGACCGGACGCGCGGAGGATCGGGGAACGCGGATTCTCCCGACTCCACGACGCGGCCGCAACCGAGCGGAGCCGTGCGGGCTTGCGGGGAGCCCCAGTTGAGTTACGACCCCAGATCGGCGACGAGGGGCAGCGAGGGCGCCCGCGAGAGAGGGCGCAGGAAGCGGGCCGGAGGCATAGGCTCCGGCGGACGGGATGGGGTGGATCGCACGGCCGCGAGGAACGAGATGAGGGGTGTCTGGATCGCGCTCGTGGTGTGTCTCGCTACGGCGGGATGCGGGCGCTCGTTCGTCGTCGAGATGCCCGACGCGCCCCTGCCCGGGTTCTTCGGGGAGGAGCCGATCGACGGCGCCGACCCGATCGAGCCGCTCGACTGCCAGTTCATGTCGGTGCTGATCGACTATTCCCGCCACGGCGACACCCGCGTCGCGGTGGCCGTGGCCGAGGCGATGGCCGACGAGTTCGAGGCGCTGGGCACGCGCATCACCCCCGTCCGGAGCGAGGCGTTCTGGTCGTTGATGATCCTCGCGACGAAGGACGCGCGGAAGACCGGCTACATCTTCACCGCGATGCTGTCGGCCCGGAACATGAACGAGGGTTACGACCCCGGCGTCACGGTCTTCCGCCGCGAGGGCGACAGGGGGCCCGAGGACGGTGCCGAGGACGGGAGCGAGCCCGGCACCGAGGGAAAGATCCCGACGATGTACCACGGCCTCTCGTATGGCCCCGAGTCGGCGCTCGAGGAGCAGGCGCGGCTCTACGTGCGCCAGGCCTACGACGCGGTCTTTCCCTATGCGGAGCAGCTCTGCGATCTCGCGGCGAGCGATCGCGAGCGCGAAGAGTCGCTCGACGCGCAGTTGCCGGAGGCACCGGAGCCGCTCTAGCTGCGGGCTCGTTCGGCGATGTCGCCCGGCCCGTTTCGGTGGGAGCGGTGCTGCGCTCCAACGGAATCCGCAATCCTGTGGTGGTCGCCGCGTACGGTGAGGAGGCACTGGATTGGTTGGAGCACGATCCGAGTGTCGATGCGTCGTCGTCGACCGCGGTAGTCGACCTCGACATGCCGAGGATGTCCGGGATCGAGTTCCTGGAGGGGGCCCGCGCGAGTCCGCGCCTGCGACATCTCCTGTTCTACGTCCTCACGAGCTCCGACCAGCAGGGGGACATCGGACTTCCCGCCTGACGGACCGGATGGCGCGCACTGCCGCGGTCTGGATCGCGGTCGCACTGGGCGCGCTTTCTGCCGCGGAGGCGACGGCCGAAGCGGCGGACCTCGGCCGCCTCACCTTCGGCGCCAACTTCGATTACAGCAGCGGCGACTACGAGGACGGCGACGACACGGAGATCCTCTACGGATCGATCCTGCTCGCCTATCTCACGCCCGAGATCGCCGCGACCGGGGCGGTCGACGACTGGGTCGAGGTACGCGGCGTCGTGCCCTGGGTGCAGCTGGACGGGCCCGCGACCGCGCCGCGCGGAGGCGTCCGCGCGCCGACCGACGAGCGCGAGGACGGCCTCGGCGACGTCCTGTTGCGCGCGAGCTACTGGGGTCGCCCGGCGGCGTGGCGCTTCCTGCCCTATCTCGAAGTCAGCGCCGAGGTGAAGTTCCCGACCGCGGACGAGACGCGTGGGCTCGGAACCGGCGAGGCGGACGTGACCGTCGAGGGCGGGCTCTCGCATCGCGTCGGCCCCGTCGCCCTGTTCGCGAACGGCGGGCGCCGCTTCATGGGCGATCCGAACGGCGTGAACCTGCGCGATCGCTGGCTCGCTTCGGGCGGGGCGAGTCTCGATCTCGGCGCCGACTTCTCGCTGGGCGGCCTCTACGTCTTCCGACAGTCGGCGTTCCGCGCCAACGAGGACGCCCACGAGCTGGTGCCCTTCGCGTGGTGGAGCGTCAGCGACGCGCTGCGATTAGGCCCCTACGGCTCGTTCGGGTTGTCGCGCGGCAGCCCCGACTACGCGGTGGGGTTGCAGCTGCGCTTCGACATCGACGTGCGCGCGCCCCTGGCGCCCGACCTGCGCGACTAACGCGTCTGCTGGATCGTCGGTTTCTCCACCCGGTCGATCTTCGGCGGCCGGTCGATGCGGTCTATCGTGGGCGGGCGTTCGGGCCGTTCGATCCGCCGCGGCGGCGGATCGGGCCGCGACGTCGGCTTCCGAGGCGCGGCGCGCGGCGGCACCCGGGGCGCGGTCTCGGGCCGCGTGTCGATCCGCTCGGACGCGATCCGGTCGCCGGTGAGCCGTCCGCGCACCCAGACGCGCGCGCCGGCTTCGGGGGCGCGCCCCTCGACGGGGACGCCGAGCACGACGAAGCGGCCGTCGCGCGCGGCTTTGCCGACGAACCCCTCGATCGAGACCCAGCGCTTGCCGGCCGCCCGGCGCAGCAGGTCGCCCGGGCGCTGGACGCGATCGGGCGCGGGATCGATGCGGTCGATCCGCGTCGCGGCGACGCGCACGTCGTCGCGCCACAGGCCGCTCACGGCGATCGGGTCGCCGACGGCAAAGCGCTCGGGCGGGAGACCGGTGAGATCGACGCCGATCCCGGCGACGATCAGGCGTCGCGCATCGGGGAAGACCGCGTCGACCGCACCGCGTACGGCGGTCTCGATCGCCACGCTCGTCGCGACGAGCTGGTCGTCTTCGAGCGTGGCGGAGACCCACACCACACGGCCGACGGCGAGATCCCCGGCTGTCGCGGGCTCACCGTCGCGCGTCACCGCGACGCCGTCGGGCGTCGCGATGTGCAGTCCGTTCACGCAGATGCTGCCGAGCCCGGTGATCGCCCCGTAGATGCCCGTGCCCCCGATTCCGCTGTCGTCGTCGCCCCCGCCGAACCCGGTGCCGCCGATGCCGTCCTCGTCGCCGGCGCTCGCGACGCACGGGGCCTCGCCGAAGGCCGGCGAGGCGAGCCCGGTGCAGAGTGCGATCAGCACGACGATCGTGCGAAGGGCGTGGCGGGTCATCCGGATTCTCCGTCGTCGTCGCGTCCGCTCTCGGCGTGATAGAAGAACGCGCCGAAATGGATCCGCTGGTTCGTCTCGCTCGCGGCCTCGCTCGCATCGCGGCGTTGCAGCGCGAGGGCGCGGCGGTTCACGCGTCGCAGCGCTTCCATGCCGAGCTCTTCGGCCAGCGCCGCCAGCTCGTCGACGCTGCGCTCCGAGAGCCCTTCGTAGTAGACGCCGCGCTCGAACATCGGCTCGCCGCCGGACACGTTGTGGACCGCCGCGGCGAGGTGATCGTGGACGTTGCGTCCGAGGTAGTGGGCCTTCTCGTCGAAGCCCTCGCGCGGGACGAAGGCGTCGGTGACGAGACGGACGTGATCGCCCGCGTCGACCTCGACGAGCCCGAGGCGCAGCCACTCGTCGAGCACGGCGCGCGGTCGGATGTCGGTGCTGACCGATGCGACGAGCGTCTCGAAGCTCGGCCCGCTCTCGGCCTGGCGCGGGAGGGGGAGGGGAGCGCCGTCGGCGCCGGTGAACGCGGGGTCCCCGGTCCAGCGCGCGACGAGTCGCGCTCCGAGCGACACCGAGGCGGGCGGCGCATAACGCGCTTCTCCTGCCTCGCGCAGACGCTTGATGTCCTTGCGATGGAGGCCACTCAAGAGCGAGATGCGGCTCGCCGTGACGCGCTCGCCGCTCTTCTCCAGCTCTTCGACGGCGACCTCGAGATAGACGTCCTTGAGCAGCGACGCGAGGAAGGGATGGGTGCCGCCGTGGGTGACGAGCAGTCGCACCAATGGACGCAGCAGATGACGCGCGGCCCGCGTGAGGGCGGACGGCGGCAGCCCTTCGCTTGCGGTGTCGGCGTCGTCGGTCATGGCGGCTCCGGGAGGGCGGGGCTCGGGGGGCGATGCTGCATCGGGATTCCGTTGGTGCGCAATCATGCAACACCGCCCCCACCCTTGCGTCAGTACGTGGCGACCAGCGGGAAGCGCATGCGCCCCGCGCGCTCGCCCTGCACCTGCTGCACCGGCAGGTCGGTCAGGCCGGGCCCGAGGAAGATGGCGGTGCCCTTCACCGACGCGGCCGCGCCGCACTGGGCCGAACCCACGAAGTCGGCGCCGTTGCTGAGGTCGGACGCGAGCACGTAGCGCAGGCCCAGACGGGGCACGACGACCCGCACGCGGCCGAGGGCGTTGCCGTGCTTGTCGAAGCCGACGCAGAGGATGTGCTGGCGCTGCTCGCTGAAGTTGGTGAAGACGAGCGCGGTGTCGGCCACGTCGCGGTCGTCGGGGCGCACGCGCATCTCTTCCATCAGCTCGGTGCCATCGCGGTCGATGTCGCGGGCGTCCGTCTTGAGCTCGTAGGCGCCCGTGGCGCCGGCGAGGAGGAAGGCCGCGGCAAAGGCCGCGCCGAGGGCGGAAATCTGGAAACGGGTCATGGCGTTCTCCTGAGAGGGTTCTTCGTTCGTGTCGTTGGAGGTTCTTCAAGGCGCGGGAAAATTTCCCACACCGACCAAATCAGGCTAGTGGGAATATTTCCCACGTCAAGCCGATTCCGCGGCGCCGTTCCTCACGAACCGGCAGGCGGGGCGGGAGGCGTACGCGCCGACTCGCGGTTTCGCGCCGGCGCCCGGGTTCCGATTTCTCTCGCGCGGCGCCGGATCCCCGCGCGCTCGAGGCGGTTCGGTCTGATGCCTTCGGCCTAGCGTCCTCTTTCGAGATAGGACGGGGACATCATCCGTTCGAGCTCGTGGGGTCGGGGTGGGGTGGAGTCGAGGTCGTAGGACTCCCTGCGCCAGCCGCTGCCGCCTTCGGGGGTGTCGACGAAGATGGCGGCGACGGGGTCGAAGACGTTGGCTCCGCTGCCGTCGGGGAAGGGCGGGTAGCCGGGGACGTCGCCGCTGTAGCGGTGGAGCAGGACACCCACTTCGAGCAGGCGGTTGCCCGGACGGCGCGACTTCATGAAGTAGAGCGGCTGCTGGGTCTGGCTGTCGAGGTAGAGGGTGAGCGTGTCGTAGCCGCGGCCGCGTTCGCGCAGTGCGCCCTGGATGACGACGGCCTGGCGCACCTCCCAGCGGTCGCTGCCGACGCTGAGCCCGCTCGGACCGTAGTTGCGGATCGGGCGCTGCGGGTAGCCGACGCGCACGACGTTGATCGGGGCGAGCACTTCGCGCACGCCGAGCATGCGCCAGGCATAGGCGTTGGGCCGGATCGCGAGGCCGGTGAAGCCGCGCGGGAGGTGCTCGGTGACCGCGGCGCTCGCTCCGCCCGAGGGCGACACGGCCCCGCCCGCGCCCGGCAGCGCGATGCCGCCGCCTCCGCCGCGCGCGGCGGCGCGGTAGCGCGGGGTGAAGAGGCCATCGACCCAGCCGGTCGCCGCGCGTCGCACCTTCCGCATCTCGGGGACGTAGACGAAGGTCTCGTCGGGCCGCGTCGCGTCGCGCGTCGTCGACTCGGGTCGCAGCTGGCGCCACGCGAGATGACGCGCGTCGCCCGGCGCCGCGAAACGACCGCCCGCGATCCACGAGACGTCGGTCGCGTCGCGGACGCGATACTGTGTCGACGCGAGATCGGCGCGGTGGGCGAGGGCGATCTGGAACCAGCTCCCCGTGTAGGTGAGCACTCCGCCGACGCGGCTCGGGAAATCGACGATGCGGAAGGAACCGCGCGGCCCGGCGCCGCGATAGCGATGCACGTAGTTCCATGCCCAGCGCAGCGCCGCATCGTCGGCCGCGGGGTCGATCGCTTCGGGAGGGAAGGGGAGGCCGGCGCGGTAGTCGAGGAGATTTCCTTCCGCGTCGAGACGCGCTTCGCCCGCATGGCGTTCGGTGGCGACGCGATAGCCCTCGGCGGGCGCATAACGTCGGTGGCACGGACCGATCTCCATGCGCATGCCTTCGTGGAAGAACGCGTCCCGGTTGCGCCAGACCTCCTGCGGCAGCAGTGCGGCGAGATGCAGGACGTCGCTGTATGCGAGCGCCGCGCCTTCGCGCACGACCGGCGGCGAAGCATCCTGCGCCGGGCCGTCGGCGCGCCCGGCGAGCGTCGGGCAGCGGTGCTCGGGCGGCGGCAGCGTGGCGTCGAAGGTCGCAGTCGGCGGGGATCGCTCCGCCGCTTCGTCCGACGCCAACGCGGGATCCGATGTGCCAGACGAGGCGATCAGCGCCAGGGCGACGACCGTGAGAATCCTCTCGAGCGTGACGGTCACGCCTGCCTTCCGCGCATGGCGGTCACACCTCCCCTCGCAATCGAATTCTAACCTACCCTCGACGGCCGGGAGGTTGTGCGGTGCGCCGTTCGATCGGAATCCCCCTCGCACTCGGAATCGCTGTCGCGTTCCTCGTCGTCCTGCTCGCCGTCGGTTGGCAGATCCTCGTGCTCGAAGACCCGCGCCCGATCGCCGACGGTCTATCGGGCCGCCTCTCGACACGCGACTGGGTGATGCTCGTGCTCGGCACGATCTTCTTCGTGCTCGTGTTGGCCGGGCTGATCGCACTCCTCGCCTGGCTCGTGCGCGAGATGCGCACGAACCAACGCCAGCGCGCGTTCCTCGACGCCGTCACCCACGAGATGCGCACGCCGATCGCGTCGCTGCGGCTCTATCTCGAGACCCTCGAACGGCACGACCCCGAGCCCGAACGGCGCCGCGAGTTCCTCGAGCGCATGAACCGCGACGTCGAGCGGCTCGGGCACACGGTCGAGCAGGTGCTGCTGGCCGCACGCGCGGAAGAGGCGAGCGGAGGCCCGCCGAAGGACCGCGTCCTGCTCACCGAGGTGCTCGACGAGTGCATCGAGGATCTCTGCGCCCGCCACGAGCTACCCGCCGCGGCAGTGCGTCTCGACACGCGCTCCCCGACCCACGTACGCGGCAACCGCGAAGAGCTCGCCGTCGTGTTTCGCAACCTGCTCGAGAATGCGGTGAAGTATTCCGACGACCCGATCGAGATCCACGTCCGCGTCTCGCAGAAGGGCGACGATCGCATCGACGTGGCAATCTCCGACAGCGGCATCGGCATCCCCGCCACCGAGCTGCGCAAGATCTTCCAGCGCTTCTATCGCGCGGGCCGGGACATGCAGCGCACGGCGTCGGGCCTGGGGCTCGGTCTGTTCATCGTGCGCAATCTCGTGCGACGTCAGGGCGGGCGCGTCGTCGCGCGCAGCGAAGGGGCGGGCGCGGGCAGTCGCTTCGTCGTCACCCTGCGCGCCGCAACCGAGCCGGAGCCCGCATGACGCGCATCCTCGTCGTCGAAGACGAAGAGCACCTCGCCGACGGGCTGCGCTTCAACCTCGAAGCCGAGGGCTTCGACGTGGACACGATCGCCGACGGCGATGCCGCCGTCGAAGCGCTCACCGGTGGCGGGCGCGACCTCGATCTCGTGATCCTCGACCTGATGTTGCCCGGGGTCTCCGGGTTCGAGGTGCTGCGACGCACGCGCGCCTCCGGGAACTACGTGCCCGTGCTCATTCTCACCGCGAAGGACGACACCGAGGATCGCGTGCGCGGCCTCGAAGAGGGCGCCGACGACTACCTTGCGAAGCCCTTCCGCCTCGAAGAGCTCCTCGCGCGCGCGCGCGGCCTGCTGCGCCGCCGTCGCTGGGACGGCGTCGCCGACGAGGCGCCGCCGGAGCCGGTCGCGATCGGCGCCTCGACGCTGCACTTCGATCGTTTCGAGCTGGAGACGCCCGACGGCGTCGTGAATCTCACCACCCGCGAGATGGGGCTCCTGCGCGCGCTCGTCGAACGCGAGGGCGAAGTCGTGTCGCGCGGCGAGCTGCTGGAGCGCGTCTGGGGATTGCGCCCCGACACGCGCACGCGCGTCGTCGACAGCTTCGTCGTGCGCTTGCGGCGCTATCTCGAAACCGATCCGTCACGCCCGCGCCATCTGCTCTCAGTTCGCGGCCACGGCTATCGACTGTTGCGCTGAGCCGCTTCCGTCGGTTCGGCCTTGAGTTCCGGGTCGCGGACGTGCCAACCTGCGAACAGTGAAAGATGTCCTGACGCTCCATGTCGAGCCGAAGCTCGAGGACGCGACGCTGATCGCGGCGTTCGAGGGATGGAACGATGCGGGTGAAGCCGCGACGAGCGCGGCAAGCTACGTGCGCGACGCGATCTGCGCCGTCCCGCTCGCGGAGATCGACGGCGAGGAGTTCCTCGACTTCACGGTGCGACGTCCGATCGTACGGATCGCCGCCGATGGAAGCCGCGTCATCGACTGGCCGGCGACGCACTTCACCTACGGCCGGAGCGACGGCGCGCGCGAGCTGGTCGTCGCGATCGGCGCCGAGCCCCACGTGCGCTGGCGCGCCTATTGCGATGTGTTCTGCGGCCTGGTCCGTCGGCTCGGCGTGAAGCGCGTGGTGTTGTTAGGCGCATACGTGGCAGACGTCGTCTACTCGCGCCCGGTCGACGTCACCGGTTTCGCCAGCGACGAATCGCGGCTGCGTGAGCTCGGCGTCGCGCCGTCGCGGTACGAGGGACCGACGGGGATCGTCGGCGTGCTCGGCGATCAGCTTCAGCGCGCCGGCGCCGAGGTGGTCTCGCTCTGGGCCGGGCTCCCGCACTACATCAGCGCTTCGCCGAATCCGCGCGGCTCGCTCGCGCTGCTGCAGAAGATGATGGCCGGGCTGCCCCTCGCCGTCGATGAGGAGCCGCTGCGTCGCGAGGCAGCCGAGTTCGAGCAGCGGATCTCGTCGATCGTCTCGGCGGATCCCGAGCTCGCGGAGTACGTGCGCCAGCTCAAGCGCCGCGAGTTTGCCCAATAGGGGCGCCCGTCGGATCAGGCGTTGTCGGGCGCCGTCAGCTCGATCGATTCCTCGATCAGCATGACCGGGATGCCGTCGCTGATCGGGTAGAGGATCTTGCCGTCCTCGCGGACGAGTCCCTCGCTGATGCGCTGGCTGACGGGTTCGCCGCCGCGGTTGCGCAGGCGGCCGGCGTCGATCTCCGAGTTGATGCGCGCGAGGACGTCTTCGCCCGCGACGGCGATCGGCTGCTTCGTCTCCGGGCACACGAGGATCTCGAGGAGTTCGGGGCTGATGGGCATGGTGGGGTTCCTCTCGGAGGGTTTCGGTCTTGCTGAGGGGACGTCTTGGTGAGGAGGTCTTGCTGAGGACGTCTCGCTGAGGACAGGTCTTGCTGAGGACAGGTCTTGCTGAGGACAGGTCTTGCTGAGGGTAGGAGAGGCGCGCGGCGCTCCGCTCCTTCTTTCCTGTTCGACTTCGCTCGCCTTCGGCTCGCTGCGCGCGGCTGGCGCCGCTTGCGGTCAGCGCAGCATGCTCGACGGGTAGTCGAGGATGCGCCGCGCGACGATGAGCTGGTTGATCTGCTGGGTGCCTTCGTAGATGTCGTTGATCTTCGCGTCGCGCATCCACTTCTCGACGAGCAGCTTCTTCGAGTAGCCCGCCGGTCCGAGGATCTCGACGGCTTTCTGCGTGATGCGCGTGACGGCGAGACCGGCCTTCGCCTTCGCCATCGACGCCTCGAGGTTGTTCGGCTTGCCGCGCGTCATCATAGCCGCGGCGCGCCAGGTGAGCAGTCGCGCCGCCTGCAGCTCGGCCTCCATCTCGATGACGTCCCGCTCGACGGCGGTCTGCTCGTGCGGCGACGCGTCGTAGCGCAGCGGCACGCCCCGGCGCTCGAGCTCCTCGAGGACCAGATCGAGCGCGGCGCGGCCGACGCCGACGGCCATCGCCGCGACGATCGGGCGGCTGGCGTCGAAGGTGGCCATCGCGCCCTTGAAGCCCTTGTCGCCGCCCGCCTTCTTCTTCTCGCCGGGCTTCTTCACGTCGGCGCGGCCGAGCAGGTTCGACGCCGGGATGCGGCAGTTCTCGAACACGAGCGTCGCCGTGTCCGACGCGCGGATGCCGAGCTTCTTCTCGCAGCCGACCAGGCGCATCCCCGGCGTGTTCGCCGGCACGACGAAGGCCTTGATGCCGCCGCGTCCCGCCGTCTTGTCGACGGTGGCCCACACGACCACGAAGCCGCCCTCGTGGGTGCTCGCCGCGTCGCCGCTCGTGCAGAAGATCTTCGTGCCGTTCAGGACGTACTCGTCGCCGTCGCGATCAGCGGTCGCCTGGATCGCCGCCGAGTCGGAGCCGGCCGACGGTTCGGTGATCGCCATCGCGCCCCACACCGGCGGGCCGTCGCCCCTGAAGGGCGCGAGGAAGCGCTCCTTCTGCTCGGTGGTGCCGGCGGCGGCCACGGCCGAGCCGCCGAGTGCGGCCGACGGCATGCGCAGGTAGAGCCCCGCGTCGCCCCAGCACAGCGCCTCGGCCTGCACGCACACCTGCACGAAGCCGTCGGTGGGCTTCGAGACGTCGGTGTCCTTCGGACCGCCGCGTCCGTGCTTCCAGTACCAGTCGACCCATTCGGTGGGCAGCTCGTGTTCGAGGTCGTCGTACTTGCGCGAGATCGGCCGCATGTGTTCGGCGGCCATCTTCTCGAAATGATCGCGCGCGATCTTCGTGTTCTCGGTGAGGTCGAAAGCGATGGGCATGGCATCGTTCTCCAATCAGACGAGCGTGAGCGTTTCACACCAGGGTCAGGGCTTCGAAGCACGCGAAGCCGCGCGCGTTGCGCAGGTGCATCTCGGGCAGGTAGTCGCGGATGTAGCCGTGGCCGCCGAACACCTGGACGGCGCCGTCGGCCACTTCGAGGGCGACGCGCTGGGCCTGACGCTGAGCGATGGCGGCCTCGCGGCCCGCATCGAGGCCCTGGTCGAGGCGCCAGGCGGCCTCCCAGGTGAGCAGCCGCGCGCCGTCGATCTCGATCGCCATGTCGGCGAGCTTGAACGCGATCGCCTGCTTCGTCGCGATCGGACCGCCGAAGGCGTGGCGCTCCTTCGCGTAGTCGCGCGACACCTCGAAGGCGGCGCGGGCGACGCCCACCGCCGCCGCCGCGAGCCCGACGCGACCGCGGTGGATCATCCGCTGCACCGCGTTCGCGCCGCCGGCTTCGAGCGCGGCGTCGGCCGGGACGCGCACGTTCTCGAGCGACAGCGTCACCGTCGGCAGCGCGTGGATCCCCATGTTGCGCTCGGGCGTGGCGGTGAGTCCGTCGGCGTCGCGCGCGACGCAGAACAGGGCAGGGCCGTCTACTCCCATCGCGGCGATCACCACCCACTCGCCTCCCTCGAGCCAGGGAACCAGACATTTCTCCCCATGGAGGACGAAGCCGTCTCCGTCGCGTTTCGCGGTGGTGCGCGGCTGGAACGGGTCGGCGGCGAAGTGGGGCTCGACGAGGGCCACCGAGCCCGGAACGAAGCGCTCCCCGGTGAGCGAAGGCAGGAAGCGCTTCTTCTGCTCGTCGTTGCCGGCGTCTGCGACGGGAAAGGCCAACAGGGATGGGGAAAGCGCCGCAAGGGCGATCGCGAGATCGCCCCAGGCGAGCGTCTCGGTGATCAGTGCGCCAGTCACGGCGTTGCGCTCGCCGCCGCCACCGAATTCCTCGTCGATCGCATTCGCGACCAGACCGAGCTCATGAGCCGCCCGGAGGACCTCGAGAGGGGGCTTTCCCGATTCGTCGCAATCGCGCGCCTGCGGTCGCACCTCGTTCTCGGCGAACTGCTGCACGGTTTCGGCGATGAGCTCTTGTTCTTCGGTCGGTTCGAAGTCGATCACGGTGGACTCGTTCTCCTGATGGCCTGCCCCGTCCCGAAGTCCGTCGGGCGCTCAGCCGCGAACACACGGAAACGCTCGCGAAATCGTCACTTCCAAGACGATCCCGATCGGGGCGGCGCAACGATACCGCCGCGCGCATCGAGGGGCGACCAGACACCGCGATTCGCGGCAAATCGCCTTGACGCGAGACGGCTTACGGGATATCACACGCGCGTCCCGAGCGACGTGCCCGACGCGTCGTTTTCTTCTGTCCACTTCTTCTCGAAACGCTTCCCGCGCGCACTGCTCGCCGCACAGGTTCCGCGGACCGAACCGATCCGCCGCCGGTTCTCGGCAAGGAGTCGCCAGGGGGACGCATGTCGCCGGTGTGAGCTGGCTGGCTCTCTGAGACGCCGTACAGGAGTCCCGAGTTTCCCGCATGAGACATCTCGCACCGACGCGTCCCTTCGCTCTGGTTCTCCTCGTCGTCGCCGCGCTCACCGTGTGGGCCGTCGTCGGGTTCGGAAGTGGGACCCCGGTTCATGCCGACGACTCTGGCCCGCTCGTCGCGACGAGCATCTGCGAAGCCCACGAGCTGCGCGCGCTCGCCGAAGAGCAGCCCGACCTGACGATCGAGATCCCGAAGGAGTTCGACACCCCGTGGCCGACGCGCGAAGCGTGTCTCTCCTACGAGGCGGCCGACGATCCCGAGGCGCCCGGTCCGCTCCAGCCCATCCCGTTCAGCCACAAGCATCACGCCGGTCTCTACGAGATCGATTGTCAGTACTGCCACTCCGGCACCGACCGTTCGCGCGCCGCAGGCGTGCCGTCGGTCGAGCTGTGCATGGGCTGCCACTCGCAGTTCCCCGCCGCCTACGACGCCGAGTTCGAAGGCATCCGGACGCTCAAGGAGCACTGGGAGAACCGGGAGCCGATCGAGTGGGTGCAGCTACACCGGCTGCCCGAGCACGTGAAGTTCCAGCACCGCGCCCATGTGCGCGCGGGCTTCGAATGTCAGGAGTGTCACGGCAACGTCGAAGAGATGGACAAGATGTACGTGACCGAAGACACGATCTGGTGGCCGTGGGGACTGCCCGCGGCGAAGCTCGAGATGGGGTGGTGCATCGACTGCCACCGCAACAACGGCGCCTCGCAGGACTGCCTGGTCTGCCACTACTAGGCGCAGGCGGCGCGTGCACGCCGAACGAACGAAGTTGGGGACGGATGGGCGATTTCGATCGACGTGATTTCCTGAAGCTGGTCGGCACGGGTGCCGGGGCCGCTGCGGCCGCGGGTTGCTCCGATCCCGTCGAGAAGCTGATCCCCTACGTGGTGCAGCCCGAGGAGATCACTCCCGGCCTCCCGGTGATCTATGCGTCGTCGTGCACCGAGTGCAGCGTCGGCTGCGGACTCCACGTGCGCACGCGCGAAGGACGCCCGATCAAGCTCGAGGGCAACCCCGACCATCCGATCAACCAGGGCGCGCTGTGTGCGCGCGGTCAGGCGGGCATCGGCCGCACCTATCATCCCGACCGCTATCGCAGCGCGTTCGAGCGCGGCGAAGACGGCAGCCTCTCGCCGATCACCTGGGACGCCGCGACCGACCGCCTCGCCAAGGCCGTCGCCGCCGCCGGACGCAAGGTGGCCGTGCTCGGTGGCACCGTCGGACCGACCCTCGGCGGCCTGATCGACACCTGGCTCGGCGCCGTCGGCGGCAAGAAGCGCGTCGTCTACGAGCCCTTCGCGCCCGAGTCGCTGGTCGGCGCCACCAAGGCCGTGTTCGGCGTCGCGTCGGTGCCGATCTTCGATCTCTCGGGCAGCGACCTCGTCATCGATTTCGGCTCCGACAGCCTCTCGACCGGGCTCTCGCCCGTCGAGCACGCCCGTCAGCTCGCCGAGACGCGCGATGCGACCAAGGATGCGGGCCTCGATGCGCGACTCGTGTACGTC
>JAHEJV010000161.1 GCA_024638705.1 Deltaproteobacteria bacterium | reverse complement strand
CATTGCCCGGGAACGAATCCGTGTCGGGTTGGTCGACGTCCGTCACCTCGGCGACGCTCACGATCACCTGGCCCTCGGCGTCGTTGTTCACCTGGAAGAAGAGATCGAGGTCGACGCTCGCGCCGTCCGAGAGGTTGCCGACGCTCCAGACGCCGTTGATCGGATCGTAGGAGCCGATGTCGGGCGTCGAGCCGAGATAGGTGAGGTGCGGGGAGACGGGAATCGTGACCTCGACGCCCGTCGCGTTCTCCGGACCGTCGTTGGTGAGGGTGACGGTGAAGTCGACCGGGTCGCCGGGGCTCGTCGACACAGCACTCGCCGACTGGGAGACGCGCAGGTCGGCCGGCGGCACGAGGACGCCCTCGATCACGATGCGCGGGCGGCGCGAGACGGTCGGGTCGTCGCTGGTGCGCAGGTTGAGCACACGCTGGGTCGACTCGTCGTCGGCGCGCAGCAGGAAGCCCTGGTTGTTCGACGGATCGGCAACCCACTGCTGCACGACGTCGATGAAGCCCTCGCTGCCGAACTGGTGCACGTAGCCGTCGTCGTTGGTGAAGGTGCCGCGCAGGACGGGGCTGCCTTCGCGGTCGGTGCCGACGCCGTCGGCGCCGGGCACGTCCCACGTGTCGGGCTGGATGTTGTGCAGCCAGTTGACCTCACCGGGCACGGCGTCTTCACCGAAGATCCCGTTGCCCTCGTTCCACGGACGCAGCAGCGGGTAGAACGACCGCGGTCCGTCGAAGAAAGTAGGGTCGCTGTGCGCGCCTTCCCCGATGATCTCGACCCAGGCGCTCGAGACGGCCAGGTTGCGCGGCACCGACCCGAGTTCGAAGCGCATCAGCGTGCGATAGATCTCGTCGGTGTCGCTGCCGGCGGGGCGTCGGCCCGAGCGCATGTAGGGCGCCGCGCCCTGGTTCCACTCGCGCACCGCGAGCGCCGGGTTCTGCGCGTTGCCGCGGATGTCCGCGTCCTGCGCGCCGGCGTAGCCGCCCTGGCCGTTGCGGAACGAGTAGGTCTCGAGTGTCTCGGAGGGCGCGAGCGTCGTGAAGCTCGTGCCGTTCGACCAGTTGCTCGTCTGCGAGCCTTCGTGCACGCGGCCGCGCCAATGATAGGTCTGTCCGCGGTTCAGGCCCGCGAGGGCGACGACGCTGCAGGTCGCGTTCGGATCCTGCCCGGTATCGAAGACGACGTTGCCGAAGTTCGCCGTGGTCGAGATCTGGTACTGCGCCCAGTCGATGTCGGGCGCGAGGCAGGTGAGTTCGAGAACCGGGTCGGGCGAGACGTCGACGGCGCCGTCGGCGGGGAAGACGTTCTGCACCATCGGCATCGCCGACGCGGGCGCGACGAGGCCGAGCATCAGCGCGAGGAGCGCGGCGGTGATCAGCGGGAGGGAGGATCGAAAGCTTCGGTCGCTGGAACGCATCGCGGAATCCTGTTTCGAATGCGGACTCGACTGCCAACGCGAATCGAGCGGGGTCCGGCCCGAGGCGGCAGCCGGAAAGCGGATGGACGGGGGGCCCGAGAGCAGCGCTCCCCGTCCCTTGAGTGGCCCTCTGGCCGCATTTCGGCTCACATGAAATCGCACGGATCCGCGATCGGAAACGGATCGGGACGGGTTCGGGGCAGGACGCCGCGCCCGTCGGCCTCATTTCGCGACGGGATGTTCCCGAGACGCCTGCGCGCGAGCGGATGCGCTGGGGTCCGGAGGCCCGGCGCGGGGGACCGTCTCGGGCTGAGGACGTCCGATGATTCAGGACGTCGGGTGATTCAGGACAGCAGGTAGATCAGGACACCCAGGTGATGTTGGCGTCGGCGATCTGCGGCTTCGTCTCGGCGAGCATCGCGAGCTTGCGCGCGACCTTCCCCGCGAGGGCGGCGAACACCTGCGACGCCTCGGCATCGGGCGCGTCGAGGGTGATCGGACGCCCCTTGTCGCCGCCCTCGACGATGCGCGGGTCGATCGGCACCTCGCCGAGGAAGTCGACGCCCAGCTCGGCCGCGGTGCGCTCGCCGCCGCCCTGTCCGAAGAGGTGGTACTTGCGGTCGGGCAGATCGGGCGGCGTGAAGTAGCTCATGTTCTCGATGATGCCGAGCACCGGCACGCTCACCTTCTCGAACATCTTGAGGCCCTTGCGGGCGTCGATCAGAGAGAGGTCGTTGGCGGTGGTGACGATCACCGCGCCCGAGAGCGGCGCCATCTGGGTGAGCGTGAGCGCGGCGTCGCCGGTGCCGGGCGGCATGTCGACGATGAGGTAGTCGAGCTCGCCCCACTCGACGTCGGAGAGGAACTGGCGGATCAGACCGTGCACCATCGGGCCGCGCCAGATGACGGGCGAGTTGTCGTCGATGAAGAAGCCCATCGACATGAGCTTCATGCCGTGCGCTTCGTGGGGGTAGATGCGGCGCTCTTCCGCGCGCGGGCGTCCGTGGACGCCGGTGAGCAGCGGCAGCGAAGGCCCGTAGACGTCGGCGTCCATCACGCCCACCGAGGCGCCGCTCTTCGCGAGCGAGAGCGCGAGGTTGATCGCGACCGTGCTCTTGCCGACGCCGCCCTTCCCCGACGCCACCGCCAGCGTGTTCTTGACACCGGGCAGCACCTCGGCCTCGGGCTGGGGCGCGCGGCCGCGCGTGTTCGCCGTCATCGTCACGTCGACTTCGCCCACGCCGTCGAGCGCCAGCACCCGCTCGCGCGCCGCCTTCTGGAACTCCTCCTTCACCGGGCAGGCCGGCGTGGTGAGCTCGATGTCGAA
Organism: Deltaproteobacteria bacterium; assembly: GCA_024638705.1. GTDB lineage: Bacteria > Myxococcota_A > UBA9160 > UBA9160 > SMWR01 > JAHEJV01. The sequence continues at coordinate 7,368 of JAHEJV010000161.1, read as the reverse complement.
GGCGACCTTCGCGCCGTCGATCGCGAGGTTCTTGATGAAGCCGAGATCGACGATGCTCTTGCCGAAGTCGGGATCGATGATCGGGCGAAGCGCGTCGAGGACGGCGCTCTCGGAGATGGGGGGCATGACAGTTCCTCGGAGACGGGCGAGAGGAGAACCTTAGCCCACGCCGGCGGTTCGGCTGGAGACCGGGATCCGCTCGGATCCGGCACCGGCGTGTCCGGGCCGCTCTCGGGCACAGCTCGGGCTCCTCCAGCTTCGGGCTGCGCGGCCGACGTCCTCGGTGGGATGGGTGCGCACGAGGCCGGGCTTCTGGTACGTGCCGCCGCCGATGCCGACACCCCGGTGACAGCAGCCCGTCGCGAGACCCGCCACCCCGTAAGGCCTACCCCACCCCGAAGAGCGTCGGGTGCAACCCCCGCGTGACGACGGTGAGCGCGATGCCGACCGCGATCGGGATCGGCTGCTCGCGGATCGCAGCGAGCACCCCGGACGGGCGCGGAAGCGGCAGCCAGGGCGTCGATTCGTGGAAGCGCCGGTAGGCGTCGTCGGCGTTGGCGAGCTTGCGGCCGTCCTGATGGCGGGTGCCGATCAGGGTGAAGATCGGGAAGCCGGCGAAGAAGGCCAGCTCGGTCGCGTGCACGGCCACCACGCACAGATGCAGCAGGCCGAAGATCCCGAACCCCATGAAGAGAGGGTGGCGCGTGAGGTGAAAGACGCCACGCACCTCGGTGCCGCCCGGTGCGATCGACGCCGGCGATTGCCGCACCAGCCCGCCGACGACGAGACTGAACGCGAAGCCCATCCCGACGTACATGATCCAGTACATGCCGGGTACGCCGATGAGGCTCCCCAGATAGGGCCCCTCGTGACGGTGCCCGAGATAGAAGGAGACCAGCGGGAAGAAGATCGCGATCGCGACGAGGGAATAGACGCCCAGGAAGCCGCCCTCGCCGAGCTTCGCGACGAGCTTCGGTCGCAACGCGTGGCTCGAGAGCATGACGTGGGTGGCGCCGAAGGCGAGCCAGAGGCCGGCGAGGAGGAGAGCGGAATTCATGGAGTCCTCCGTCGGCCGCGACTTCCGGTCGCCGCCGCCCGGGCGCGCCGCGGGAAGATATGATTCCTAGCATGCCCGACGCCACCGAACGCCTGCACGCCGAATCCCTCGCGAACCCGCAACGCTTCTGGGCGAAGGCCGCCGACGACATCGAGTGGGTGCGCCGTCCGCGCGCCGCCTGGAACGACACCGACCCCCATCGCGTCTCGTGGTTCCCCGGCGCGATGGTCAACACCTGCTACAACGCCGTCGATCTCCACATCGTGGCCGGACGCGGCGACCAGAAGGCGCTCGTCCACGACAGCCCGGTCACCGGGACGCAGCGCGCGTTCACCTACACGGAATTGCGCGACGAAGTCGCCCGGCTCGCGGGCGCGCTGACCCGGCTCGGCGTCGAGGCCGGTGACCGCGTCGTGATCTACATGCCGATGGTGCCCGAGGCGGTGTTCGGGATGCTCGCCTGCGCGCGGATCGGCGCGATCCACTCTGTGGTCTTCGGCGGCTTCGCGGCAAACGAGCTGGCCCAGCGCATCCAGCACGCGCGACCGAAGGTGGTGCTCTCGGCGTCGTGCGGCATCGAGCCGGGGCGCATCGTCGCCTACAAGCCAATGCTCGACGAGGCGATCGCACAGGTGAGCGAGAAGCCGGAACACTGCCTCGTGTTGCAACGCGAGCAGGCGCGCGCCGAGCTCACGCCCGGTCGCGACCTCGACTGGAACGACACGGTGTCCGATGCGAAGCCCGTCGGCTGCACCGCCGTACAGGCGAAGGACCCGCTCTACATCCTCTACACCTCGGGCACGACCGGCGTGCCGAAGGGCGTCGTGCGCGACAACGGCGGGCACGCCGTCGCGCTCAAGTGGAGCCTGCGCAACGTCTACGGCGTCGCGCCGGGCGACGTGTTCTGGGCCGCGTCGGACATCGGCTGGGTCGTCGGCCATTCCTACATCGTCTACGCGCCGCTGCTGCTCGGCTGCACCACGATCCTCTACGAGGGGAAGCCCGTCGGCACGCCCGACGCCGGCGCCTTCTTCCGCGTCATCCAGGAACACGGCGTCGACGTGCTCTTCACTGCGCCCACCGCCCTGCGCGCCGTGAAGCAGCAGGACCCGGAGGCGACGCTCCCGGAGCAGTACGACACCACCACGCTGCGCACGCTCTTCCTCGCCGGCGAGCGCGCCGACCCGGACACCGTCGCGTGGTGCGAACGCGCGCTCGGCGTGCCCGTGATCGACCACTGGTGGCAGACGGAGACCGGCTGGCCGATCGCGGCGAACTGCATGGGCATCGAGCCGTTGCCGGTGAAGCACGGCTCACCGACGAAGCCGGTGCCCGGCTACGACGTGCGCATCCTGGGCGACGACGGAGGCGAGCTGCCGCCCGGCGAGACCGGCCACGTCGTGATCAAGCTGCCGCTGCCGCCGGGGTGTCTGCGCACGCTGTGGGAGAACGACGCCGGCTTCGAGCAGGCCTATCTCGAGCGCTTCCCCGGCTACTACCAGACGTCCGACGCCGGTCACCTCGACGAGGACGGCTACCTCTGGATCATGGCCCGCACCGACGACATCATCAACGTCGCGGGCCACCGCCTCTCGACCGGCGCGATGGAAGAGGTGATCGCCGGGCACCCCGACGTCGCCGAATGCGCGGTGACGGGCGTGGCGGATGCGCTCAAGGGCCAGGTGCCGCTCGGCTTCGTCGTGCTGAACGCCGGCGTGTCGCGCGCGCTCGACGAGATCGCGCGCGAAGTGGTCGCGCGGGTGCGCGAGGAGATCGGACCGGTGGCGGCGTTCAAGCAGGCGCTCGTCGTGCCGCGCCTGCCGAAGACGCGTTCGGGGAAGGTGCTGCGCGGGACGATGCGCAAGATCGCCGATGCGGAGCCCTACCGGACGCCCGCCACGATCGACGATCCGGCGATCCTCGACGAGATCCGCGACGCGCTGATCGACGCGGGCTACGCGTGCAAGCCGGCGGACCCGGCGCGCAGCGAGACGTAGTCGGCCCTCAGCCTGCGATCTCGGCCAACGCCGCTTCGAAGCGATCGAGTAAGCGCTCCGGCGTGAACTCGCGCTCGTAGCGCTCGCGCCCCGCACGACCGAGCGCGGCGCAGCGCTCCGGATCCTTCCACAGCGCCACCATCTCGCGGGCGATCGCGTTCGGATCGAGAGGGTCGACGAGCACGCCGGTCTCGCCGTCGACCACGCTCTCGCTCGGCCCCCCGCACGACGACGCGAGCACCGCGCGGCCCTGCGCCATCGCATCGACCGGGACGAGGCCGAAGGGCTCTTCGATCGGGACGTTCGCGACGAAGCGGGCGCCGGCGAGCAGGCTCGCGTAATCCGGGTCGTCGACGGCCTCGAGCGCGACGAGCGCGTCCTCGATGCCGAGCGTCCGCGCCTTCGTGCGCAGCGCGTCGTCGAGCCCGAGGGCGCGGACGACGAGATCGGGCGCCTCGGCGCGCGCGAGCCGAAGCGCTTCGAAGAAGCCGTGGGCGTTCTTCGCGACGCGCGGATTCGTCACCCAGGCCACGTAGGGCGATGCCGAGGACACCGCGTCGTCGTCGGGTTGCCACGGCGGTGCGACGCCCGGCGGGCAACTTCGCGCCGTCCGCCCGTAGACCCGCTCGACCGCCGCGGCGGTGAACGCGCTGTTCGCGAGCACCGCGTCGAGCGACTGCACCGCGGCTCGGTCGAGCCGGCGATCGAGCGCGGTCTCGCGCGGGCGGAGAGTGTCGAGATGCTCGAGCCGTCTTACGAACGCGCGGTCCGACCAGGGATAGGCGTCGGCGCCCGCCTCGCCCGCCGCCACCAGGCGCGGGAACACCGCGCGCCCGTGGAGACGCTCGGAGGGCTCGTGGCAATACCAGACGCGGCGAGTCGGTCCGGCGGGTCGCGCGCAGCGCGACACCCAGAGCGCGGCCGGGAAGTTGTGGGCGATCGCGACGTCGGCGCCGCGGACGAACGCACCGAGACGACGCGCGCGGAACCGCGAACGAAAACGACGGGGCACGACCCGATCGACCGCACGCCCGAGCTTCTCGATGCGAATTCCCGACCACGCCCCTTCGGGCCACGCGCTCGCCGAGAAGCGAAGCGTCGCGATCGCAACCTCGTGGCCGCGTTCGCGCAGGCCGCGGGAGAGCACGAGGAGCAGGTTCTCCGCTCCACCGCGCCGGTCGAGGCGGGGATGCGCCATCCAGATCATCATCGGACATTCTCCCTACCCGCCTGCCGTCGCCTCACCGGGCCGACCTCAGCTCACCGGCGCTTCGCCGCCGCGTGCAGCGACGCTTCCATCGCGTCGGCGCCCCGTTCCCAGTCGAAGCGCGCGCAGTGGCGTCGCGCAGCCTCGCCCATGCGACGCGCGGCCTCCGGGTCGGCGAGCCACCCCGCGATCGCGGACTCCAACGCCGCAGCGTCGCCCGGATCGACGAGGCGTCCCGTCTCGCCGTCGATCACGACGTCGTTTGCGCCGCCGCTTGCGCTCGCGACCACGGGCAGCCCGCACGCCCCCGCCTCCACGTAGGAGATGCCGAATCCCTCACCCGCCTTGCCAGCGCCCGCGCGGCCCGACGGCATCGCGAAGACGTCGGCCGCGGCGTACCAGGCGCGCGCGTCCGCCACGCGCCCGGCGAAGTGCACGGCGTCCGCGACGCCGAGCTCCGCCGCGCGCTGCTCGAGCGCCGCCCGCTCCCCGCCTTCCCCGACCACCACGTAGACGAGGTCGGAGAAGCGCGCGCGCAGCTCGGGCAGCACGTCGAGGACGCGCGCGTGGCCCTTGTTCGAGGCGAGCCGCGACACCGTGAGCAGCACGCGGCGTCCTTCGAGGCCGAGCTTCTCGCGCGCGATCCGCCTCGCGTCGGCATCGGGCGCGAACGTCTTCGTGTCGACGCCGGGATGCACCACGTCGATCGGCGCCGACACCCGCAGCGACGCCACGCGGCGCCCGGTGTCGGCGCTGTTCACGAGGATGCGCGTGGCGACGTCGAGCCCGTAGCGTTTCCGCACGCGCCAGCGTCCGATCGGGCCGCGCTGCGTGTGCTTCCCCGCCAGCTCGTGCACGGACACCACCGCGGGCGCAACGCCCGCGGCCACCGCGGCGACCCTTCCCATCCGCCGCGACGCACGCGACACGAGCACGACGTCGGGGCGCTGCTCGGCGAGCCAGGTCGGCAACGCGCCGGGTTCGAGCGAGCCGCCACGATCGCGGCCGGGCTCGCGCGTCATCGGGAAGGGAAGCTCCGCGTCGGCCTCGCGCTCGGCCTGCGCCGCGTCGCCGGTCGCGCCGAACGCGAACACGCGCAGCGCGTGTCCGCGCGCGTGGAGTCGCCGCGCGTACTCGACGTTGTAGAGCTCCGTACCACCCACTGCGGGGGGGAAGCCCAGGGCCACGAAAGCGATCCGCAGGGACGCGTCCGACACGCGCGAAAACCTAGCCCGCCGGTCGCGCGAGCGCGCCCGACGCGAGGCGCGGAGACGCGGTCCGTCCCACGCAGGCCTGTGATAGCGTCGCGGCGTTCATGCGCATCGCCCTGTTCGTCAAGAGCAAGCGTCGCACGCAGACGACGCGCTCGATCGCGCGGGCGCTCGTACGTGCGGGGCACTCGATCCGTGTCATCCGCGAGGGAAAGCGAAGGCGCCTGATCGGGCGGAGCCTCGCGCGCGCGTCGGCGCTCGCCAGCGTCCGCCGTTTCCGACCCGACTTCGTCTTCATCCACGCCCAGGACATCTCGCGGCCGCTCTTCGACGCACTCGCGAAGCAGTTTCCGACGGTGATGTTCACGCCCGACTGCTGGCCGTCACCAATCTCGGCAGACGACCTCGGCCTCGCCGCCGACGTCGACCTCCTGTGCACCGTCGCGCAGGGTCAGATCGCCGAGTTCGAACGCGCCGGCGTGCGCCGCGCCTGCTACCTCGCCGAGGCCCACGACCCGGAGCTGCACTATCCCGTCGACGCCGCCCCCGACGAATTCCACTCGGAGGTGGCGTTCATCGGGAAGTACTCGGTCGGCTCGGAGCTGCATCGCACGCGCGGCGAGCTGATCCGTCCGGTCGCCGAACACTTCGACACGCGTCTCTACGGACAGGGCTGGGAGGAGCTGGGCCTCACGCCGACCCGGGGCGACGTCTACCCCGAGCAGTACCGCCAGGTCTGTTGCGGCGCGAAGATCGTGCTCGGCTGCGACTGGCGTCACGACGTGCGCTGGTATTTCTCGAACCGCACCTGGTTCACCCTCGGCTGCGGCGGCTTCCTCCTCACCAACTACGCGCCCGATCTCGAGGAGATCTTCGAGAACCACCGCCACCTCGTCTGGTACCGCTCGGTCGAAGAGGCCAACGAGCTGATCGCGCACTATCTCGAGCGGCCCGACGAGCGCGCGCGCATCGCCGCCGAGGGCCACGGCTACGTGACGGCCCACCGCGCCTACGACCACTTCGCGCGCGACCTCGTCGACCTGTTCAGCGAACGTCCACCGCGATTCCCGCCGAGCCCGGAAGCGCGCGACTAACGCACGCCGTGCAGCGCGAGCTGCGGCAGACCGTCGCCGACGCGGATGCCGCAGGGCATGTCCCGCGTGTCGAAGGGGAAGGCCGCGTGGCCGTTCGCGTCGAGGGCGATACAGCCACCGCTGCCCCCGAGCGCGCCGACGGCGGCGAGCGCCTCGGCGCACGCCGTCTCGAGATCGCGGCCACCGAAGCGGATGCGCGCATCGATGTCGTGACAGAACGCGGTGCGGATGAAGAACTCGCCGTGGCCGGTCGCCGAGACGGCGCAGGTGGCGTCGTCGGCCCAGACGCCGCATCCGGGCAGCGCGCTGTCGGCGACCCGGCCGGGACGGCGCGCGACCATGCCGCCGGTGGAGGTCGCGGCGGCGAGGTGTCCTTGCGCATCCCACGCGACGGCGCCGACCGTGCCGCCTCCGTGCGGACGCTGCGCCCTCGCGCGCTCCAGCTGCGCACGGGCCCGCGCCGTCACGTGGTGCTCCGGATCGACCCGCGCGAGGCCGCGTTCTTCCGCGAAGCGCTCGGCGCCCTCCCCCGCGAGCAGCACGTGCCTTCCCTCGCGCAGCACCTCGAGGGCAGCCTCCACCGGCTGGGCGATGCGCGCGACGCCGACCACGCCGCCCGCGCGGCGGTCGCGACCGTCCATCACCGAAGCGTCGAGCCCGATGCGTCCGTCGGCGTCGAGAACGCCCCCGCGCCCGGCGTTGAAGGCCTCGCAGCGCTCGAGCACGACGACCGCGGCCGCCACGGCGTCGAGCGCGCTTCCGCCCGTCGCCAGCAGATCGCCGCCCGCGACGAGGGCGTCGC
>JAHEJV010000160.1 GCA_024638705.1 Deltaproteobacteria bacterium | reverse complement strand
CCCTTCGGCGGCGGGCTCTTCGCAGCCAGGTCGACGAGCTGGGTCAGCGCCGAGGGTTCGGCGCGCGGAACGGCGGGTGCGGCCAAGGAGTTCCTGAACAGCGTCCGGCGGGGTGGAGACGCTGGGGGCGAGGAGAGGGTTCGCGTAGCGGTGCTGGCAGGATCGCCGATCCCGTGGGCCGGCTCAAGCGCGTTCGGGTCCGGATCGGTACTCCCATTGCGCTGCCATCACCGGCGGATGGATGAGGAGCACCCCGCAGGGACGGGGCGCGCTCCTTGCGGATCCTCGGCATAATCCGGCGCCATGGCAGCCACCCTCTATTTCATCGGATCGATCTTCATCTTCGTCGTCGCCGCGACATCGTGGTTCCAGGCGCGCCGCCTCGGGCCGCTGGTGCCGGTCTACTTCATGTCGGGCTGGCTCGCGGGCGAGCTCGCGCTCCAGGTCGTCGCGATCGGCGCCGTGATCACCGTCGGGTTCGCGGCGCTCGGCGCCTTCGAGGAAACCCGCGGCGTCGTCGGGCTCGCGCTCTCGTTCACCGCCTGGGGCCTGCTCGTCGCCGGCCACTTCCGCGCCCAGGGTGCGCGCGAGGAGGTCGAAGCGCTGGCGCGGGAGTCGGGGCTCGCCATCGAAACCGACGTCCCGACCACCCACGGCCTGATGCGTCCCTTCCAGATGAAGCGCCACGGCGTCCGCCGCATCCACGACATCCCTTACGGCGAGTCGCTTCCCGGCGACAAGGGCGGCCGCAATCTGCTCGACGTGATCCTGCCCGAAGACCAGGGAGCCGACCGGCCGATCCTCGTGCAGATCCACGGCGGCGGTTGGATGATCGGCGACAAGCGTGAACAGGGCGGCCCGTTGATGGGCCACCTCGCCAGCCGCGGCTGGGTCAACTTCGCCATCAACTATCGCCTCTCGCCGAAGGCGAGCTTCCCCGACCACATCGTCGACGTGAAGCGCGCGATCCGCTGGATCCGCGCGAACGCGCACGAGTACGGTGCCAACCCCGACTTCCTCTGCGTCACCGGCGGCTCGGCCGGCGGCCATCTGTCCGCGCTCGCCGCGCTCTCCCAGAACGATCCGGCCTTCCAGCCCGGCTTCGAGGACGCCGACACGAGCGTCTCCGCCGCCGTACCATTCTACGGCGTCTACGACTTCCGCGACCGCGCCGGCATCCGCGGCAAACAGTCGATGGAGGCGATGCTCGCGAAGCAGGTCTTCAAGTCGCAGCCCGAGGACGACCCGGAGTTCTGGGACTCGATGTGCCCGCTGATGCGCATTTCCGAGGACGCGCCGCCCTTCCTCGTGATCCAGGGCACCCACGATACGCTCGTCTTCGTCGAGGAAGCGCGCGAATTCGTGAAGGCGCTACGCGAGAAGAGCCGCGCGGGGGTGCACTACCTGGAGATGAACGGCGCCCAGCACGCCTTCGAGATCTTCCACTCGGTGCGCAGCCAGTACGCCGTCCGCGCCGCCACCGCGTTTCTCGAGGCGGAGTGGGCGAAGTTCTCCGGCGGCGCAGACGAGCGCGCCGCCTAGCGGCTTCGGGACCGTCTGCCGGCTAGACCGCGCGGTCGAGCGTCCGGCAGTTCCGGGCGTCGATGGCACTGCGCACCTGGAGATAGCCCGGCCATCCGTAGAAGGGGATGAAGCCGAGCCAGAACTTCAGCTGCGGCGCGTTGTCGAAGAAGTGTCCCCACTCGTTGAGGTACCACTCGCCGACGCCGGGGTGGGCGATCGAGAGCCACATCGCGCTGTTCGCGTTGCGGCCGTTCGCGCAGCGCCCCGGCGCCGAGGACTCATCGGCCAGCGCCGCGACCGGCGCGAGGGCCAGACTGACCACGGCGAGCGAGGCGACGAGAAGACGGATCATCGAACGCATGACGGTTTCCTCCGGCGCGGAATCCTAGCGTCCGACGCGCGGATTGCGCCTTGCCACGGCCGTCCGGCTCCCCGATGCTGAGTCGGATCATGCACAGGCGTTCTCCCTGATGCCGCGCCCTCCCTGCCGTCTGTCCGCCCTCGGGATCGTGAACGCCCTCGGCGTCGGCGCCGACGTGGTGTGGTCGCGCCTCCTCGAGGGCGAGCCGAGCCATCTGTCCGAGCGCGACGATCTCGTGGCCGGCCGGTCGCTGCGCGTGGGCGCGGTGAACGCAGCGTTGCCGTCGGTCCCGAGGTCGCTCGCCGCCTACGACTGCCGCAACAACGCGATGGCGCTCGCCGCGCTGGAGCAGATCGCCGACCCGGTCGCCCGCGCGGTCGAAGCCCATGGCGCCGAACGGGTCGGCGTGGTGATGGGGACGAGCACCAGCGGCGTCTCCGACGCGGAGGACGCGATCCGACATCAGCTGGCCGGCGAAGGCCTCTCGCCATCCTTCGACTACGCCCAGCTCGAGTTCGGCGGGGTCGCGACCTTCGTCGCCGAGGTGATCGGCGCGCGCGGTCCGGCCTACTGCCTGAGCACCGCGTGCTCCTCGGGAGCGCGCGCCCTGGCGTCGGCACGGTCGCTGCTGGCGCTCGGCGTGTGCGACGCCGTCGTCGCGGGCGCGGCGGACACCCTGTGCGGACTGACCGCCGCCGGCTTCTCCTCCCTCCAGGCGATCGCCGAGGGGACGACGAATCCGTGCAGCGTGAACCGCGCGGGCCTGACGCTCGGCGAAGGCGCGGCCGTCTTCCTCGTCGAGCCCGACGACGGCAGCGCCGGTGGCGTGCAGCTGCTCGGAGCCGGCGAGTCGAGCGAGGCGCATCACATGTCGGCGCCGGAGCCGACGGGCGCGGGCGCCGAGGCGTCGATGCGCGGCGCGCTCGCCGACGCGGGGATCGCCCCCGATGCGATCGCCTATCTCAATCTCCACGGCACCGGCACGCCGCTCAACGACCGCATGGAGTGCCTCGCCGTCGACCGCGTCTTCGGCGCCGAGCTGCCGGTGAGCTCGACGAAGGCGATGGTCGGACACACCCTCGGCGCCGCCGGCGCGATGGAAGCCGCTTTCTGCTGGCTCGCCCTCGCGCGCAGCGAGGCCGGCGTGCTCTCGCTGCCGCCGCACTGGTGGGACGGCGAGCCCGACCCGGAGATCCCCGCGCTGCATCTCGTCGGCAAGGGCGAGACGGCGCTCCTGCGCGACGCGCCGCGCGTGATGACCAACTCCTTCGGCTTCGGCGGCAACAACTGCACGCTGGTGCTCGGGTGCGATTCGTGACCGCCGCGAGCGACGACCTGCGCACCGCGACCGTGCGCGCGTGGTCGGCCTGGGCGCCGGGCCTCGAGTCGCAGGACGCGTGGCGCGAGTGGGTGGCCTCGCCGTCGCCCTTCCCGCCCACCGGCCATCCCGACGCGAAGTTCCTGCCCGCGATGTTGCGCCGTCGCTGCTCGCCGCTGACGCGCATCGTCCTCACCGCCGCGTGGGGCTGCGTCGACGAAGGCATGCTCGGCAACGTGCGCACCGTGTTCGCCTCGCGGCACGGCAGCGTCAACGAATCGATCGACATGCTCGCGAAGATCGTGTCTGGCGAGCGCCTGTCCCCGGCGAAGTTCAGCCACACCGTGCACAACGCGCAGGCCGGGCTCTACTGCATCGCCGCGGGCAACCGCGAGGCTTCGAGCTCGCTCGCGGCGCGCGACGACACCTTCGGCTGCGGATGGCTCGAAGCGCTCACCCATCTCGAACGCGAACCCGATCGCCCGGTGCTCTACGTGATGGGCGACGTCGAGCTGGCGCCCGCCTTCGCCGAGCTCGTCGACGAGCCGCCGAGCTCCTACGCGATCGCGTTCCTGCTCTCGCGCGACGCGGGTACGAGCGGTCCGGCGCTGCGCCTCGACGTCCGCGGCAGCGAACCGGCGCCGAAGACGGCCTGGCCCCACGCGGGCGAGTTCCTGCGCTTCCTCGTCGGCGACGCCCCGGAGCTGTCGCTCGGCCGCTTTCACTGGTCGCGGGCCTGAGCCTCCCCGCTCAGGGCAACCCGTTCGCGAGCAGCCCGGCGAAGACGACTTCGGCCACGCGCACGTGGCCCGCCTCGGTGTAGTGCACGCCGTCGACGAAATGTTCGAGGTCTCTGGGCACGTTTTCGGCGAGCTCGATCCAGGGGACGCCGCCCTCGGCGGCGACGCGGCGGGTGACGGCGTTGAAGGCGGCCATGCCGCGGGTCATCGACTCGGCGTCGGGGTGCACGCCGGATTCGGCGCCGAGCCGCTGGGGCATCCAGAGCGTCGCGGCTTCTTCGGGCGCGAGGTCTTCGCGGTAGAGCGAGGGCTGCGTGGCCAGCACCAATCGGGCGCCGTCGGCACGGGTCGCCTCCACGAGCGAGCGCAGGTTGCGCTCGAAGGCGGGCAGGCTCGCGAAGCGCTCGATGCGCGTGGGCAGGGTGCGGTCGCGATCGCTGTACAGGCGTCCGGGCTCGAGCAGCCAGTCGATGACGTAGGGCGTCGGGATCGGCGGCTTGCCGTGACGGCCGAAGGCGAGCCGCGCGATCGGGCCGTAGTAGTGCGCGTAGTCGCTCCGCGGCGCGCCGAACGCGAGGTCGGGTGGTGAGAACGAGCGCAGCAGGTCGTTGATGCCGTGATACAGGAGCACGAGGTCGGGACTGAAGTCCTTGATGCGCAGCTGATAGTTCACGAGCGAGTGCGCCGTCGTGTACCAGTCCATCGCCGCGTTCTGCACCTCGAAGCGACGATCGGGGAAGCGCTCGCGCAGAGACATCTCGAGGCGGCGCACGTGGCTCTGCTCGAAGGGGACGCGCAGGCCGTAGACGGTGGAGCCGCCGAGAAAGAAGATGCGCGTGGCGTCGCCGTCCGGGCGCTCCCGCTCGATCGCGTCGCCGCGAAAGCCGTGTTGGTTGAGGTGCCGGCTCGCCCGGTTCGCGCGCCCCTGGATCTGGAGGAAGGGGTGGAACTTCGCCATGTCGCGATCGGTGCGCTTCGTCTCCGAGCGCCAGACCGCGAGCTCGAGGGGAAGGAGCACGACGGCGAGCAGGATGCCGACGAGCGTGAGCTTCGTGCGTGACGTGAGCACGACTTCGCGCCCGCCATCCGCGACGACGCGGCTGTCGCGGAAGAGCGAACGGACGAAGCGGAAGAGCGGGACGCTGCCTGCTGCGAGCAGGACCAGGGCGAACGCATAGAGCGGGGTGTAGCGGCCGAAGATCTCGCCGCCCGGGACGTGGCGCAGCGCGAGGCCGACCACGACGAACCCGTAGAGGAGAAGAGCGACGCCCGTCGCTGCGACTTCGAACACTCGCGACATGCGGGCGCAGTATATGCGGATCCGCGCCTCAGTCCGCGGCTTGCGCCGACTCCACGGGAAGCCCGTCCTTCTTCCAGGCGGTCATGTGGCCTTCGAGAAACAGGACGTCGCCGGCGCCCAACATCCACAACCCCGCCCGGGCGAGACCCGCGCGCGGACCGTGCTCGCAGTAGACGACGAGCGGCTCGCCGTCGCGCGTCGGGATCTCGTCGCTCCGCGACCACACCGAATGGAACGGGACGTGCACGGCGCCCGGCACGTGCGATTCCGCGTACTCGCCCTCCGAGCGCACGTCGAGGATCGGCGGCGGAGATCCGGTGGCGATGCGCTCGGCGAGGTCGGGGCGGGCGATGTGGTCGGCGCAGCCGAGGGAAGCGAACGCCAGGATGATGATCCCCAGGACGAGTTGCTTCTGCATCGTGTTCCTCCGAACGAGAGGGGAGCCTAGGGCGGCGGCATCCCCAGATCTGCGCGCATCCTACGGATGTAGGCGAGCGAGCGGCGACCCGCTTCGGTGTTCTCGGGCGGCATCATCCGGCGCAGAAAGGCGTCGACCGGACCGGGGCCGTAGTAGCGGAACCACCATTTGCGCACGAGCCAGTCGACCGCCGTCGCGACGAGCATCGGGATCCAGACGAGGACGCCCGTCGCGAAGCCCCAGCCCGGTTCGTTCATCTCGGGATGGAAGGCGAGCCACGCGACGCCGAACCCCTGGGCGATGAAGATGCCGGCGAACAGCGCGGTCGACTTGCGGCAGTAGGGCGCGATGAAGTCGGGCGCGTAGGGGTGGAGGCTCTTCGCCGCGTCGAGGAAGAGGGAGCCTCCGCCGCGCAGCGAGTGCAGGAACAGCGCGGCGATGCCGAGCTGGATGGCGGCGGGGACGAGGCGCAGATAGAGCTCGGCGCCCGTCGCGGCCGAGAGCGCGGGCAGCAGGAGCAGCGCCGCGCGCGACGACACGGGGACGCGTCCCGTCGCGTCGAGCTTCTTCCACGCAAAGAGCGAGAGAGCACCGATCGCGAGCAGCACGAACGCGACAGGACGCACGCCGACGGAAGCGAGCGCGCGCTCCGCCGCGGGCGGATACACCGTCGCCATGAGTGCGCCGACGCCGACGGCGGTGACGAGCGCCGGCGGCGGCTTGATGCGCGGGGGTTCCCTGAGTCGTGTTCCGGAAACCGGGCGCTCGGCGGCCGGGTCAGCCAAGAGATCTGGTCACGAAGCTCTGCAACGGCCAGACTTCGTCGCCGGTGTCTTCGCCGATCAGGGCCATGCCGTCGCGGCGCACCTGATTGAAGGTGTCGCGCGCCTGCTCGAGGGTCTGCCGCTGGCTGCGCGGCAGGCCGATCTGGTCGAGGAAGGGGATGTTCTCGAGCCCGTAGGAGAACATGCCGCGGTTCTTCGCGTAGTACTCCCCGCGCTCGCGCATGGCGGCTTCCGCGCGCGTGAAGAGCTTCGCGAAGTTGTCCATCGCGGCGAGCACGAAGTCGCGCAGGCGCAGCTGACGGCGCAGCCACGCAGGCTCGAGGTGCTGGTTCGTCATGAACGGCGCCACCCACAGGTTGTGGTAGGACGCGATGTCGAAGTCCCACTTGAGGCGCATCAGCTCGTACGAGCCGAACAGACCGTACTGCCCGCGATAGAGACGCATTACCGCCTGGTGTCGGAACTCGAGGAAGCGGTCGTAGAGAAGGGCGCGCTCGGCGAGCGCGTCGTGGGCCTCGCCCTCGAGATCACGCGCGATCGCGTCGGTGGTGAAGTCGTTCTCGAGTGCGACGAAGTCGAGGCCGGGGCTGTAGAGCGGATCGGCGGCGGTGGCGGCTTCGCCGATCAGCGCCCAGCGGTCGGCCGAGAGGAAGTGCTTCGAGCCGTAGGCGATGCGCGCCATGCTGCCGTGATCGACGGCCTTCGCCTCGGCGAGCAGTCCGCCGAGGGCCGCGTGGTCGTCGAGGAAGGCGCGGAACCCCTCCGGCGTGCGCAGCGCGCGGTCGCGGGTCGGCTCGCCGACGACGCCCACGCTGGTCAGCCCTCCGCGCAGACGGATCGCCCAGATCCAATAGCCGGGGTTCATGAAGTGGATCGTCGAGAGACCGCGCGTCGTGTGGCGCACGCGGCCGCGGAACGCGTCGTCGCCCTGGAGATCGACGTCGGCGAAGCCCTCGAAGCGGCCCCACACCGAACCGATCTGGTGCTGCGGCTCCTCCTCGCGCACGCCGAGCTGACGCCCGAGGAAGCCCTGACGGCCCGCCGCGTCCACCACCCAGCGCGCGCGCAGCGTCTCGTTGCCGTCGCGCTGTTCGACGGTCAGCGTGTGCGGGTCGGCGCCGCTGCCGAGCGCAATCTCGGTGACGCGCGCGCCGTTGCGCACCTCGATGCCCTCGCTGCGACACATCTCCACGAGGTCGGGCTCGAGACGAGCGCGGTCGAGCTGGAAGGCGGCGTGGAAGGGGAGGTTGATCGTCCCCATCTCGCTCATCTCGGTGAGCGGCGTGTCCCGCCCGGGGCCGTCGAAGAAGTAGCGCAGGCCGTTCTTCGGGAGGTGGTTCTCGTAGAGATAGCCGCCGAGGCCCTGACGGCGCACGAGGTAGTGGCTCGCGATCTCGACCGTCGACTCGCCCACCTTCGGCGCCGAGCCCTCGCCGCGCTCGAGGACGAGGATGCGGATGCCGGGCAGGCGCTTGCGCAGCTGCCGAGCGAGCAGCGTGCCGGCCACGCCCCCGCCGACGATGACGACGTCGCGGTCGCCCGTCACAGCATGCCTCCGTTCACAGAAATGACCTCGCCCGTCACGTAGGACGCGCCCTCGGAAAAAAGGAATGCTACGACGCTAGCGACCTCCTCGGGCTTGCCCAGGCGCCGCATCGGAATGGACGGCGTGATCTGCTTCGCGGCGTCTTCGCTCACGATGTCGGTCTCGATCAGGCCGGGCGCCACGCAGTTGACCGTGATGCCGCGCTTCGCCAGCTCCTGGGCGAGCGACTTCGTCGCGCCGATGATGCCGGCCTTCGAAGCCGCGTAGTTCGCCTGGCCGCGGTGGCCGATGATGCCGGCGAGCGACGAGATCGTGACG
The DNA here is from genome assembly GCA_024638705.1 of Deltaproteobacteria bacterium. Lineage (GTDB taxonomy): Bacteria > Myxococcota_A > UBA9160 > UBA9160 > SMWR01 > JAHEJV01. Next base: position 1,829 of record JAHEJV010000160.1, on the reverse strand, counting down.
ATGCGCCCCCCGTCGTGGCGGCGCACCATCGGCATCACCAGCGGCTGGAGCGTGTTGTAGAGGCCGTCGAGGTTGGTGCCCAGCACGCGGTCCCAGGCGTCGGGCTTCATCGAGGGGAAGGCCGCGTCGTCGGTGATGCCGGCGTTGTGCACCGCGCCCCAGAATGGGCCGCGCTCGGCCATCTCCTGCTCGAGGGCGTTGCGCGTGGCGTCGCGGTCGGCGACGTCGAAGGCGAGCAGCGTCGCGTCGATCCCGTGCCCGCGCGCCTGCTCCGCCACTTCCTCGGCGGCGTCGCGTCGGCTGCGATAGGCGAGCGCGAGCGGGTGCCCCTCGGCGGCGAGCGCGAGGGAGATCGCGCGGCCGATGCCGCGGCTCGCGCCGGTCACGAGCACGCGGCGCGGAGAATCCGTCTTCGCGCGCGGCGTCACGACAGGTCCTCGACGATCATGGGCAGGACGTTGAGCCGACCCTCCGCGACGGCGACGCCGTCGGCGTGCAGTGCGCAGTCGAAGGCGAGCAGGCCACCCGGGCGACCCGCCGCCAGCCGCGCGCTCACTTCGAGGCCCGCGGCGGCGTCGATCTTCGCCGCGTGGAACGTGATCCGTCGCGACCCGAGGAAGAGCGCCGGCCCGAGCGCCTCGCCCGACGCCCCGCGACGCAGGCTGCCGTCGGCGGCAGCGCACTGCGCCATCACCTCGACCGCCGCCCAGCTCGGCACGTCGCCCGCAGCGTCGCGAAACGCGCTGCCGGCGCCGGCGCGCACGGCGCAGCGCGTCTCCCTTTCGTCGTGGGCGAGCACACCTTCGAGCAGGCGCATCGGCCCGGCGTGGGGCAACAACTGCTGGATCGGCGGGAAGGCGTTCATCCGATCGGTTGCGTCGTCTGCGAGTCGTAGAAGTTGAACCATTGGTAGGGGTGCGCGAGACACGCGCGCTCGAGCTCGCCCACGTACGCCGCCGCGAGCTCCTCTGCGCGCTTCTCGCGCTCGGCGCGCGGCACGCGGCGTCCCGGCGAGATCGTTTCCACCCAGGTGTAGTAGCGCAAGGGGCCCTTGCGCACGCAGAGCGAGACGAGCACCGGACAGCCGAGCAGCGACGCCAGCAGGAAGGGCGAGCGCGGGAAGGCCCGGCGCTCGCCGAGGAACGGCACCTCGATCGGCTCCTCCCGCGAGCCGGCGGGCACGCGGTCGGCGAGGATCGCCACCAGCTCGCCGCGGTCGAGGCAGGCCTTGATCTCGAACGCGGTGCGCACCGAGGTCGGGTCGAGAGAGACGACGCGCACCTGACTCTCCGGGTCGAGCTCTTCGAAGATGCGATTGATGCGCTCGGCATTCGCCGTGAACATCACGATGTTGATCGGGACGCCCGAGTCGCGCGCCAGCGTGCGCGCCATGTCGAAGCTGCCCAGGTGCGCGCCCAGCAGCAGCGCGCCCCGGCCCTCGGCCTTCAGCGCGAAGAGATGGTCGGAGCCCCGGTGCTCCATCGTGAAGTGCTCGAGCCCGCCGCCCCAGAGGATCATGCGATCGAAGGTCTGCACGGCGAACTCGAAGAGATGGCGGCAGGGCGTGAGGGCGCCGGGCCGCTTGCCGAGCGCGCGCGCGCCGTCGGGCCGGGCGTAGACCGCTTCGAGATAGCGGCGCGACGCGCCGACCAACTCGCGGTCGCGCAGGAAGAACCACGCGACGGCGGGGTAGAGGAAGAGCATGCTGAGCCGCCGACCGAGCAGGCGATAGGCGCCGACGCCGAAGCGCAGCGCGCCCATCGTTCCGCGCTCGCCGTAGCGCGACCAGTCGACGGCGCCCGCAGCGTCGCCGCCGCCGAGACGACGCC
>JAHEJV010000487.1 GCA_024638705.1 Deltaproteobacteria bacterium | reverse complement strand
ATGTCGCGCTCAAGCGCACCGGCGACCAGTGGGTGCATCTCGACATCACCCACCGCGACGCCGACTACCTGCGCGACCGCTTCCCGAACATCTACCGCCGCTGCCTCGAGTTCGGGATCGACCTCACGCGCGAGCCGATCCCGGTCGTCCCCGCGGCGCACTACTGCTGTGGCGGCGTCGTCACCGACATCACCGGCGAGACCGAGCTGCCGAACCTCTTCGCCGCCGGCGAGGTGTCGTGCACCGGGCTGCACGGCGCGAACCGCCTGGCCTCGAACTCGCTGCTCGAGGCGCTCGTCTTCGCCGACGCCGCGTCGAAGGCCACCCGCAGCCGACTCGCCGATCTCCCGCCCGACGAGCGCGACGCACCGCCCTGGGAGGAAGGCGACGCCACAGAGAGCGACGAGGCCGTCGTGATCACCCAGAACTGGGACGAGATCCGCCGCTTCATGTGGAACTACGTCGGCATCGTGCGCAGCAACAAGCGGCTCGCGCGCGCACACCGGCGCATCGAGCTGCTGCGCCAGGAGATCACCGACTACTACTGGAACTTCCGCGTGACGCCCGACCTGATCGAGCTGCGCAATCTCGCGAGCGTGGCGCACATGGTGATCGACTGCGCCCGCATGCGGCTCGAGAGTCGCGGCCTGCACTACAACGTCGACCATCCCGGCCACGACGACGCACGCTTCAGCGGCGACACGCGGATCCGACGCGGCGTGACGAACGCCTGACCCCTCTGGGCGCGACGAACGCCCGACCGGTCCCGCGGCGTGACCGACGCCCGATCAGTCTTCGGGCGTCACGTACGCCGACGTGATGCCGCCGTCGACGAGGAAGGTCGACCCGTTCACGTAGGACGACTCCTCGGAGGCGAGGAAGAGCGCGGCGCGGGCGATCTCGCTGGCCTGTGCGAGGCGTCCCATCGGCACGTGGACGAGGCGGCGCGCCCGCGCGGCCGGGTCGGCGAGCAGCTCCTGGAGCAGCGGCGTGTCGACGGGACCGGGGCACAGCGCGTTCGCCCGGATGCCGCGCTTCGCGTAGGCGACGGCGATCTCGCGCGTCATCGCGAGCACGCCGCCCTTGCTCGCGGTGTAAGCGATCTGCGCCGTCGCCGCGCCCACCACGGCGACGAAGGACGCGGTGTTGATGATCGAGCCGCCTCCCGCGCGCAGCAACGCCGGGATGCCGTACTTGCAGCCGAGGAAGACGCCTTTGAGATTGACGTCGATCACCTGGTCCCAGACGGCTTCGCTCGTGTCGTCGGGCAGGCCGTCCTCGTCGGGAAAGATGCCGGCGTTGTTGAACAGGACGTGCAGTGCGCCGAAGGTCTGCTCGGCTTCGGCGATCGCCGCTTCCATCTCGCTCGCGCGAGAGACGTCGACGGTGACCACGTGCGCCCGCCCGCCCGCGTCGGCGATCGCCGACACCGTCGCGGCGCCGGCAGTCGGGTCGCGGTCGGCCACGACGACGTTCGCGCCCTCCGCCGCGAAGATGAGCGCGGCTTCACGCCCGATACCGCTGCCCGCGCCGCTGATCCACGCCGTTCGACCCGCGAGGCGTCCGCCCTGATTCGACATGGGACGCAGCGTAACGCCATCGCGCGCGGGGCGCGCGGTCAGTGCAGCTCGAGCATGCCGCCGTCGATCAGGTTCTGGAGCGCGCGGAAGATGTCCGGGTCGGGCTCGGGAATGACTTCGAGGGCCCGCTGCACCGTGAAGCCGGCGGCCGCGAGGTCGAGCAGCGCCTCCTCCACCTTCGAGAGCGAACCGAACTCCCCGACGTCCGACGCCGTCGTGACCAGGCGCGCCTGGAGCGGGAAGCCCGAGGCATCGATGCGCTCGCCTTCGTCGATCTGTCGCACGGCGTCGAGGATCGCCGCCTCGGACGGGAGCGGCGCCTCCCCGCCGATCTCCTCGAGCGTGGTGTGGAACTCGAAGGTGCCGTCGCGCCAGGAGAGCATCCGCACGAGCGCCTTCATCCCGACCACGGAGCCGAGCCGGAGCTTGCGCAACAGGCCCCCCTCGAAACAGATGATGCCTTCTTCCTCGCCGCTGCGTAGAAAGATCGTGCCGCGTGGAGCGGTGACCGCGAGCATCTGCACGATGCTCGCCGGGCCGAGCTCGTCGATGGGTCCGCTGATCCCGCCGAGCCGACGCGCGTGGTCGCTGCTCTGCACCACGTCGAGGAACTGATCGATCGCTTCCGCGCCGGTGGAAGCATCATCGAAGTGGATCGCGACCGCCTCGACCCGTTCCTCGCTCTTCACCTCGCGAACGACGGTTCCCGCGACCTCGAGCGCCTCCCCGGAGGTTTCGTGGCGGACGGTGACCGTCACGGCGGCGCCCTTCGAAACGGTGCCGTTCTCGAGGCCGATCAGGGTGCCGGTGTTCGAGATGTTCCTCGTGCAGCCTGCCAGGATCTCCGAGCCCGTATCGATCGAGGCCGGGAGACGCACGATGCGCCGAGGCGACACCCGGGGTTCGTCGACGGGGCGCGTCGGTTTCCTCGGGGTCGACAGCGTGTGGGTCCGCAGGTGCTCGCGGACTTCCGCGGGCGTTGCGAGGAACTGGACGGCGACGCCGGGTCGCCCCCCGACGCCGGCCATTTCTTGCGGCACGAGATGAACGACCTCGCCCTCGAGATCGACAGACCCGTCGCACCAGTGCAGACGCAGGCGCACGATCACGACCTGACGCAGATCGAACTCCGCGTTCGACACCACGAAGACCCACCC
>JAHEJV010000159.1 GCA_024638705.1 Deltaproteobacteria bacterium | reverse complement strand
CCAGGCGGCGCGCAGCTCGAAGAGGCTCGGACGCCAGGCACGCAGGCCGAGGCGCTCGGCGATCGCCTCGGCCTCGCCCAACGCGACCGCCGCGGCGCCGCGATCCCCCTTCGCATCGGCCAGCGCGAGGCGCGCCCGCGCGACGTGCACGCGCAGATCCTGCTGAGGCGCTTCGAGGCGCCCGCGCGCGCGATCCGCCTCGTCGAGGGCTCGATACGCGGCCGCGCCGTCGCCGAGCGCCATGCGCGATTCGGCGAGGCCCGCGTAGTACTGCGGCAGCATGAAGACGTGGGCGTGCGACTCGACCGAGAGCGCCACCGACTCCTCGAATGCGGCCGCCGCCTCCTCGAAGCGACCCGTCCAACGACAGAACGCGGCCCACGCGGCGCGCATCTGCGCGCGCACCACGTCACTGCCCGACGCCTCCGCCCACTCGCACGCGGCCGTGGTGATCTCCTCGAGCTCGTCCCGTCCTCCGATCAGTTCGGCGAGCCAGACGCGATCGGCCACCTGCCAGCAATGGCTCTGCCCCTCCCCCGCCGCGAGGGATTGCGCCAGCGCCGTCTTCATCTCCGCCAGCCCTTCCTGAACCTCGCCCAACTCGCAGCGCAAGCAGCCCCGGTGGTGGAGCACGACGATCGGCGCGCGATTGCCGTGGTGACCCATCCCCCAGTGCGGCTCGATCCCGGGCATCGCGAGCGCCTCGTCGACGGCTTCCCGCGCGCGGCGCGAATCGCCGAGCGCGCGGCGCAGGAACGCCTCGGAGCTGGCGAGCGTGAAGTGGAGATCGTGATCGCCGAGATCTCTGGCGATCGCCTGGGCGCGCGCGAGCCATTCGGCGCCTTCATGCCCACGCCCGTCGTGCAGGAGCGACTGACCGTAGTAGTCGTAGATCCGCGCGAGCGACAGCGGCGCCTTCTCCCCTCCCTCGGCCAGACGCTCCACTTCGTCCTTGAGCTGTGCCAGCTCGGTCGGTCCGAAGATCGTCTGGTAGCCCATCCCGGCGCGCGCCAACCGACAGTCGAGGCGCAGCTCGAATGCCTCCTCCTCCTCGGCGGCGTCGTCGGCGAGCTTCTGGGCGCGGTGCAGCGCCGCGATCGCCATGCGCGGATCGAGTCGGTAGATCCACACCCCGTAGAGCTGGAGGGTCTTCGCCGCGTCGATCGGACGGCCCGCGTGCGCGAGATGGTCCGCAATCACCGGCAGGTGCACCGACGGTCCGCGGCCGTGTCGCGCGAAGAGCGCTTCGGCCAGACGCCCGTGGAGCGCGCGGCGACGTTCGCGCAGCTGAGTGAGCTCGGCGGTCTCGCGCACCAGGGGATGTTGGAACGCATAACGTTCGTGCGGCGCGCCCGACCTCACTTCGATGAGCTGGAGCTTGGCCAGCTCGTCGAGCGCCGCGCCGCAATCTTCGACCTCCGCCACGTCCTCGACGAGCCCGCGCTCGAACTCGACGCCGATCAGCGCCGCCACGTGCAGCACGCGCTTCGCCGCGACCCCCAGCCGGTCGAGGCGCGCAGAGAGCAGCGCGCGGATGCTCGGCGGGAGCTCGATCTCCTCCGGTTCGTGCCCGAGCCGATAGTCCCCGGGTTCGCCCTCGAGCACGCCGCCAGACACGAGCGAGAGCACGGAGTGCTCGACGAAGAGGGGATTGCCCGCCGCGCGCACGGCGAGCTGACGCCGCAACGCTTCGGTGCGCGGGTCGTTCCCGACGAGGCTCCGGATCATGCCGTCGCACTCCGTCTCGGGAAGCGGATCGAGGGGAATCTGGCGATAGTTCGAGCTTCCCATCCACGGCGCGTGGAAGCCCGGGCGCGCGGTGAAGACGAAGAGCACGGGTCGACTGGCAGCCGACTCGACCAACAGCGGCAGCACCTCGAGGCTCGCGTCGTCGATCCAGTGCGCGTCCTCGATCACGAGCAGGGCCGGCCGCTCCGACGAGACGTCGTCGAGCAGCGCGCGCAGGATCGCTGCGAGACGGCGACGCCGCGCGGCCGGGTCGAGTCGCGGCACGTCGTCGGCGCGGTCGCCCACGCCCATGAAGTCGTAGACGAGCGGCAGGAGTGCCTCGTGCTCGGGCCCGAGGTCACGGAGTCGACGTGCGATGATCTCGCGCGTCCGATCGCGATCCTCGTCGGGGCCCAACCCATAGAGCGCGCGACCCAACCCGACGATCGCCTCGAAAGCGGGCGCCCCACGCCGCCCGCTGGCGAAGGCCGAGAAACACGCGAACCCCTCGTGACGGGCGCGGTCGAGCCACTCTTGCACGAGTCGGCTCTTCCCCAGGCCGGCCTCGCCGACCAGCCCGATCACTCTTCCGACCCCGCTCCGGACGCGTTCGCACTCCCGCTCGAAGAGCGCCATCTCGAGCTCGCGGCCGACGAAGCGGGACGAGGCCGAGGGAGCGTGGCGCCTAGCGCGACGCATGCCGCGCAGCGCGAAGACCTCGACCGGATCGGCGACACCCTTCACCGGTTGCGCGCCGACGGCCGAAAGCTCGAAGCGATCCCCGGCGAGCGCGGCCGTCGCCCCCGTCACGAAGATCTCGCCGGGACCGGCGATCGCTTCCATCCGCGCGGCGATTCCGACCGTGCGACCCTGTGCGGTGTAGTCGCGCCGCAACCCCACGCCGATCGAAGCGACCACGGCCTCGCCGGAATGGAGCCCGATGCGCGCGTCGATGTGGACGCCGTGTCGGCGCTCGGTTTCGGCCGAGAAGTCGGCCATCCCCGCCTGCAGGGCGAGGGCCGCATCGCAGGCGCACTCGGCGTGATCCTCGAGCGCGAGCGGCGCGCCGAAGAGCGCCATCACGCCGTCCCCGGTGTACTGGTTGATCGTGCCGTCGAAGCGGTGGATCGTCTCTCCGGCGAGAGAGAAGAAGCGGTCCATCACCGCGTGCCACTCCTCCGAGTCGACCCTCGCGGACGCCTCCACCGAGCCCTGGATGTCGACGAACATCACCGTGACGAACTTGCGCTCGCCCTCGAGGGCTTCCCGGCGCGACAGGTCCTCACGCAGGTGGGGAGGGGTGTAGTCGCCTTCGGCTTGCGCGGGAGGCGCTGGCGTCGGGGGAGAATCGGCGACGCCGCAGCGGCTGCAGAAACGCGCCTCGGGCTCCAGCACGGCGTCGCAGGAGACACATCTCCGCGTCAGCGCCTCACCGCACTGCACGCAGAAGGCCGCGTCGGACGCACCGACGTGCTGGCAGGACGGACACCTCACGAAGGTCATCCTAGGCCGCTTTCGACCGCGGGCTCAAGCGCTGCCCCGACGCGTCGCCCGGAAGTTCAGTCGCTCGTCAGCATCGCGACGAGCCGCATCTCGACCGACTTGCGGAGCACGGCGTCCATCGCGGCGCGGGCGCGCGCGATCCAGGACGCGTCCCCCGCGGCGATCTCGTCGGCCCGACTCCCCGCTTCCCTCGCGATTGCGGCCATCTCGCTCCACGCGCTTCGGATCGCATCGGTGGTGACCGGAGGAAGCGGCGGCGGCGGAGCCGACGCCCGCTCGCGCAGCGCCTCCGCGTCGCCCTCGGACGCCGCTTCGCAGCACCGATAGAGATCGCGATACAGGTGCTCGAGCGCGTCCTCGCCGGGGAGGATCGTCGCGCCGTGAGGCTCGCCGAGCGTGTCGAAGACGTAGGCCTGGTCCGGCCCCATGACCGAGCGGAAGTACCACTTCTGCGACGCGTCCGGCAGGAAGGTCCAGATGTCGTTGACGCTGCGCTCCGCGTCGCGATCGAGGAAACGCGTCACCGGAAGCCCATAGCGGAGTTGATGGCGCTGCGCGTCGAGCGTGCGGCGGTCCATCAGCACGAGCGGACGCGTGATCTGCTGGATCGGGATCCACAGGTTCAGCAGGAAGAGCGACGAATCGTCGTTGCGCGCGTCGGGCGTCTGGTGTCGGAAGAGCTTCGGCGCCTCGCCGTTCATGAGCTGCCGGAGCGGGGTGCCGAACACGTCCTGGTCGGCGTGGACCGTGCGCGCGGCGCCGTGACCGTTGGCGCCATCCATGCCACCGGGGTTCACGTCGAGCCCGTTCGGTCCGGCGCGTCGCTGGATCAGGCCCTCCTCCGCGACGTGTTCGATGCGCAGGCGCTTCCCGTTGCGCAGGCGGAAGCGCGCGCCGTTCAAGCTCGCGCGCAGCGCAAGGGCGCCCGCGTCCGAGATTTGGTCCTCGTCGCGAACCGTCGCGAGCGCCTCCTGCAATGACGCGTGGCCCGACAGGTCGACCGTTTCGAAGCCCGCCTCCTCGAGGCCGGGCTCGGCGACCCGCGGATCGGCGCAGTCGCGGAGGACGCAGGAGCGGAAATCGAAGAGCCCTTCCGGATCGACGTCGAAGGGCAACGTTCGCGCGCGCAGCAATCCCGGTCGCTCCTCGTCGGGAGAGACGTCTTCGGCCCGGGTGAATCCGAGCGGGCCGACGAACCGGGCGGGCGCGCTGCTCACCCCACCATGGTAGGTCACTGGCGCCCGCGGGCACGAGCCGGGGAACCGACGCGCGGGTCGAGACGCAACGGGGCCGGCTCAGCCGTCCCAGGGACGCGGCTCGATCCGGTACAGCCGATCGCCGGGCTCGTCGCGCTGAGCGCGGCCCGTGAGCGACTCGCCCCAGTCGATCACCGTCTGGTGCGCGGCGGTCTCGGCGGCGGCGCGCCCTCCCCCGTCGCCCGAGTACTTCACCGCACGCACTGCCTTCACGTTCGCGTACTCCTCCGTGCCGTGCGGGACGTGGACGAGGCGCGCGGCGGCGCGCTTGCCGTCGATGCGGATCACGACGCGGTCGTCGCGCGCGATCTCTTGCGGCCAGCGCGGCAGCACGCCGCCGACGCAATCGAGGTCGCACGCCACGTAGGGCACGCCCTCGAAGACGTTGAACCAGAGGATGCGCGAGCTCCCGGCGGCGACGATCTCGATCTCGAGCTCGTGTCGTTCGTCGAGTGCGGTCCAGTCGAGCGCGGTGATCCCGGTCGGCTCGCCCGTGCGCAGCGGGCCTCCGCCGAACACCCACACCGGGCCGTCGGCGCGGGACAGCAAGAAGGCAACGACGAAGGACGCAAGGATCAGCGCCAGGGCGGCGCCGATCAGGCGGCGAAGCCAGGCGCGGCCGCGGGGAGCTTCTTTCATGGCGGCGAGTATGGGCGCTTTTGCATCCGCGAGCCCGCCTGCCGATCTGGTGAACGCCAAACGCCCGGATCAGTGCGCGCGCGTCCAGTCGTCGAGGATCTTCCGGGCTTCGCGTCGCTTCTCGTCGGCGGGCGTGAGCGGCTCTCCCACCGGCGCGGTCAGCTCGACGACGTATCCGTTCGGATCGCGGAAGTAGATCGAGTGGATGAAGCCGTGGTCGGAGATCCCGCGCACCTCGCGCCCCCCCGCTTTCCCTTTCTCGAACATGCGCTCGAGGGTCGGATAGTCGACCTGGAGCGCGATGTGCAGATCGAAGTCGCGCTGATCGACGAAGTCGAAGGGCTCATCGGGCTCTTCGAAGAAGGCGATGCAGGCGCCGTTCGCCATCTGGAAGAACGTATGGAGTACCTCGGCGTCGCGTCCCGACTTCGTCGTGCTGATCTCCAGCGCGCCGACCAGCGGAAGCCCGAGGAACTCCTCGTAGAAGGCGCGCGTCTCCTCGCTGTTGCGACAGCGGTAGGCGGCGTGATGCAGACGCTCGATCGCGATCCCGCTCATGGCCCGAGTCCTCCTCTTCTCGATTGCACGCTAGCGGACGGGCGCCGGCTGGCAGCCCGGGCAGACGAAGAGCTTGCGGCCGCCGGCCGTCTCGCGCCGGATCTTCGCGCCGCAGCCGAAGCAGGGCTTTCCCCCGCGCTCGAAGACGTGGTGCCGGTAGTCCCGGCGGCGGACGCCCTGGGCCTTCAGCTTCGCCGCGCGACGCTCGTCGTTGGTGATCCCGCCGGTGCGGTACGACCGGTGCGTGACGCGGCGGATCGCGCGAGCGAGGCGCAGACGTCGGCGGCCGGTCAGCTCGCCGGGGCGCTCGTGCGGGTGGATCCCGGCGACGAACAGGATCTCCGATCGCAGGTAGTTGCCGATCCCGGCGACGAAGGCCTGGTCGAGGAGCAGCGTGTGGAGCGGACGGCGCGCGAAGCGCGGCGCGGCGAGGTGTCGGGAGAGCGCTCCGTCGGTCAGGCCCGGAGCGAGCGCGTCCGGGCCGAGCTTCGCCAGGAAGGGATGTTCGTCGACGGCCGAAGTGGGCAGGACGTCGATCTCGGACGCGCTGTACAGCAGCGCGGAGTGGGCTTCGTTGTGGATTGCGAAGCGCAGGCTGCGACGGGTCTTGGGTAACCGACCGGCCTGCATCACGTACCAGCGGCCGTAGAGCAGGTTGTGCGTGTAGACCGACAGGCCCCCGGCGAAGTGGGTCAGCATCGCCTTGCCGCGCGTCTCGACCGAAGCGACGACATCGCCGGTCAGGCGACGCTGGAATCGCGCGAGGTGAGGAAACGCGAACTCGATTCGCGTCGTCGGTCTCCCGGCGACGGCGCGCTCGATGCGGTCGGCGGCGCGACGAATCTCGGGTCCTTCGGGCAAGACGACTCGCGATCTGGGAGACGCGTCCTAGCGCGCTCAGCTCTCGAGTCGTTCTTCGTGCGACTCGTGGTTGCGGTCGTAGAGGTCGTAATACTCGTCGAGCGACGCCTGTCCGTCGCCGTCCGCGTCGTACGCCTCGAAGGGGACGCCGTAGCCCGCGAGCCCCGCCTCGTCGAACTCGGCAGGACTGAGGAAGCCGTCGCCGTCGCCGTCGGAAACGTCGAAGACGTGGGTCACGACGTCGAAGCCCTCGCAACCTTCGCCGGCTTCCACGGAGCCGGCGACGACGAAGAAGGTCAGGGTGGCGAGCGCGATCGCGAGGAAGATCCGGGACATGGACGTTCTCCTGAATTGCTGTGGACCGTAGAGGTCGGAGTGCCCCTGTCAAATGGGCGACTCGAATCGGCAACCGTGAGGTGACGATTCGCGAGACGCGTCGGAGATCCGCGGCTAGGATCGGAGCGCTTCGGGAGGGCGTGTTGCGAGAATTTTCGTTGATTCCGGATCGGGTCCAGGAAGGTCTGTCGGACTGGCTCGACGTGGATGCCCAGCAGCTCAGCGCACGACTGAACGAGTGGGTCGCGCGGCCGCTCGCGCTCGGAGTCGCGGGGGCGCGCAGCGGCCTCTTCCTCGCAGAGTCGATTCCGCTCCTCGCACTGCAGCGGGTGCTCGGAGGGGGCTACCAGGTCTCGAAGCCGCCGCCGGCCGATGCACGGGAAGCGGTGCTGCGCGAGGTCCGCGCGCTCGCCCAGCGCGACGCCGAACACTTCGCGCGGGGCCTCTACCCGGTGTCGCTGCTGGCGCCGACCTCCTCGGCCCGCCAACACGTCACACGCTATTTGCGTCTTCTCGCCGACAGCGTCCGCGTCGCAGCGCGCAAGCGCGCGCGTAAGCCGCGCGAGTTCCGAGGCGAAGCCACCCGACTGGCCGAAGAGCTGCCGGACTACTACCGGCGCAACTTCCACTTCCAGACCGACGGCTATCTCAGCGAGGCGTCGGCGGATCTCTACGAACACCAGGTGGAGATCCTGTTCCGCGGGTTGGCCGACGCGATGCGGCGCAGCGTGATCCCACCCTTGAAGGCGCACTTCGACAACTCGCGGGGGCGTGGGCTGCGCTTCCTCGAGCTCGGGGCAGGCTGTGGCACCGCGTCCCGCTTCGTCGCCCACGCCTTTCCGGACGCGAACATCACGTGCCTCGACCTCAGCCATCCCTACCTGAACACGGCGCGCCGACGCCTCGCCGACTGCAGCCGCGTCGCGTTCCTGCAAGGGGACGCGACCGACCTCGACCTGCGCGACGAGCGCTTCGACGCGGTGTACTCGGTCTTCCTCTTTCACGAGCTGCCGCTGGCGCAGCGCCGTCGCGCGCTCGCCGAGGCCCGGCGCGTGTTGAAGCCGGGCGGCATCCACGTGTTGGTCGACTCCCTTCAGGAGGGGGACGTCCCCGCGCTCGACTGGGCCCTCGAGGAGTTTCCGCGGGAGTTTCACGAGCCCTACTTCCGCAACTACGTGCGCACGCCGCTGGAAGCGCTCATCGCAGACGCGGGCTTCGAGAGTCCGCAGACCTCGACCCACTTCCTCTCGAAGACGGTCGTCGCCACGCGTTAGGCGGCGGTTCCGTGCGTCGCCAGGTCGTGCGTCAGGCGCCCACCAGTGCGTCGGCCAGCGCGCCGAGCGCCTCCAGATCGGAGGCTCCCTCGGGCAGCTCGGGCAGCGCGAGGGCGAAGCGCGCGCCCGACCGCGACTCCAACTGGCTGCGCAACGCCTCGTGCCGGCGCGCGCTCTCCGCCTCGGCCCTCGCGAACGGCTCGAGCGCGTCCATGGCGCGCAACAAGACCTCGCTCCCCTCGGACCCGGCGACGCGATCGCGGATCTCGGACGGGAGTTTGCGGTCGAGCGTCCACGCGCGGCTTCGATTGAGCACGGTGCCGGCGAGCGGGAGATCGAGAGCCTCTGCTTTCGCTTCGAAATAGCGCGCTTCCGAGAGCGCCGCGGGCTCCGGCGAGCTGACCAGCAGAAACGCAATCTCGGGACCGCCGAAGAACGCGTGCATGTCGCCCTGGCTCCGGCTCAGATAGAGCAGCACCTGTTCGAAGAGCAGGAAGAACTGCTGGATCTCCCGCCTCGCCCGCGCACCAAAGGCCAGGTCGAGCAGGCGCTCGACGACCCGGGACGCCGCCTGGCGCAACGGATTCTTCGAGCGGGGCAGGAAGAAGCGCAGCACCCGCCGGTCGAGGAAGGAACCGACGCGGGAAGGCGCGTCGAGGAAGCGCAACGCATCGCGCGAAGGCGGCGTGTCGAGGACGATCAGGTCGTAGCGGTCGTCGCGAACGAAACCGTGCAGCGCCTCGACCGCCATGTATTCCTGCATGCCGGCGATCATCGACGAGACGTGACGGTAGACGCCGTTGTCCAGCAGCTTCTGTGCGGACGCCTCGTCACTCGAGATGCGGCGCACCATCGCGTCGGAGACCGCCTGCGGGTCGAGCATCCACGCCGAGAGGCTGCCGGGCGCGTCGACGCCGACCGCTTCGTGCCGTTCTGGAGACAGGCGCGTGGGCTCGGTCGCGTGGGGCGAGACGGCGAGGGTCTGCGCGAGGCGCTTGCTCGGATCGATCGTGATGACGAGCACGCGACGCCCGTCGCGCGCGGCGGCGAGCGCCAGCGAAGCGGAGGTCGTGGTCTTGCCGACCCCACCGGCGCCGCAGACCACGATCACCCGCTTCTCGTGGACGAGGCTGCGCGCGGTCTTCGCGCTGCCGTCCCCGACCGCCGCCATCGCCGCCGGATCGCTCACGACGGGCCCATGGCCGCGCGCCACCGCTCGCTGAGCGACGCGTTCAAGGCGGCGGCTTCCTTCTTCGCGAGATCGGGAAGCTCGATCACCGGGAGGTCGCACTCGGCATCGAGCCGACGCCGGGCCTCGCGCGCCGTGGCGATCCGTCGCAACGAAAGCTCCCCGTGGATCTTCTCCCGGGACAGAAGGGATTCGAGCGCCTCTCGCTCGTCGGGCTGGAAGGGATCGTCGGGAATGCGATTCAGCACCACGCCGCCGGTCGCGACGTGCGTGGCTTCGAGCCCTTCGATCAACTCGATCGCCTCCGTCACCGGCAGGATCTCGGGCAGCGTCACCACCCAGGCGAGCGCTCGCTCCGGGTCGTTCAGATAGGCCTGTCCCTCGCGCATGTAGCGGGGAATCGGCCCGTCGGGCAGCGCGTCGAGGAGGATCTCCGGCAGGCTCGTGAGCGCGAGCGTCTGACCCGTCGCGGGCATGTCGGCGACGATGACTTCGTGCTCCGGCGTTCCGTCCGGCCGCGTCTGTTTCAGCAGCGTCAGCAGGTGGAAGAAGACGCCCAGCTCGTATAGCGACGGCACCGCCGTCACGAACTTGCGCAGCGTCTTCGAGCGCAGTGCGGTGCGGACCACCGGACCGGCCGGCACGACGCTGTGGGCGAAGAGCTCCTGGCCGCGCGTCGCGAGGACGTGACAGGCGCGCAACCCATCGGGTCCGAGCGGCTCCGGATCGGGTGTGAGCTGCTCGCGCCCGAAGACGCGGCCGATCGAGGAGGGCCCGCCGTCCGGGTCGCCGATCTCCGTGAGCAGCGTGCGCTTGCCGCTCGCGGCGGCCGCGTGGG
>JAHEJV010000158.1 GCA_024638705.1 Deltaproteobacteria bacterium | reverse complement strand
GCTTCGGTCAGATCGAAGTGGTCTCGTGCGCGCATGATCAGCGACGAGGGAAGGGCGGGGTCGATGGGGGGGCTCATCGTCGCCAGAAGATAACCAGAGAGGTGGAAGGCGAATCCCCCCGCAACGCGCCTGGATCGGTTTCGAAGCTGCTGGACGGTGCCAGGATCCCGAGATCGCCCGGACACACATGAAGTCGTCTCTGGCGGCTACCGGCTCGAAGCTCGATGGCGCGTCGCGCGGCCCAAGCGAAGCAGGCCGCCCGGGAGAACCCAGACGGCCTGCAAGCTGTGGTAGCGGGGGCCGGATTCGAACCGACGACCTCCGGGTTATGAGCCCGACGAGCTACCAGACTGCTCTACCCCGCAGCAAAAGGGAGTCGTGTTCTAGCAAGCATCGGGAGGGGGATCAACGCGTGTGCACGAGAAGTGCAGCGCGCGGGCAGGGCGTGCGGACAAGGGTGCGGATTCGCTCCGGCTCTCGCCATGGACGGTCTTCCAACCACTTGGAAACAATCAGCTTTTTCTGACACCTCGGGGTTCGCGGGACCACTCCCTACACACGTGGAGGTAGTCCCATGCGAATTTTGAAGATCGATGCGGTGCGCAAGGGCGCACTGCTCCTGGCAGTTCTGATGGCGACGCCGGTCGCAGCGAGCGCGGACATCTTCGCGTGGCGCACGGAAGACGGCGTCTACTCGTACACCGATGACCGCGAGAGCATCCCCGCACGGTACGCGAAGGACGCGGTGGCGGTGCGCGATTCCCGGCTCCAGGCCTATCCCCGACTGACGGTCGAGGACACTGCGGCCACCCGCGAAGTGTCGACCCGGCTCGAGCGCCGGCTCGAGTACCTGCGCCAGCTCAACACCCAGACCGCGCCCGCGCGGAAGAGCACCCGCTCGGCAACGGCCTCCGGCCGCACCACGCTCTCGGTGGCGACGGGCAACGCCCAGGCGCCGACGCTCGACATCGAGACCGACGAGAGCCAGGGCCCGATCGTCGTGGAGCCGATCCTGACCAAGGAATCCGGCAAGGTGCGGACGCGCCGCGCGACGATCGTGAAGCAGGGCGACCGGACGCTCGCCGTGGTGAAGGGTCGCTCGCACGTCGTCAACGTGAACGACGACATCTACGACGAGGACCGCCTGATCGAAGACGCGCGCTGAGTCTCCCGCGCCCCCTCGCGAGAGGGGAGGCGATCGCAGCCCCGACCCCTACGGAGAACGTGGCGTCGGGGCGCTTTCGTTCTGGGGCGGGGTCATCTCGTAGACGTACTCGTCGAGCCAGCGGCTCGCGTCGCGATCGATCTTGAGGAACTGGAGCCCGAGCCCGAGGCGGCCGGAATCGTCTTGGGGACGTCGCCAGGCGACCCGCGCCGTGGAGCGGATCCAGTGATCGGTCTCGGGCACGCAGAACTCGAGATCGAACTCCGGCGCCGGTTCGAGGGCGCCATCGGCCTCGATGAACATCCCGCCGCGCGAGATGTTGCGCGACCGAGCCCAGCCTTCACTCGCCCCGGCGTGGACCCGGACGTCGGTCTCGAGCGCGACGCGCGGCAGTCCGCGAATCGTCTTGCGCAGGAGTCGCTTCACGGCCTGGAGGAGCATGACCCGGTCGAGGGGCTTCTCCACGACGTCGTCGGCGCCGGCGCGGACGGCGCGTTCGTGCTCTTCGGACCGTCCGCTGGTCACGATCACGACGGGAACCCGGCAGAGCTCGGCGTGCGCGCGCAGGTTGCGGCAGAGCACGTCGCCGTCGACGTTGCGCATCTTCATGTCGGTGACGACGAGGTCGGGGTGCTCGCGCTCGGCGACGACCAGCGCTTCGTCCCCATCACACGCCGTCACGATCCGCGCCGTCCGCCCGAGAAACACGG
Source organism: Deltaproteobacteria bacterium (assembly GCA_024638705.1). Lineage (GTDB taxonomy): Bacteria > Myxococcota_A > UBA9160 > UBA9160 > SMWR01 > JAHEJV01. Next base: position 8,321 of record JAHEJV010000158.1, on the reverse strand, counting down.
TCTCGATCTCGCGGAACATCGGGGCGTCGTCGGCGATGAGGACCTTGCGCCGAGGTCTTCCCGCCTCGTCGAAGAACTGCGCGTCGGCGGGCGAGCGGTCGCTCATCGCCCGACGCGGGCTCCGAGTCCGTCCAGGAGCGAGGCGAGCTCGGGGCGGACCCGCCAGTCGTTGCCGGCATCGGTGTCGCGCGTCCAGACCTGACGGTCGCGCACGCGATGTTCGACGTAGTGCGGCATCACGTAACCCCGATAGGTCACGTCGACGGTTGCGGATTCGAAGTTCTCGGTGTCGAGATCGATCTCGCCGATCTCGTAATCGGTGATCCGGATCGACTCGAACGCCTCGGCGTAGGCGAGGAATCCGTCGCGGAGTCCAGGCTCGACATAACGCGCGGCCGTATCGATGTCGCCCCAGCGGATGGCTTCCGTGTAGTTCTTCTGCGCGAGCTCGAGCGCGCGGCCGCGCTCCCAGGGGTCGGACCACGAGACGCAGGACGTGGCGGCCACGATCCAGATCAATCCCCCGAACACACAGGCGCGTCGCAGCATCTTGCCTCCAGTCACCGGCATCTCGGCGCACAGGCCGTCGTTCCGATTGACCTTTCGTATCGGTCGGCGGCCCCTTCACCCTGAGAGGGCTGTGATATCGTCGGCGGCCGCCGGCAACCCCGCGTTCTGGCGCTCTTTCTCCACCGTTCGCGGCGCCTCGGGCCGCCCGGACCGTTCCGGAGGACCCCCGCGTGTGGGTCGGCTTCGACATCGGCGGCACCAAGCTCGCGATCGCGGTGGGCGACGCCGAGGGTCGGATCGCCGCGCGGCGGCGCCGTCCGATCGCGGCCCGGGGCGACCCCCGCGCCGACGTCGACGCGATGATCGCGGACGCCCGCGCGCTGCTCGCCGAGGCCGGGGTGGCCGCGGATTCCCTGCGCGGGGTCGGGGTCGCCGTGCCGGGCCCGATCGATCCCGTGCGCGGCACGGTCGAGTCGCCGCCGAACCTCGCCGGCTGGAAATCGGTGCCCTTGGCCGACTGGTTCCGCGAGGCCTTCGACGTCCCGGTCCATCTCGAGAACGACGCCAACGCCGCCGCCCTGGCCGAGTGGCGCTTCGGGGCCGGGCAGGGCGCGCGCCACCTGATCTATCTCACGATGTCGACGGGCGTCGGCGGCGGCCTCGTGCTCGACGGCCGCCTCTACCGCGGTGCCGGCGGCGCGGGCGAGGTGGGCCACATGCCGGTCGAGTGGGACGGCGAGCTCTGTGGCTGCGGCCGACGCGGGTGCCTCGAGGCCTACGTCGGCGGTCGCTGCTGGACCGCGCGTCTGCAACGCGAGACCCCGGATGGCAGCCGCGTCGCGGCGCTCGCCGGCGGCGCCGCGCGCGCGAAGCCGGAGCACGTCGTCGCTGCGGCGCGCGAGGGCGACGCCTTCGCGCTCGCCGAGCTCGACCGCTGGAACGACTATCTGGCCCGCGGCCTCGTCGCGCTCGCCTTCGTCTTCGATCCGGACGTGTTCGTGCTCGGGACGATCGCCGCGGCCGCCGGCGACGAGCTCTGCCTCGAGCCGCTGCGACGACGGCTCGTGGAGAACGTCTGGCCGGTGATCGCGAATCACATCGAGATCCGCGCCGCGTCGCTCGGTGAGGACGCGCCGTACCTCGCCGGACTCAGCGCCGCGCTCGAATCCGCGATGCGCTGAGTCCGCGACGCCTCACTCCGGGAGGGCGGTGATCTCGTCGCGCAGCGCCGCGAAGCGACCGCCGCGGATCGCCTCGCGCGCACGTTCCATCAGGCGCAGGTAGAAGCGCAGGTTGTGCACCGACGCGAGCCGTCCGCCGAGCGCCTCGCCGGAGCGGAGCAGGTGTCGCAGGTAGGCGCGGGAGAAGCGGGCGCAGGTGGCACAATCGCAATCCGGATCGGGCGCGATGTCGGCATCGGCGTGGACGGCGTTCTTCAACCGAAGCAATCCTTGACTGGTGAACAGAACACCGTGACGGGCGTGACGGGTAGGCAGCACGCAGTCGAACAGGTCGACGCCGAGCGCGATCGCGCGCACGAGGTCGGCGGGCTTGCCGAGTCCCATCAGGTAGCGCGGCGCTTCGGCGGGGAGCTCCTCGTGGGCGACGGCGACGAGCTCGTCGCGTCGCAGCGCGGGCTCGCCGAGGCCGAGTCCACCGTGCGCGAAGCCGCGGAAGCCGATCTCGCGGGTGGCGCGCGCGCTCTCGCGGCGCAGAGTCTCCGACGCGCCTCCCTGGACGATCCCGAACAGCCATTGGTCGCGCTTCTCGTGCGCTCTGTGCGAGCGCTCCGCCCAGCGCAGGGTGCGCTCGGTGGCCGCGCGCACGCGCAGCGCGTCCGCCGGTTCCTCCACCGCCGACGGGACGCACTCGTCGAGCACCATCGCGATGTCGGATCCGAGCGCGGCCTGCACTGCGACGACGCCCTCGGGCGTCAGGGTTCGGCGACGGCCGTCGACCGGCGAGGAGAAGGTGACGCCGTTCTCGTCGACGCGCGCCTTGTCGGACAGCGAGGTGACCTGGAAGCCGCCGCTGTCGGTCAGCCACGGTCCCTTCCAGCCCGTGAATCCCGCGAGCCCGCCACAGGCGGCGACGATCGCCTCGCCCGGTCGTTCGTGGAGGTGATAGGTGTTCGCGAGCAGGATCTGCGCGCCCGCCACCTCGAGCTCATCGGGGGAGACGCCGCGCACGGCGCCGTAGGTGGCGACGGGCATGAAGTTCGGCGTCTCGACCGCGCCGTGCGCGGTGTGCAACGACCCGGTGCGCGCCTCGCCGTCGCGCGCCGACACTTCGAACCCGAGTGTCTCGGCGCTCAACGGATCAACATCGCGTCGCCGTAGGAATAGAAGCGATATCCCCGCGCGACCGCCTCGGCGTAGGCGTCGAGCACGCGCTCCCTTCCCGCGAAGGCCGCGACGAGCAGCAGCAGTGAAGAGCGCGGGAGATGGAAGTTGGTGAAGAGCGCATCGACGACGCGAAACGCGTCGCCGGGCGCGAGGAAGAGCTCGGTCTCCCCGCGGCGCGGCGCGACGACGCGATCGGTGTCCGCGCAGGATTCGAGGACGCGCGCCGCCGTCGTGCCGACCGCCACCACCCGTCCGCCGCGCTCCCGCGTCGCGCGGATCGCGTCGGCGGTTTCCGGCGGCAGCTCGAAGCGCTCGGCGTGCAGCTTCTTCTCGCGCAGCGCTTCCGGTCCGATCGGGCGGAAGGTGCCCGCGCCGACGTGCAACACGACTTCCGCCCGCTCGATGCCGCGGCGGGCGATGTCGGCGAGCACCCGTTCGGAGAAGTGCAGCCCGGCGGTCGGCGCGGCGACCGAGCCGGGCTCGCGCGCGAACACCGTCTGGTAGCGCTCGGTGTCTTCGCGGCGCGACGCCGGTCGGCGGATGTAGGGCGGGAGCGGTGCCTCGCCGACGCGGTAGGGCGATGCGCCCTCGGCGAAGGCGAGCTCGACCTCGCCGTCGTCGCCGAGGCGGACGAGCTCTGCGTCGACCGTGTCGTCGTCGCGATGGAAGCGGAACTTCAGGCCCACGCGCTGGCGCTTGCCGGTCTTCAGCAGCGCGCGGTAGACGCCCGGCTCGCCGGTCTCGCCGAGGATCAGCGCCTCGGCACTCCCGCCGGTCGTCTTCTCGCCGCGCAGACGCGCGGGCAGGACGCGCGTCGCGTTGACGACGAGCAGGTCGGCGGGATCGAGGAGGCTCGGGAGGTCGCGGACGTGGTGGTGGGCGCGGGTGTCCGCCGCGCGATCGAGCGCGAGCAGGCGCGCGCCGTCGCGTTCGGCCGCGGGCTCCTGGGCGATGGCTTCACTCGGCAGCGGGTAGTCGTACGCGTCGAGATCGATCTCGTGCCCGGACCGCGTCACGGAGCGACGGCTCCAGCTCCTTCCACTTCGACCTCGGAGGCATCGATCGTCAGCGCTTCGAGGAGGCCGGGCTCGGTGACGATCGAGTCGTAGGAGAAGAAGGCCAGGTGTTTCGCGCCGGCCTCTCTCACGATCTCCACCTGACGCACGGCGCGGGACGGATTCTGCGCGAAGAGCCAGGAGCCGAGGCCCACCCAGATGCGATCGCCGTCGGGTCGGCCGGCGAAGTGCTCTGCCTGATAGCGGAGCACCCGGTCGTCGACCGTGTACGACATGGGGATGGCGAAGTCGAGCGACCCGGCCTCGAGCCAGGCGCGCCAGTCCTGGCCCATCGTGAAGTAGGCGCGATCGGCGTAGGTCCACACGGCGGCGGACATCGCGAGGCCCGGCTTCTCGGCGCGCGCGGCCGCGGCGATGTCGCGGACGAGGGTCGTCACCCGCTCGCGTCGCCAAGCGTCCCAGGCGTTCGCGTTCGCGAGCGAATCGCCGAAGGGCGCGCGCTTTCCCGTCTCGCGTTCGAAGCGCGCGCGGGTGTCGGCGCCGTAGCCGAAGTCGAGCCCGACCCCGAAGCGCGTGCCCGGCGCGAACGGCAGCACGTCGGGGTAGCGGATGTAGTCGAGGTGCAGTCCGTCGAGAGCGGGGTAGCGCGCGATCAGCTCGGCGAAGGTGGCGACGAGGGTCTCGTCGACGCCCGGGGCCGCGGCGTCGAGATACACGCCGGGCGTGCCCATCCGGTAGTAGCGGCGATCGGGCTGGGGCACGTCGAAGTCCGGGTAGTCGAGCAGCGAACGGCCATGGCGGTCGACGAGGACGGCGCCCTCGCCGAGCCGCTGGACGATCGGCGCGTGCTCGTTCTTCGAGAGCGACAGCACGTTCACCCAGGCGTGGACGCGGAAACCGGCCGCGGCGGCCTGTTCGAGCAGGGCGCTCAAGGGATCGACGCCGGTGGCTCCATGGACATGGCGCCACGGCGTCGGGTCGGCGATATCGCTCGGATACCAGCTGCGCCCCGCGCGGTAGACCTGCACGAACAGGTCGGTGGCGCCGAGGGCGCGGGCGTCGCGGATCAGCTCGGGGATCCGATCGGGGTGATCGAGGACGCGCCGGGCGCCCTCGGCGAGCACCCAGAGACCGAGGCGAGGTTCGGACGCGGGATCGGCGGTGACGGTCTCGGGCGCGGCGGGCGTCGCCGGCGATTCGAGTGTCGGCGCGGCGGCGGGCGGCCGGGGCTCCGGTTCGAGCTTCCCGGTCCCCGTACCGTCGCAAGCGACGGCGCCCGAAAGCGCCCAGAGGACCGCCACGCCCCACGAGGCCGCGGCGCGACGCGCGGCGACGACCGGGCGCGACCGCCTCCCACCGACGCGGAGTGCGCGTGTCACGGCGGCGGAACCTACCCGACCGCCCGGGGCCGAACAACGCGCCGGATCCATTCTCGCCCGGCGCCGCGTTGATGCCGGGCAGGCGGTCGCGCACACTCCGCGCGATGAGGGGTGGTCGAATGCGGCGCGAGCGCGTCCTGGCGGTGATCTTGTTCCTGGCGGGCGGCGCACTCCTGGCCGCGAATGCGCCCGTTCCCGACGGCGCCGTCGCCGTGCCGCGGGTGCCGAGCGAATGGGTGCTCTCCCAGCCCGGTCGTGCGCTGCGCGCCGCCGTCGAGGCGAAGGAGCGCGGCGACGCCGAGCTCGCCGACACGCTGCTCCGCACCGTCTCGGAGCGGCACCCGATCGTCGGCGACCACGCCGATTTCCTGCGCATGCAGCTGCTCGTCGACGCGGGCGATGCCGCCGCCGCGATCGCCTTCGAGCCGCTCTGGAAGGATCGCGACAGCTGGCTGCGCGGACGCTTCTATGCGCAGCTCGGGGAGGCACACCGCGGCCTCGACGACGAGCAGCGGGCGCGCGGCGCGTGGGAGCTCGCCGCGTTGGCGACGACGGATCGCGCGGCGCTCGCCGCGATCGAGCTCGACATCGCCGAGTCCTATCTGCGCGTCGGGAATCGCGACCGCGCGGGCCAGCGGCTGATCGAAGTGTGGACGCGTTATGCCGATCTCCCGGAAGCCGACCGCGCGGATGCGCTGTTGGGCGAGCTCGAGGCCGCCACCGGGAAGACCCTGCGCACGGCCGGGCGCTATCGCGAGCGCGGCGACCGCCTCTACGAGCGCTATCACAACGAGGGTGCCCTCGCGGCCTACGACCGCGCGCTCGCTCTCGGCCTCACCGGCGGTTCGCGCACGCGCGCGAAGCACCAACGCGCCGAGACCCTCTTCCGGCTGCGCCGTTATCCCGAAGCGATGGAGGCCTACGACGCGCTGCCCGCGAGCGAGGCGCGCGCGGTGCAGCGCGCCCGCGCCCAGGTCCGCTCGGGCCAGGTGACGGCGGGCGCGAAGGACCTCGAAGCCCTCGGCGAGCGGCGCGGCGCCCAGGCGGTCTACGCCCAGTATCTCGCGGCGCTGCTCTGGGACGGGGAAGGGGAGCACGAGCGCGCCCTGAAGCTGTTCGCGAACGTGGCGCGTCGGGCGCCCAACTCGAAGTCGGCGGCGTCGTCGCGCTGGTTCCTCGGGTGGGTGGCGTTTCGCGCCGGTCGCCACGCCGAGGCCGCCGAGCACTTCGGGCGACTCGCCGCGCGCGAGAAGGACCCGGTCGACGCGATGCGCCCGCGCTACTGGGAGGTGCGCGCGCTCGAAGAGCAGGGCGCTCCCGATACGGCGCAGCGCTACGCCGAGCTCGCCCGCGAGTATCCCTTCACCTACTACGGCTGGCGCGCGCTCGAGCGCGCCGGGGGCGAGGCGCCGAGCCGGCCCGAGCCTTCGCTGTGGCCCGGGCGTCGCGCACTCTCCGACGCCGATCTGGCACGCCCCGCGATCCTCCTCGAGGCAGGCCTGATCGACGAGGCGCGCGCCGAGCTCGCCGAGCTCTTCCGCAGCGCGAAGGGCGTCGAGGACCGGATCGCCCTGGCGGGCTACTACGCCGAAGCCGGTGACTACAACCGCGCGCAGCGTCTCGTCGTGGGCGCCTATCACGAGCGCCTCGCGCGCGGCCCGGCGCCCGACCACGTCGAGCTGTGGTGGCACGCCTGGCCCGCGCCCTACGAGGGTGAGCTCCAGCGCGCCGAGCGGCCGGGCTCGCCGACGCCGGAGCTCGTCTACTCGATCATGCGCGAGGAGAGCGGCTACCGACCCGAGGTCATCTCGGTTTCCGGCGCGCGCGGTTTGTTGCAGCTGATGCCCGAGACGGCGACGCGCGTCGCGCGCTCGGTTGCGCTCGAAGGCTTCGACCCGGACCAGCTCTTCCGACCCGAGGTGAACATCCAGCTCGGCAGCGCCTATCTCGGTCAGCTGCTGGCGCGCTTCGACGGCAACCGCCCGGCGGCGATCGGCAGCTACAACGCCGGGCCCGAGGCCGTGGCGCGCTGGCTCCGCGACGGCGTCGCCACCGACGACGTCTGGGTCGAGGAGATCCCGTATCGCCAGACACGCGCCTACGTGAAGCGCGTCTTGCGCAGCCTCCACGTCTACCGGGTGCTCTACTGACGCGAGCGGGGGCGCCGCTCTGGCCGACGCGCGACGCGGCGGAGGTGGACGTCGTCGGGCTCGGACAGATCTCGCTCGATCGCGTGGTGCGCGTGGCGGCGTGGCCCGAGCGCGGCGGGCGGGAAGCGCTCGCGGACGCGCCGATCGCGCGGCCCGGAGGCCAGGTCGCGACGGCGGTGCTCGCAGCGCACCGGCTCGGTTGCAGCGCGCGTCTGCTCGGATGTGTCGGCGATGACGACGCCGGGGCCGTGGCATTGGCGCCGCTCCGCGAGGCGGGCGTCGACCTCGACGGCGTGCAGGAGATCCCCGGCGTGCCGACGCGGACGGCGCTGATCCTCGTCGACGCCCGCGACGGAGAGCGCAGCGTGCTCGGGCACTGCTCGCCGTCGCTTCGGGTCGACACGACGAAGCTCTCGCGGGACGCGGTGCGCGGCGCGGGCGTGGTGCTGGTCGACGCCGACGATCCCGACGCCGCGCGCTGGGTCGCGACCGTCGCCCGCGAGTCGGGCCTCCCGACCGTGCTCGACGTCGATCGCGCCGACGCGGCGCGCCTCGAGCTGGCGAGAACGGTCGACTTCCCGATCGTTTCCGAAGCGTTCAGTCGTGAACTCTCAGGCGATGGATGCGAGGATGAAACGCTCGCGCGGCTCGCTTCCGGGTCGGTGCGGATGGCGGTCGTCACGCGGGGGGCGCGCGGGGCGGTGGCCCGCCTCGACGGCGAACGGCTGACCCGATCTGCGTTCGAGGTGGCGGTGCGCGACACCACCGGCGCCGGGGACGTCTTCCGCGGGGCGTTCGCCTGGGGGCTGTGTCGGGGCGGCGCCGCGGCGCAGGTGCTCGCGGGTGCGGCCGCGGCGGCGGCGCTGGCGTGCCGGGGCGAAGGCGCGCAGGGCGACCTGCCGTCGGCAGAGGAGGTGGCGA
>JAHEJV010000157.1 GCA_024638705.1 Deltaproteobacteria bacterium | reverse complement strand
TCCCGGCGGCGACGGTCTTCCCCACGTCGGGGTTCAACACGCAGCCCTCCGGCACGACCAGCTCGATCGAGTCGAAGAAGCCCTCGTTCTTCGGGATCGCCGGATCCATCATCGACGCGAGCTGCGCGACGACGTAGCCGCGGGTGTTTCCGAACGACGAGTAGGCCTTCAGCTCCTGGCGGTCGTCGCTACCGGTGAAGTCGACCTTCAGACGATCTCCGTCGACGGTGACCGCGACGTGCACGCGGATGTCGGGGTTGCCGATCGGATCGTGATCGACCCAGGCGTCGGCCTCGTAGGTGCCGTCGGGCCACGATGCCACCTCTTCGCGGAAGCGGCGCTCGGCATACTCGATCGAGTGCTTGCACGACGCCTGCACCGCCTCGATGCCATAGCGTTCGACGATGTCGGCGAGCCGTTTCGCGCCCAGCTGCGCCGCGCCCACCTGGGCGCGCAGGTCGCCCACGAAGGTGGGCGTGCGGTTGTTCACCTGCATCAGGTAGGTGATGTCGCGGCGCTCGACGCCGCGGTCGTAGAGCTTCACGGCGGGGAAGCGCACGCCCTCGGCCCAGATGTCGATCGCCTCGGCGTTGTAGCCGCCGGGCATGCCGCCGCCGGTGTCGGCGTGGTGACACTGGATCGACGCGATCAACACCAGCTCGCCGTCGACGACCACCGGCGCGAAGACGTTGTAGTCGGGCAGGTGCCCACCGCCGTGATAGGGATCGTTGGCGACCAGCACGTCGCCCTCGTTCAGCCCTTCCTCTGCGAAGAACTCGAGCGCGAAGCGCACCGGCAGGGTGGACGAGAGCATGAACTGCGGGATGCCCACCGACAGCGCCGCGAGCGCGCCGCGCGCGTCGAGGATCGTCGCGTTGCGCTCGTTGCTCTGGTTCAGGATCGGCGTCGTCGCGGTGAGCGAGACGTGGGTCGCCATCTCGAAAGCCACCGTCTCCATCGCCCCGCGGATCACCTCGACCGTGACGGGATCGACGCTCGCCCCCGCGAGCGGGCTCGGATCGGGCTGTGTCGCCATGAGGCCCTCGAAGCGTGCGGTCGGTGCGGATCCCGAATCTGACGATCCGTCAGATTCGCCATTATGCCCGTTCCCCCAGCCGCTTGTAAAGGTGGTCGGGCAGCCACCGGATGCCAGGCGGGGGTGGGGAGGCACGTCCCCGATGTTCAGCGCGCCATGCGCCCGGAAGAACAGGAGACGCCCGCCGGCCAGGTAGGGGACGTGCCTCCCCACCCCCGCCGCCCACGAAGGAACCCGTCCGCAAAGCGTTCGCGAACCGCAGCGTTGCTAGCGTCCTTCCACCCCCCGATGCCCTACGCCCCCGACCAGACCCTCCGCGAGGCCCGCGCCCGCTACTTCGAAGCGAACGGCTTCGGCGTCACCGGCGGCTACGAAGAGAAGTGGGTGAAGCTCGCCTTCGGCCCGCTGCGCTTCGGCTTCCCCAACTCCGAGGGCCGCGTGCGCGCCGTCCGCTACCACGACCTCCACCACGTCATGACCGGCTACGAAACCGACTGGGTGGGCGAAGCCGAGATCGGCGCGTGGGAGATCGCGTCGAGCTGCCGCGACCACACCGCCGCGTGGATCCTCAACCTCTACGCGATGCAGGTCGGGTTGTGGATCGCGCCGCGCGCCGTATGGCGCGCATTCGTGCGCGGGCGTCACAGCCGCAACCTCTACGCCGAGCCCTTCGGAGACGGGCTCCTCGAGGAGCGCGTCGGCGACATGCAAAAGCGCCTCGACCTCGATGCCGCCCCGCCCGCCCCCGTCCTCGCAGACCGCCTGGCCTTCGCCGGCTGGTCCGCCACCGCCGTCCTGCTCGCGATCGCGAGTGGCGCGCCGCTCTATCTCGTCGTGTACTGGGCCGCGGGCGGCCTGGCCTGAACCGATCCCGCGAAGAACCCGAAGAAGGAGACCCCGATGTCCTACACCTGTTTCGATGTGAGCGTCCAGGACAAGATCGCGCACATCCAGCTCAAGCGGCCCGAAGCGTTCAACTCGATGATCCCGGAGTTCTGGGAGGAGCTGCCCGAGATCGTGAACACCCTCGACGACACCGGCGAGGCGCGCGCGATCGTGCTCTCGTCGACGGGGAAGCACTTCACCGCCGGCATGGACCTCGCGGTGTTCACGTCGGGGAACGACGACCAGAAGGACGCCGAGCCCGCGCGTCGTCGCGCCAACCTGCGCCGCGACGTCCTGCGGCTGCAGGAGACCTTCAACTGCCTCGACCGCGCGCGCATCCCGGTGCTCGCCGCGATCCAGGGCGGCTGCATCGGCGGCGGCGTCGACATGATCAGCGCCTGCGACGTGCGCTACTGCACCGAGGACGCGTTCTTCTGCATCCAGGAGATCAACATCGGCATGACGGCCGACGTCGGCACGTTTCCGCGGCTGCCGCACCTGCTGCCGCAGGGTCTCGTGCGCGAGCTCGCCTACACCGGACGGCGCATGCAGGCGCAGGAAGCCGCCGAGCACGGCCTCGTCACCCGCGTCTACCCCGACCACGACGCGCTCGTCCAGGGTGTGCTCGAGGTCGCGGGCGAGATCGCCGCGCGCAACCCGCTGGCGATCTGGGGCAGCAAGGAGATGATCAACTACTCCCGCGACCACTCGATCGCCGACGGCCTCGACTACATCGCGACGTGGCAGAGCGGGATGCACCAGCCGAAAGACATGGCGGAGGCGTTTGCCGCCAGATCGGACAAGAGGGAGGCGGAGTTCGCGGACTTGCTTCCCTTGAAGAAGAAGTTGTAGGAGACGGAGGGGCTGGGTTTCGAACGCGGTCGACGCGGGCAGGTTGCCAGGCGATGCAGCTGTCCGGGGGCCGGAGCGGCGGGTCCGGCTTCGACGGATGGGCTCGGGGTGCGGCGGGGTGGCCCGTGAGCTGCCCCGGCAGCTGATCGCCGGGAGTGGGCCGCGTCGCTGCTCTCGCTGTCAGCGGCGTCGCTCGCGAGCCGTGCTAGGCCACCGCCCGGATCCGCTCCACGTAGGCTTGCGGCGGCAGGAACGCCAGCCACATCACGCAGGCGCAGCCGAGACCGGAGAGTGCGGTGATGATCATCAGCGGCGGAGAGCCCTGCGGGTCGACGCCGTTCATCGAGGCGACCGTCGGCACCGCGGTGCTGATCAGCGAGAAGACCATCACGAACCCCCAGAGCAGGAAGCGGTTCGCGACGACCGGGTCAGCCAGACCGAGGGCGAGCCGCTTCCGCATCATCCCGTAGTAGCGGAGGCTCTCGAAGCCGCCCCAGTGGTAGGACGCGATCGCCATCAGCGACGTTCCGGTATAGGCGAGCTCGCCGAAATCGAGCATGGCCGGGTCGTTCACGGTGACCGTGCGCAGGACGTTGGCGATTCCGGTGCACGCGGTCACGGCGATTCCGGAATAACAGGTCCAGCGGGCGATCGGTGAATCGGGTCGGAACACCTGCCAGGTGAAGATCCACACCGAGGTCCAGCCGACCGCCATCGCGATCGCGCCGAGCACCATCAGCACGCGGGCGAGATCCGGCGCGCTCTCGACGTGCACACGACCCGCGAGGATCATCGGGTAGCCGAAGCCGACGATGATCACGAGCCCCGCGCCGAACACGAGCTCGGGGATCCCGCCGGACTTGCGCGACAGCAGCAGCAACCGGAAACCGACGACCGCGGCGGTGACGATGAAGGTCAGGGTGCACAGGCCCGCGAGCGCCGGGATCATCGGACGTTTCCTCCGAGCCGCTCGAAGACGGCGTCCGGCGCTTCACTTGCCGGCGCGCTCCAGGTCCGGCTCTTCATCCGGATCGCGATCCGGTTGCAGACCGATTCGGCGTCTTCGATCCCGCGCTTCGTCAGCTCGGGGGGCAGCACCTTCTCGAGCACGATCTCCATCTGCTCCGACGTCACGCCCTTCGCGTCGAGTCCGGCGGCCTTCAGGGCGATCCGCACCGTGCCGCGCGCCTCGAGGCGATCGAGGTCGGCGCTGCTCTCGAGCGACCGACACACGAACTCGAAGACGTTTTCGGCGGCACCCATGACGATCCCCGGCAGGCCGCGTCGGGCCCGCGCCGCGTTTGCGCGGCTCCCCTGGGCGTTTCGGAACGCGATGGAGACGCCTTGAGCCGCGATCGGAGGGCGGCGGACGACGCCTTTCGCCGAGCGTTCAGTCGCCGTTCCGTGGCGGGAGAGCGTCGTCGCCGTCCCGGATCCGGTCGCGCTCGGCATAGAAGAACGCGAGGGTGGCGCGCTCGTCTTCGGCGATCGTGCGCAGCAGCGACTGGGTCTCGGGGTCGTCGTCGAGGGTGTCGGCGATCGCGTGGATCGGTGCGAGCGCGCGCTCCGGGTCGGGGTAGCGGTCGGTGAAGGCGCACACCTTGTCGGCGTCGCTGGTCTCGTTGCTCGCCGACCCCGCCATCACCTGTTCGTAGGTGGCCTCGGGAATCTCGGCTCGCGCCGCTCCACCGAGCTCTTTGATGCGCTCGCCGAGCAGACGCGCGTGGCTCGCCTCGCGCCGTTGCACGACGCGTAATCCGCCGCGCAGGCGCGCGTCGCGACAAACCTCGATCCAGGCGCCGAGCGAGGTCTCGCCGAGCGCTTCGCCGGCGCGGAACTCGTCGAGGAACGCGACCACGCGATCCCGCGCGGTGTCATCGAGCAGCGACGCTGCCGCGCGTGTCACCTCCTGCTGCTCGAGGTGCTCGAGACGGTCGACGATCGCCGACTGCCGCGCCGCCAGTCTCTCGATCGCCATCTCGATGCGCTTCAGCTTCTCTTCGCTCAACGGGGCCACTCCGACGGTGGACGACGCGTCGCGAACCGCGCGCGCCGTCGTCGTCGTCGTAGAATACTCCCCACACCCCGAAGCGGGGAAGGGCCGACCCGTCGCTGTGATAGCCTGCGCGCGAGCCACGTCCCGCCCCGCCCCGTGCATCGGAGCCCGCTTCCGCATTGGCCCTCCTCCGCCACGCCGTGTCCGTCGCGCTCCTGGCCGTCGCTGTGCTCGTCGCCGGCGCCGTACGCGCGGAATCGGGCGAGCCGATCGTCGTCGGTGTCTCGTGGTCCCACTTCCAGGAGGAGCGCTGGAAGATCGACGAGGAACATCTGCGGCGCGGGCTCGAGCAGAACGGCGCGGTGTACCGCTCCGCCGACGCCCAGAGCTCCAGCGAGAAGCAGCTCGCCGACCTCGAGAACCTGATCGCGCGCGGCGTCGACGTGCTCGTCATCGTCGCCCACGACGCCGCGACCCTCGGCCCGGCCCTGGCGTCGGCGCGCGCTTCCGGCGTCCCGATCGTCGCCTACGACCGGCTGATCGAATCCCCCGACGTGCTCTATCTCTCCTTCGACAACCGCCGCGTCGGGCGGCTGCAAGCCGAGGCGATCCTCGCCGTGCAGCCCGAGGGACGCTTCGCCTTCATCAAGGGATCGCCGCAGGACCCCAACACCTTCTTCGTCCACGCGGGACAGCGCGACGCGTTGCAGCCCGCGATCGACGCCGGACGCGTCGAAGTCGTGGGCGACCAGTTCGTCGACGGCTGGCTCCCCGAAGTGGCGCAGCGCGTGGCCGAGCAGATCCTCACGCGCAACGCCGGACACGTCGACGCCTTCGTGTGCAGCAACGACGGCATGGCCGGCGGCGTCGCGGCCGCGCTCGCGTCGCAGGGTCTCGTCGGGATCCCGCTCTCGGGCCAGGACGGCGACCTCGCCGCGTTGAACCGCATCGCCCGCGGACACCAGACGGTGTCGGTGTGGAAGGACAGCCGCACGCTCGGAAGCGCCGCAGCGGAGGTGAGTCTCGCGCTCGCCGCGGGGACGGCGCCCGCCGACGTCGCCGGCGCCGGGCGCTTCACGAGCCCGGGCGGCATCGCCGTGCCGGCGCGACTGCTCGACCCCGTGCCGATCACGCGGGAGAACCTCGACGTCGTGATCGGAGCGGGCTGGGCGACGCGCGAGTCGGTTTGCCGCGGAGTGGCGCCGGGCCCGGAGGCGCCGCCCGCGTGCCGCCCGCGCTGAGCCCGCGCCTCGCGATCATGCTCGGCGCGCTCGCCCTGTTGTGGGCGGCGCTCGCCGCTGCGACGGACGGCGTCTTCCTCACCCCGCGCAACCTCGTGAACCTCGCCGTACAGGCGAGCGCCGTCGGGGTGATGGCGACGGGGATGGTGCTGGTGATCGTCGCGCGACACATCGATCTGTCGGTCGGATCGGTGCTCGGCTTCGCGGGGATGGCGATCGCCGCACTCCAGGTGGAAGGGGCGTCGACGCTCGCACCGCTGCCATGGCCGGCGACGCTGGCCCTCGGCATTGCACTCGCCACGGCGATCGGCGTGTGGCACGGGGCGTGGGTGGCCTACGCGGGTGTTCCCGCGTTCGTCGTCACCCTGGCCGGCCTGCTGATCTTCCGCGGCGCGGCGTGGCTCGTGAGCGACGGCCGCACGCTCGCTCCCCTCGACGACGCCTACACGCGCATCGGCGGCGGCCTCCACGGCGCGATCGGCGCGACTGCGACGTGGGCCCTCGCCGTCGGTATCGGTGCCTGGCTCGTCGCGTCGCGTTGGCTGCGACGGCGCCGTACGCGCGCGGCGGGGATCGAAGTGCGCGGCGTCGCTGCGGACGCCATCGCCGTCGGCCTCCCCGCGCTCGGACTCCTCGGCTTCGCCGCGATCGCGAACGCCGTCCCGGTGCGCGGCGACGCGGCGGTCGGCTTCCCAATCCCGGTGCTCGTGCTCGGCGCGGTCGCGTTCGGCGTCGATCGGCTCGCGAAACGCACGCGCTTCGGACGCGCCGTCTACGCGATCGGGGGCAGCCCGCGCGCCGCCGAGCTGGCCGGGATCGACGTGCGCGGCGTCACGGTGCGCGCCTTCGCGCTGCTCGGCGCGCTCGCCGGCGTGGCGGCAGTGCTCACGACCGCGCGTCTCGGCGCCGGCGCCAACTCGATGGGAACGCTCGCCGAGCTCTCGGTGATTGCGGCGGCGGTGCTGGGCGGAACGTCGCTCGCCGGCGGGGTGGGCAGCGTCGCGGGCGCGGTGCTCGGCGCGCTCTTCATGCAGAGCCTCGAGAACGGCATGGTGCTCCTCGACGTCACGAGCGCGTTGCGTCAGGTGGCGATCGGACTGGTGTTGCTGATGGCCGTCGCGGCGGATGCGCGCTGGCGAGGCGCGTCGTGAGCGAAGCGGTCGTCGCGCTGCGCGGCGTCGCGAAGCGCTTCGGCGGCGTGGTCGCCGTCGACGCGGTCGACCTCGACGTGTTCGCGGGCGAGGTGCTCGCGCTCGTCGGCCACAACGGCGCCGGCAAGACGACGCTGCTCGAGATCCTGTCGGGCTCACTGGCCCCGGACGCCGGCGCGATCACGCTCGAGCGCGAGCCCGTCGCCTTCCGCTCCCCGCGCGATGCGCAGCGCCACGGCGTCGCGACCCTCCACCAGCACCTCGCCCTCGCGGACAACCTCGACGCCACCGCGAACGTCTTCCTCGGCCACGAGCTCCTGCGCCACGGACTGCTCGACGAGGACGCGATGGAGCGCGAGACGCGCGCGCTGCTCGACCGGCTCCAGCCGGGCTTCGACGCCGTGCGCACCCCGGTGCGCGACCTCTCCGGTGGTCAGCGTCAGCTCGTCGCGATCGCGCGCGCGCTGCGTCTCGACGCGAAGGCCTTCCTGATGGACGAACCGACGGCGGCGCTCGGACCGGCGGAGCGCGCGCGCGTCGCCGACCTGATCGGTCGACTCACGAGGGACGGGCTCGCGATCGTGCTCGTGAGTCACGACCTCGACAGCGTGACGACTCTCGCCGATCGCGTCGCCGTGATGCGCCGCGGCGCGATCGTCGCGAAGAAGGCGCGCGGCGAGTTCGACGCCGAAGCGCTCGCCACGCTCGTCGTCGGCGGAGCGGGCGGCTAGCGCGCGGCATGACGATCTCCACTTCGCGATCGCGATCGCAGACTGACCCGGCCTAACCCAGCGTCAGCAGATCGTGGGCGCCGGCCATGCGCTCCGGGATCGCGATGCCGTCGGGACAGGCCTGGGCGCACGGCGCGCTGCACCCCGCGCACACCGAGGCGTCGCGCTCGAGCTTCGCGTAGAGCCGCATCGCCTCCTTCTCGGCGCCCTGCTCGAAGTACATGCGGTGGCGCAGCACGTCGTGTATGGGCAGCCCCTCCGAACAGCTCGACAGACACGCGCCGCAGTGCTGGCGGCAGTGCTTCCCGGCCGTCAGCTCCTGGTAGCGCTCGAGCACGGCGAGATCGCGCGCTTCGAGTCGCGCACCCGAGGCGTAGAGGTACTCGTCGATCTGCTTCTGGTCCCAGATCGAGATGACCAGCGCGGAGACGGCCGGATTCGCCAGCACCCACTTGAACGCCGCCTGACAGTAGGTGTCGCGCTCGTCGCGCGACCACAACAGGCCCTCGTGTTTCGCGCCGCGCAGCGTTTTCATCGCGACGACGCCGACGTCCTCGCGCGCCGCGCGGTCGATGATCTCGGCGAGCTTCGGCCACGCGCCGAAGTGATAGGCGAGCATCATCACGTCGAAGCGGCCGCTGTCGAGGGCGGCGGTTGCGACCGTCTCGAGGTCGGGCGTGTGCGTCGAGACGCCGAGGAAGCGCGCCTTCCCCTGCTCCTTCAAGCGGTCGAAGGCCTCGTGCACGTTCGGGTCGAGCAATCGCGCCACCGAGTCGCAGGAATGCACGTGGATCAGGTCGACGTAGTCGGTCTGGAGGCGCACCAGGCTGGCCTCCACCGCCTCCATGTAGTCGGCGACGCTGTCGCCCGGCCCGAGGTGGCCGTGGGGATTGCAGAATTTCGTGGCGAGGAACATCTGGTGGCGATGGCCTTTCATCGCCTCGCCGAGGATCTTCTCCGAACCCTCGGCCGCGTAGTCGGGCGCCGTGTCGAAGTAGTTGATGCCCTGCTCGATCGCATAGCGGGCCGCGGCGACGTTGAGGCGTCCGCCCGTCGAGCTGCCCGAGCCGAGCGAGATGTCGGACACGCGCGCGTCGGTGCGTCCGAGCCGGCGGTACTCGCGCACCGTCGAGCCGGCCCAGGCCTTCTCGTACTCGGGCGCCACCTGGGGCGGCGACACGAGGAAGATGTGGCGCGCGGAGGTGTCGAACCAGCCGAAGTTGCGCGCGACGACGGCGGCCGCGCTGGCCATCACGCCGGCGCCGGTGGTCGCGGCGCCGACGAGGAAGCGGCGGCGCGCGCTCGGGGTCGGGGTGTCGCCGGCGGCGCCACCGGGACGCATCTGCCAACGTACCGTGAGCGCGAACGCGACGACGCCGGACGCGACGGTCGCGAGCACCGGCCACCATGCCATCCGCGCGCGGTCGTAGCCCTCGATCAACATCCCGAACGTGCCACCGAGCGCCGCGTAGGCGAGAGCGACAGTGACGAGCCAGGCAAGCAGCACGAAGCGACCCATGGTTCCCCTACAGCGCGAGGGGCATCATACACGGCGTGGCTTCGAGGAGTGGGCGGAGATCCCGAAGTACGACGAACGCCGCTGGACGAGCCTGCTCGGGGAATCGATCGCGTTCGACGATGGCTGAGGAACGTTCCGCCACGTCCGCGACCGTCATGGGCTCGATTCCCGGCTGGGTGCAGTGGGGACTCGTCGCGCTGCTCACCGCGTCCGCGGGCAACCGGCTCGTGCAGGAGTTCGACCGCCTCCTCTTCCAGGGCGGCAAGGCCGCGATCGACGTACGGGTCTTCTCGAAGGCGACCCAGGGCTGGTTCGCCGGCGTTCCCGTCTACGAGACGATCCCGAGCGCCGTCTATCCCCCCGCCAGCTACCTGATGCTCTGGCCCTTCTTCGGCGGGCTCGACTTCACCGCGACGCGCTTCCTCTGGGCCGGCGTCACGGTGCTCTTCCTCGTCTGGCTGGTCCGCATCCTCGTCCGCGCCAGCAGGGTGGAATCCCTTCCCTTCCAGTTCGTCGTCGGGCTCGTGCCGCTCTTCTACGCCTGCCGCGCCACGATCGGCAACGGTCAGCTCGGCATCCTCATCCTGCCCGTGCTCGTCACCGCATTGTGTCTCTTCCGGAGTCGGACCCCTCGCCCCGGCCGGGACGCGATCGCCGTCGGGTTGATGGTCCTCGCGCTCGTGAAGCCGAACTTCACCGCACCTTTCTTCTGGATCGCGCTCTTCGCTTCGGGCCCGGGCAAGTGGTGGCCGGGCTTCGCCATCGTGGGCGCATACCTCGGGATGACCCTC
>JAHEJV010000486.1 GCA_024638705.1 Deltaproteobacteria bacterium | reverse complement strand
GGCGTGCGGGCAGCGCGCATGCAGCCCGCTGACCGCGCGGGGAAATTCGCGGACCTGCAGGAAGAACTGCACCGCGAACTGCTGGAGCCCCGCGCGGTCGACTTCGCCCTCGTAGATCCGGTGCCAGAGCGGATGCCCGCCGAAGCTCCGGCGATCGGCGATCAGCGCGCGCAGCGAATCGGCGAAGGCTTCCGGCGACAGGGCTTCGAACGACGAGGCTTCGGGCTCGTACATCGCGCGCATTGTAGCCTTCTCGCGATGCGCCCCGATCTCGATCTGAAGCGGCCGGAGAACGCGCGCGACCCCTATCCCGTGTACGCCTGGCTGCGCGATCACGACCCCGTGCACCGGAGCGATTCGCTCGATGCCTGGGTGGTGACGCGCTATGCGGACGTCCTCGCGGTGTGGAACCAGCCCGGCGTCTTCTCCTCCGACCGCTTCCGGGACGTGCGCGCCGCCCCCGAGAGCGTGCGCCCGGACGTGCGCGCCGTCGCGGCGGTGCTCGCCGACTGGCTCGTGTTCCGCGATCCGCCCGACCACACGCGCCTGCGCGGCCTGCTCCAGAAGACCTTCACCCCGCGCCAGCTCGAGAAGAACCGGCCGCGCATCCAGGCCGCGATCGAAGCGCTCCTCGACGCGCAGGTCGCGCGCGGTGAGATGGACTTCGTCACGGACTTCGCGTTTCCACTCCCGGCGCTCGTGATCTCGATGCTGCTCGGCGCGCCCGCCGAGGACATCGAGTCGATCAAGGAGTGGTCCGACCAGCTCGCGGTCTACCTCGGGGGCTCGGTCGTCGCGGAGGACAACTTCGCCGAGGCCCGCACCGGCGTCGAGAGCCTCGCCGACTACTTCCGCGCACTCCTGCGCGAGAAGCGCCGCGCCCCGACCGACGACCTGATGGGCCTGATGCTGCGCGCCGAGCACGAGGGCCACACGCTGGGGGAGGACGAGATCGTTTCGAACTGCGTGCTGCTGCTCTTCGCCGGACACGAGACGACGACGAACCTGCTCGCGAACGGTCTGTTCCTCCTGCTGCGCCATCCGGACCAGCTCGCGCGACTGCGCGCCGACCCGGGCCTCGCGCCGAGCGCCGTCGAAGAGCTACTGCGCGTCGAGTCGCCGGTGCCTTCCACGCTCAAGATCGCGACCGAAGACGTCGACCTGCGCGGCGCCGCGATCCGACGCGGCGACCGCGTGCTGCCGATCCTCTCCTCGGCGAATCGCGACCCGCGGCAGTTTCCCGACGCCGACACGCTCGACCTCGGCCGCCGCCCCAACCGTCACCTCGCCTTCGGATGGGGCATCCACTTCTGCCTCGGCGCGCCGCTCTCGCGGCTCGAAGCGACCCTCGCCTTCCGCAGCGTGTTGCGGCGATTGCCCCATCTCGCGCTCGCGAGCGATGCGCCCCGCTGGCGTCCGTGGCTCTTCTTCCGCGGACTCGAAGAACTTCCCCTGCGCTGGACGCTCCCGGAATAGCATCCGGGGGCCGCGCGCCGCCCTGGCGCGGCAAGTGAAGGAGAGCAGATGCTCGAAGGGACGGCGAGACGCTCGAGCGTTTCCCACCGCCACGGCGAGCGCGTGGCGCGCGCGCTCTACGCGACGGCCATTCTGGGCACCGGCGTGCTCGGAGCCGTCCATCTCGGCGCGCTCGCGGCCACGCTCGATGCGTCGCGCTTCCTCCCGATCGCAGGCGGCCTGCTCCTCGGCGTCCTCGTCGCCGACGCGATCACCGGTCTCGTGCACTGGGCCTGCGACACCTGGGGCGACGAAGACACGCCTTGGATCGGCGAGAGCGTGATCCGGTCCTTCCACCAGCACCACGCGACGCCGCTCGCGATGCTCGACCACGACTGGATCGACGTGAACGGCCAGCCGGCGGCGGGCGCCTGCCTCGGCTTTGCCGTGATGACGCTGCCGCCCCTCGACGTCTGGCTCGGCGCGCACCCGCTGCTCTACGCGGGCTTCGTCTCGCTCGGGCTCGTCGGGGCCGCCGCGAACCAGCTGCACCAGTGGTCGCACGACCCGGCGCCGCCGCGCCTCGTCCGCCGACTCCAGCGGCGGGGATGGATCCTCTCGCCCCACCGCCATGGCCGACACCACCGCGCGCCGCACGAGAGCGACTACTGCATCACCAGCGGCTGGCTGAACCCGCCGCTCGACGCGATCGGCTTCTGGCGCGCACTCGAGCGCGGCGTCACGCGGCTCTCCGGGGCCGAGCCCCGGGCCGCCGCGCGTCCGGCGGGCGGCCCTCGCGCCTCGACCCGCTAACGTCCGGCTGCGCTGCCCTCCCCCCCTCCCGAAGAACCCGTTCCCGCCCCCTGCCACGGAGACACGATGAAGCTGGTCGAATGGCTCGCCAAGGAAGTGACCGATGATCCCCGCGCC
Organism: Deltaproteobacteria bacterium; assembly: GCA_024638705.1. Taxonomy (GTDB): domain Bacteria; phylum Myxococcota_A; class UBA9160; order UBA9160; family SMWR01; genus JAHEJV01. Next base: position 363 of record JAHEJV010000486.1, on the reverse strand, counting down.
CTGCGCTGGTTCGCCGAACCCGGCACCGACGAGCGCATCGCGCGCGCCTTCAAGGAGCTGCTTTCGGGCTACACGGTCGATCCGACGAGCCTCCTGAAGACGACGCGCATGCTCGAGGACGGCGAGCGCCCGGGATCGGTGGAGGTGAACGACATCGCCTTCTATTCGATCTGCGCGCACCACTTCCTGCCCTTCTTCGGCGAGGTGGACGTCGCCTACGTGCCCGGCGATCGCATCCTGGGCCTCGGCAAGCTGCCGCGCCTGGTCGACGCGCTGTCGCGGCGCTTCCAGATCCAAGAGGACCTGGTGCGCGAGGTCGCGCAGGTGATGATGGACTCCGGCCACGCGCGCGGCGTCCGCGTG
>JAHEJV010000156.1 GCA_024638705.1 Deltaproteobacteria bacterium | reverse complement strand
GTCAGGCAGTCGTTGGTGGCCATCTTCGCCTCGCCGCTCGCGAGCTTCGCCATGCAGCACGAGCAGTAGCCCTCTTCGCAGGAGAAGGGCGGGTCGAGGCCGGCGCGGCGGGCGGCGTCGAGGACGCGCTCGCCCGCTTCGTAAGCGATCGCGTGCTCCTTGCCGTCGAGGACGATCGTGATCTTCTCGGGCGCCACCTCGTCAGGGGTCGGCGGCGTGGGCGGAGGCGCTTCGCCCACGTGGTCGTGGGGCGAGACGAAGCGCTCGATGTGGATGTGATCGCGCGCGACGCCCGCCTCGTGCAGGGCGTCTTCCACCGTGTCCATGAACGCGCCCGGGCCACAGAGATAGTGCTCGCGCTCGAGATTGCCGCCGAGGTGGGAGACGACGTCGGGCGCGGTGATGAAGCCGTCGGAATCGTCGAGCCGGTGGATCACCTGGAGCCGGTCGGGGTGCGCGGCGCACAGGGCTTCCAGCTCGCTCTGGAAGATGATCGACCGCGCGTCGCGGTTGGCGTAGACGAGGAGCATCCGGCGCTGCGTCTTCGCGAGGGCGGTCTTGACGATCGATATGCAGGGCGTGATGCCGCTGCCGCCACTCCAGAGCATGAGGTCGCGGGAGGAATCCGGATCGAGCACGAAGAGGCCGGCCGGCGGCACGACCATCAGCCGCGACTCCTCTCGTACGCGGTCGTTCATCCAGTTCGAGATGCGACCGTCGTCGACGCGCTTCACCGTCACCTTGTGGGCGTCGTCCACTTCGGGAGAGCTCGACAGCGAATAGCTGCGGGTGAGCACGCGGCCCTCGAAGGGGACCTTGAAGCTGAGGAACTGGCCGGCTTCGTAGGCGAACTCTTCGCGGAGCACCTCGGGCACCTCGAAGACGATCGACATCGCGTCGTGCGTTTCCTCGACGACACGGGCGACGCGCAACGCGTGGCAGTAGCGCGTGTCTTCGCGCCATTCGTCGTCGGAGACGCCCTGGGCGATTCGTTCTTGTTCGACGTCGATCATGGAATCGTTTCGAGGCGCCGGACGGCGCTGCGGGCGCGCAGGCTAGCGCAGTTCAGGATTCGGCGGGACGCGCCGCCGTCGACCGACGCTTCCGGTTGCCGGCGATCCGTACGAGGGGCAGGCCGAAGGACGTGACGGTGAGGGCCAGATAGAGCGTCGAGTTGGCGGCGAGGCTCGTCCACAGGATCGTGAACAGGAGCCAGATCATGTGGATCCCGCTGCGGTGGAGAAGGTACCAGCGCTTCGGGCCGAGCCAGCGCGCGCTGCGATCGAAGGACGTGGCCGCCATCCCGAACATCAGGACGTAGGTGATTCCACCGAACACGATCGTCGCGAGATTGCTCTCGAAGGCGTCGCCCTGCAGCACGACCAGCATGCCGATCGCGAGCAGGTGCAGACCGTGCGCCCAGGCGAAGGAGACGCCGAGATAGCGGCGATTGCGCAGCACCCAGCGCGTCGCCGCGTTCGGCCACAGCCGTCGCAGCGGGGATGCGAGATAGACGGGCACGAAGATCGCGAAGGAGATGCGCGCGGTGGTGCGCACGAGCGCGCGGATGCCGGCTTCCTCGGTGCCGAACGCCGAGATCGTCGCGACGAAGGCCGCCGTCGCGACGACGGACAGCAGCCCGAACACGCGCCAGCCGTTCACGCGCTCACCGCATTCAGCTGCGCAGGTCCATCACCGACCCGTTCGGGAAGGTGTCGGACTCGACGATCTCCCAGAGATCGCGCGCCGCGTCGTCTGCGTCGCGCAAGGCCCCCTGGCGATGCAGCAGCCGGAAACGCTCGACCTCGGGGAAGGCGTCCTCGTTCATCGCGCGGATCTGCTCCTGCATCGCGGTCTCGACGACGCCGGGCGCGACGCAGACGACGCGACAGCGATCCCCGCGTCGCTTCTGCTCGGCGCCGACCGTGCGCACCCAGTGATCGACGGCGGCCTTGCCGGCGCAGTAGGCCGACCAGCCCTCGTAGACGTTCGTCGACGCGCCCGAGCCGATGAAGAGCAGCGTGCAAGGCGCGCTGGTGTTCTTGGCGGCGTGCAGGAAGGAGTCGCCGAGGGCGAGCGGGGCGGCGGCGTTGAGGATGGCCTGTCGCGCATAACCCTCGCGATCGACCTCGCCGGCGAATCCGATCGGCTCGAGGGTGCCCGCGCTGTGTACGAGCACGACGCGCTCACCGTCGAAGCCGTCCATCTCCTTCTCGAAGAGCGCGGCGACGTCGGCCCACGACGCCGGGTCGGAGAGGTCGGCGGCGAAGTGCAGGGCGCCCTCACCACCGCGACGGCTCACGTCGATGACCCGGGCGCCTTCGAACGGCACCGTGCGCGCCATCGCGTGTCCGATCCCGCTCGAAGCGCCGGTGATGAAGATCAGGGGGCCACCCACGCCGGCATTATACTCGCGCGGCGTCGCCTGGCTCGATCCGGACGCGGTTTCGAGCGCGGGGCTGGCCGGGATAGCATGTCGCCTCGCACCTGGAGTGACCATGAAGTTCGGAATCTTCTACGAGCACCAGCTTCCCCGACCCTGGGACGACGGCGCCGAGGAGCGCCTCTTCCACGAAGCCCTCGATCAGGTCGAGCTCGCCGACCGCCTCGGCCTCGACTACGCGTGGGAGGTCGAGCACCACTTCCTCGAGGAGTATTCGCACTCGTCGGCGCCCGAGGTGTTCCTCGCCGCGTGCAGTCAGCGCACGCAGAACCTCCGGCTCGGACACGGGATCGTGCTGATGCCGCCGAAGTACAACCCGCCGGCGCGGGTCGCCGAACGCATCGCCACTCTCGACCTCGTCTCCCGCGGTCGCGTCGACTTCGGCACCGGCGAGTCGTCGTCGCTCGCCGAGCTCGCCGGGTTCGGCATCGACGTCGATGAGAAGCGCGCGATGTGGCTCGAAGCGCTCGAGCAGACCGCGAACATGATGGCGATGGATCCCTATCCCGGCTTCGAGGGGAAGTACTTCTCGATGCCGTGCCGCAACGTCGTCCCGAAGCCGGTGCAGAAACCGCATCCGCCCTTGTGGGTGGCGTGCAGCAACCGGGAGACGATCCATCTCGCCGCGCGGCTGGGCATCGGAGCGCTCACCTTCGCGTTCGTCGATCCGTCCGAGGCGCGCAAATGGGTGTCCGAGTATCACGAGATCCTCGCCAGCGAATGTCGTCCGATCGGGCACGCGGTGAACCCGAACATCGCGATGGTGACCGGCTTCTCCTGTCACGAGGACGAGGCGGAGGCGAAGCGCCGCGGCGAGGACGGCTTCCGCTTCTTCGGCTACGGCCTCGGCCACCATTACATCTTCGGTTCGCACAAGCCGGGGCGCACCGATGTGTGGGCGAACTTCGAGCGCGCGCGCGACGCGCTCCCGCCCGCCGGCGCCTCGCGCGGCATCGGGACGCCGGCGCAACTCCGCGAACACCTTTCGGCCTTCGAGGAGACCGGTGTCGACCAGGTGATCTTCATCCAGCAGGGCGGGAGGAACCGCCACGAGCACATCTGCGAATCGCTCGAGCTCTTCGCGCGCGAGGTGATGCCCGAGTTCAAGGACCGCGAGCACGCGCGCGAGAAGGAGAAGGCGGAGCGCCTCGCACCGGTCGTCGACGCCGCGCTCGCGCGGAAGGAGTACCTGGCGCCGCTCGCCGACGCCGAGATTCCGGAGATCCACGCGCTCGGCCGACAGATCGTCGAGACGGAGACGGAAGAGGAAGTGGCGAGCTCGGGAAGCGGCTTGTCGGTGCCGCTGCGCGATCCGTCTGCCGGAGCCGGCTGATTTCCCCGCAATCGGAACCGCGCGATCCGGACTAAGCTGGCGCGGCATGATGCGGCGCTGCTCCCTTCCCTCCGTGTCGCGTTCGCACCGCGTCCGCTGGCTGGTGGTCGCGCCGCTCGCGGTCGGGGTGTTCGTCGGGTGCGCGTCGCCCTGGCCCGACGGTTGGCCGGATGTCTGGCCGAGCGCCTGGAGCGCGGTCGACGGGACGGAGACGGAAGCCGAGGCGCATCGCTTCCCTCCCGGTCCGCTCGCCGTCGCGGTGGCGTTGCCCTCCGCAGGCGCCGGCGACGCGGCGCGGATGCTCGACCACGCCGGCGTTCGCGCGGCGAACGCGCCGTGCGACCTGTTGCGCTGGCACGAGGCGAGCGATGCCGCGACGCCGTCCCGCGAGCCCGCCTGGGCCCCGATCGACGCCTGGGTGCGCGAAGTGCACGCGGCCGGTCTCCGCGATCTCGCGCTCTGTCTCGACTTCGTCGGTGCGCCGGCGCCCGACGCGACCGAGGCCCTTCGCGTGGTCCCCGCACCCGCGCGACTCGCTGCGTTCGCGGCGTGGGTGGGCCGCGTCGTCGAGCGCTACGACGCCGACGGCGAGGCCGACATGGACGGGCTGGTCGCACCGGTCCGGCGCTTCCGACTGGGCGGCCATCTCGAAGCCGGCGGCGTCGAGCCGTTCGTCGCTTTGCCCGCACTGCTCTCGCGGGTGCATGCAGAGATGCGCGCCGCCTCGCCCGAGGCGCGGCTCGTCCTGCCTCCGTTCCGCGCCCGGGGCGATCCGCCGGGCGACAGCGCCGCCCGGATCGAGCGCCTGGCCGAAACACGCGGCTTCGATGCGTGGAGCCTCGCGGCGTCGGGCTCGCCCGACGAGCTCGACGCGTGGCTCGGTTGGCTCGCGCGTCGCACGCCCGACGTGCCGGTCGAGGTCGTCGGCGGTGTCGCGCGTCCGCTCGCCGACCCGCTAACGAACGCGCGCTGCGACCGGCGCTCCGAGCGCTACTACTTCGACCTGCGGACGGCGGCGGCCGATCGCTGTGCGCTCGAACACCTCTTCTTCGACCTGCTCGCACGGGAGGTCGGCACGACGGCCTGGGTGCGCGGCCACGTCGCGCGCGACGTCGCGCACAAGGCGGTCCTCGCCGCGAGTCGCGGCGTGACGCGCGCCGAGCTCGGCAGCGCCTTCGATGCGACGGGCTGGACGGCGTCCGCGCTCGAGGAGGTCGGCGGGCTCGCGGCGTGGTCGGGCTGGCTCGATCCCGAAAGTGGCGGGGCCTATCCCGTTTATTACGCGGCGGCGCAGCTCGACGCGTTGCTGCGCGGGCGCAGCCGGGTCGTGCGCGCACCCACGACCGAGCCCGGCGTGGCCCTCTTCGCCCTCGACGGCGAGGCGGGCCCGGCCTGGGTGGCGTGGTACGACCCGCCGGGGTTCGTGCGGCCCGGCCACCCGCCGCCGGTGAAGACCTTCACGATCCACACCGGCGTCGACGCGCTCTGGCTCGAGCAGCTGATCACGGACACCGGCACGACCGAGCCGCTGGTGAGCGACGGCCTTGGAGCCGAGGGGCGTCTGCGCCTCGACCTGACCCCCACGCCGCTCTTCGTGACGCCTGATCCGGGCGAGTAGCGGGCCCCGCGCGGACCCCGCGCGCCGTGCCCGAGGCCTCGGCGGACCCGTTTCGAGCCGCTATTCTACTTGGTCGCTTGACTAAGTCGCCGAAAAACGACGCCAGGGGGCCCACCGATGCAGATCGACACCACACCGGAACAGAAGGCGCTGCGCGCCGAGCTGCGTGACTACTTCGCGAAGCTGATCACTCCGGAGATGCAGCCGAAGCTGCGCGGGCTGGAGACCGGCGACCTCCACAAGCAGGTCATCCGCCAGATGGGTCGGGACGGCTGGCTCGGCGTCGGCTGGCCGAAGGAGTACGGCGGGCAGGGGCGCACCGCGATCGAGCAGATGATCTGGTTCGAAGAGGCGCGTCGCGCCGGGGCGCCGATCCCGTTCGTGACACTGAACACGGTCGGCCCGACGCTGATGTCGATGGGCACCGACGCGCAGAAGGAGAAGTACCTCCGCGGGATCCTCGCGGGCGAAGTGCACTTCGCGATCGGCTACTCCGAGCCGAACGCCGGCACCGACCTCGCGTCGCTCGAGACGAGCGCCGTGCGAGACGGCGACCACTACGTCGTGAACGGCACGAAGATGTTCACCAGCGGCGCAGACGCCGCCGACTACGTGTGGCTCGCCGTGCGCACCGACCCGGACGCCCCGAAGCACAAGGGCATCTCGATGCTGATCATGGACACGAAGTCGGAGGGCTTCTCCTGGGCGCCGATCCACACCGTCGGCGGCGGCCACACGACGATGACCTACTACCAGGACGTGCGGATCCCCGTCGAGAACCTCGTCGGGGAGGAGAACCAGGGCTGGCGGCTGATCACGCTGCAGCTCAATCACGAGCGCATCGGCCTGGCGGCCTTCAGCAGCTACGCCGAGAAGGTGTACGACGAGGTCGTCCTGTGGGCGCGCAAGACCGAGGCCGAGAACGGCCGCCCGGTCGCAGAGAAGCCCTGGGTGCAGTCCTGCATCGCCGAGGCGTTCGCGCGCCTCGAGGCGATGAAGCTCTTCAACTGGCGGATGGCGTGGGAGCTGGAGCAGGGCGTCGTCAACCCGGCGATGGCGTCGGCCGCGAAGGTCTACAGCACCGAGACGGTCATCCAGGTCTATCAGCTGCTCCTCGAAATCGTCGGGATGCCCGGTGCGATGAAGCCCGACTCCGCGGGAGCGGTGCTCAAGGGCGAGCTCGAGACCGAGTGGCGGCACTGCCAGATCAACACCTTCGGTGGCGGCGTCAACGAGGTGCAGCGCGAGCTGATCGGCATGTTCGGTCTCGGGCTGCCGCGCTCGGCGCGTTAGGCGAGGCACCCGCGTTGACCCCCGAGACACTGCGCAAGCAGCTCGACGCCTGCATCGGGAGCGAGGGCGAGCCCCTCGTGGCGCGCGATCCGGTGAACCAGCCGATGATCCGCCACTGGTGCGACGCGGTGGAGGATCGCAACCCGGTCTACACCGACGAGGCGTTCGCGAAGCAGTCGGTGCACGGCGGCATCGTGGCGCCGCCGACGATGCTCCAGGCCTGGACGATGCGCGGGCTCGCGCCGTCCGAGGACGCCCCGAAGCGGACGGGCGCGCTCGGTCGTGTGATCGAGCTGCTCGAAGCCGCGGGCTACACGTCGGTCGTCGCGACGAACTGCCGCCAGGAATACCACCGCTACCTCGCGCCCGGTGACGAGCTGCACATGGTGTCGCGCGTAGTGAGCGTGTCGGACGAGAAGAAGACGGCGCTCGGCGTCGGTCACTTCGTCGACGAGGAGATGAGCTACCGCGACGCCTCGGGCGAGGAAGTCGCGCGAATGACGTTCCGGATCCTGAAGTTCAAGCCGCCGGCGCAGGCCGCGGCGAAGTCGCCGACGCCCGACGTCCGGCGTCCGCGCCCGGCGCAGAACCAGGACAACGCGTTCTTCTGGGAGGGGGTCGCCGCGGGCGAGCTGCGCATCCAGCGCTGCGAGGCGTGTGAGAAGCTGCGCCATCCTCCGGGCCCGATGTGTCCCTCGTGTCAGTCGCTCGACTGGGACACGGTCACCGCTTCGGGGCGCGGCGAGGTGTACAGCTACGTCATCGCGCACCACCCGCCGGTGCCGCCCTTCGAATACCCGAACGCGATCGCACTGATCGCGCTCGAGGAAGGCACGCGACTCGTGTCGAACGTGGTCGGCGTCGATCCCGCCGATCTCACCGTCGGCCTCCCCGTGGAGGTCGCATTCACCCGGGTGGACGACGAGCTGGTCTTGCCGCTCTTCCGACCCCGATCCACCCCCTGACCCGAACTGGACGGACCCATGGACTTCTCCCTCTCCGAAGAACAAGAAGCGATCCGCGATCTGGCGCGCCAGATCCTGGACGACCGCGTCACCCACGATCGTCTGCTCGAGCTCGAACGCAGCGGCGACTGGTTCGACACCGAGCTGTGGAGCGAGCTGGCGAAGGCGAACCTCACGGCGCTCGTCGTGCCCGAGGCCCAGGGGGGCGGCGGCTTTCGGATGGAGGAGCTCTGTTGCGTGCTCGAAGAGCAGGGGCGGCGCACCGCGCCGGTGCCGCTGCTCGCCACCGCTGCGATGGGCACGCTGCCGATCGCCGCGTTCGGCACGCCCGAGCAGCACGAGCGCTTCCTGAAGCCCGTCGCGGAGGACGAAGCCGTGCTCACGGCCGCGCTGGTCGAGTACGCGAGCACCGACCCGTCGGCGCCGCGCACGTCGGCGAAGCGCGAGGGGGACGGCTGGCGCATCGACGGCGAGAAGTTGTGCGTGCCCGCGGCGCAGTTCGCCCGCACCGTCCTCGTGCCGGCGCAGACGACGGAAGGCCTCGCGGTCTTCCTCGTCGACCCGCAGGCGTCCGGCGTGACGCTCGAAAGCCAGGTGGCGACGCATCGCGAGCCGCAGTCGCGGATGTTGCTCTCCGGCGTCACCGCGGAGCTGCTCGGCGCGCCCGGGCAGGGCGAGGCGATCGTGCGCTTCATCGAAGACCGCGTGTCGCTGGCGCTCGCGGCCGTCCAGGTCGGCGTCGCCGAGGGCGCGATGAAGGACACCGCGGCGTACATCTCCGAGCGCAAGCAGTTCGAGAAGCCGATCGGCACCTTCCAGGGCGTCGTGTTGCGCGCCGCCGACGCGTGGATCGACGTCGAAGCCCTGCGCAGCATGGTGTGGCAGGCGGCGTGGCGCGTTTCGGCCGACCTTCCCGCCCACGCGGAGATCGCCGCGGCGAAGTGGTGGGCCGCGTCCGCCGGTCAGCGCGTCGTGCACACGGCGCAGCATCTCCACGGCGGCATCGGCTCCGACGTCGAGTACCCGATCCACCGCTACTTCCTGTGGGCGAAGCAGAACGAGCTGCTGCTCGGCGGCGCGAACGAGTCGCTGGCGAAGCTCGGGGCGCATCTCGTGAGCGACGCCCATGCCCAGGCCACGGCCTAGCGATGGCCGGGCGGGAGACGCTGCGATACGAGCAGGTCGCCGCGGGTGACGTCCTGCCGCCCCTCGAAGTGCCGATCACGGCGACGCGTATCGTCGCCGGCGCGATCGCGTCGCGCGACTACCAGGACGTCCACCACGATGCCGCCCTCGCCCGCGAGCGCGGCTCGAAGGACATCTTCATGAACATCCTCACCACCAACGGGTGGGTGGGGCGTTATGTGACGGACTGGGCGGGCCCCGAAGCGCTCTTGAAGTGCGTCGACATCCGGCTCGGTGCGCCAAATTATCCCGGCGACACGATGACGCTCTCGGGAGAGGTGACGGCGAAGGAGGACGGCGTGGTCACCGTCGTGGTGCGCGGCGCGAACGGTCTCGGCGACCACGTCGTGGGCGACGTGCTGGTCGCACTGCCGCCGAGCGGATCGTCGCGATGAGCGCGCCGGTCGATTCCCTCGCCAGCGATCTCAAGGACCGCGCCGCCATCGTCGGCATCGGCGCGACCGAGTTCTCGAAGGAGTCCGGTCGCAGCGAGCTACAGCTCGCCGTCGAGGCAGTGAAGGCCGCACTCGACGACGCGGGCCTCGCGCCCTCCGAAGTCGACGGGATGTCGACGTTCACGATGGACAACAATCCCGAGATCGAGGTCAACCGCTCGCTCGGCGGCGGCGACCTGCGCTTCTTCTCGCGCACCCACTTCGGCGGCGGCGCGGCGTGCGCGCCGATCCTGCACGCGGCGATGGCGGTCGCGACCGGCGTCTGTAACGTCGTCGTGTGCTATCGCGCGATGAACGAGCGCTCGCAGCAGCGCTTCGGCGCCGGGGTACAGGCGCTTCCCAACCGCGCGACGGCCGAGGGCGTGCACTTCGGCTGGCACTCGCCCTACGGCCTGCTCACGCCGGCCAGTTGGGTGGCGATGAACGCGCGCCGCTACATGCACGAGTTCGGCGCGACGACCGAGGACTTCGGACGCGTGGCCGTGGCCGATCGCAAGCACGCGGCGAACAACCCGGCGGCGTGGTTCTACGAGAAGCCGATCACGCTCGAGGATCACCAGAAATCGCGCTGGATCGTCGACCCGCTGCGGCTGCTCGATTGCTGTCAGGAGAGCGACGGCGCCGTCGCCGTGGTGGTGACGAGCCTCGATCGCGCGCGCGACCTGCGTCAGCCGCCGGTGCGCATCGCCGCGGCGGCGCAGGGTGCGACGACGGATCAGCAGATGATGACCCGCTACTACAGCGAGGACATCACGGCGCTGCCGGAGATGAAGCTCGTGGCCGATCAGCTCTACGCGACGGCAGGGGTCGGTCCCGACGACGTGCAGACGGCGGTGCTCTACGACCACTTCACGCCCTTCGTGCTGACGCAGCTCGAGGAGTTCGGGTTCTGCGGACGCGGCGAGGCGAAGGATTTCCTGCGCGACGGCCACATC
>JAHEJV010000155.1 GCA_024638705.1 Deltaproteobacteria bacterium | reverse complement strand
GATGGTGCTTCGAGCGCTTCGCCAGGCGGGTCTGGGCGGCCACGACTTCGAAGAAGCCGCGGATGGCAGCGAAGCGCTCACGATGATCGAGGCGAAGCCCTTCGATCTGGTGCTCTGCGACTGGAACATGCCGACGATGGACGGTCCCACGCTTCTGGAAGAGATCGGGAAGCGGAACCTCGAGATCCCGTTCTGCTTCATCACCACCGAAGCGACCTCCGAGATGCGCAGGCAGGCCAGCGAGGCCGGCGCCAAGGCGTTCGTCACCAAGCCGTTCACGGCGGACGATCTCCAGGACGCGCTCGGCGCGTGGATCGATTGACCGCCCGATGCCCGTGATCGCGCGCAAACCCGAGGCTCACGACCTCCAGCGAGTGCTCTCGGATCTGGTGCAGGACGTGGTGAAGGTGACCGAAACCGAGACCGTCGCGTCCGACGGGCTGATCGCCGGCTACCAGAGCGACGATGGCGCGTATCTCGTGACGCTCGTCTCCGACGTGAACTTCGCCGCCGCCTGCGGCGGCGCGATCGGAATGATCTCTCCCGAGGTCGTGGAGGAGATCGCAAAGGAAGGCGAGGTCACCGCGACGGTCCGGGACAATTTCAAGGAGGTCGCGAACATCCTCGCAGCGCTCCTCTGCGGCGACACCTGGGCACACGTGCGTTTCACGGATCTCCACCTCTCCCAGGAGGACGCACCGGAGGAGATGCGTCGAGTCACGAGCAATCCGACGCGCACGGTCTCGTTCGACGTCGCTTTCGAACGCTACGGCGTCGGGCGCGCTTCGTTCTTCCTGGCATGAACGACGGAGAATCCGGGCCGTGACCGAAGAAGACGCCGAACTGCTCGCCGAGTTCCGAACCGAGTCGCTCGAACATCTCGAGGATGTCGAGCAGCTGTTCGTGGAGATCGCCGGCGACGACGAGGCTCGGCGCGCCGAGGTGCTGAACGCGATCTTCCGCGCGGTGCACAGCATCAAGGGCGCCGCGGGCTTCTTCGACCTTCACGCCATCGGTCAGCTTGCTCACGCGAGCGAAAACCTCCTGATGAAGGTGCGCGATGGCGAGATTCCGTACGCGGAGGAGATGACCGACGCGCTTCTGAGCGCTCTCGACAAGCTCAGACAGCTCGTGAATGCGTTGCCGGAACTTCTCGAAGTGTCCGTCGACGACGAGTGCGAATCGCTCGCGTCTCTCACGGAGCGCGGTGCGGACGCGCCGGCCGTCCCGAGCGCAGGAGCCGAACCCGATTCTCCGCAGACTCCCGGCGCGTCCGGGGAGACGGGCTCCCCCCTCGGCAAGAGCGCCCCCCAGGCCTCGCCTCCCGCCGAGAAGGATGCGGGATCGCCTCTCGGCGGCCCATCGCCGAAGCAGAACGCCGAGTCGATCCGCGTCCCGGTGCCCTTGTTGGACCAGCTGATGAACCTGGCCGGCGAGCTGGTTCTCGCGCGCAACCAGCTCATCAGCCAGCTCGATCACATCGAGGACGGCGGTCTCCGCGGGGTGGCGCGCCACATCGACCTCGTCACGAGCGAGCTCCAACGCGACATCATGTACACACGGATGCAACCCGTGGGCTCCGTCTTCAGGAGGTTCCACCGGATCGCCCGCGACATGTCGCGCCGTCTCGGGAAGCGGGTCGACCTCCAACTGGTCGGCGAAGACGTGGAGCTCGACAAGTCGATCATCGAGCTGCTCGGCGATCCGTTGACCCACCTGGTGCGCAATGCGCTCGACCATGGGATCGAGCGAGCGGACGAGCGGGCGGCCCTCGGAAAGCCGGAAACCGCGAGGCTCTTGCTGTCCGCGACCCACGAGAACGGGCTCGTCAACATCGAGATCGCCGACGACGGACGTGGCATCGACGCGGAAAGGATGCGCGCGGTCGCCGTCGATCGCGGCATCGTCGACGCGGCGGCCGCTGCACGACTCTCGGATTCGGAGGCGCGGGCTCTCGTCTTCGCGCCAGGATTCTCCACGGCAACCGAGGTCACCGATCTCTCCGGGCGCGGCGTCGGAATGGACGTGGTCCAGTCGAACATCAAGAAGCTCGGTGGAAAGATCGACATCGAATCCGAGCTCGGAATCGGAACGACCGTGCGCATCCGACTTCCTCTCACGCTCGCGATCCTGCCCTCCCTGATCGTCGGCGTCGGTGAGGAACGGTTCGCGATCCCGCAGGTCAATCTGGCCGAGATCGTCGGCGTGCAGGCGGACGAGATCCCGGAGCGGGTCGAAACGATCCGGGGCACGCCGACCCTTCGCCACCGCGACGGACTCCTCCCGCTGATCTGGCTCGCCGACGTGCTCGCGATCCCGGACGCCGCGACGACCGCGGAGGCCACCGCGGCGCTCGATCTCGATCACACACTCCACGTGCTCGTGCTCCGCGTCGACCGCGGGGAGTACGGGCTCGTGGTCGATCGGATCCAGGATCCGGAAGAGATCGTCGTGAAGCCTCTCTCGGAGATGCTGAAGGAATGCCGCGCGTTCGTAGGATCGACGATCATGGGCGACGGCCGCGTCGCGATGATCCTCGACGTGGCGGGCGTCGCGGCACGGGCCGAGCTGGTGTTCGACGACGTCGAGCCGGCCGATCGAGTCGCGACCGACGAGGCGACGACTGCGAATCGATCGCGGGAGCTCCTGGTCTTCACCTCCTCTCCGGAAGACCGGTTCGCCATCGAGGTGGATCGCATCGTCCGCCTCGAGCGGGTCGAGAAGAGCGACCTCGAATGCGTGAACGGCCGTGACTACATGCAATACCGCGGAAGCGGACTCCGCCTGCTGCGCCTCGACGATCGCCTCGACGTGCGGCCCTTCGAGCCCGACGATTCGACTCTGCTCGTCCTGATCCCGCGCATCCAGGGGACGACCGCCGGCATCCTCGTGCGCGAGGTCGTGGACACGGTTCACACGAGCGCCTGCCTCGATCGCGAAACCGCCGATCCGGATTGCGTGCTCGGACGAGCCGTGGTCGGGGGGCACGTCACGCTGCTCCTCGATCCACAGCGACTCGTGGACGATTCGACCGGAGTCGCGGCGTGAGGGCGACGACCGTCGGCGAGACGTTCCCGCACGGGCTGTGCTGCTTCCGGCTCGGCGACGACCTCTATGGCGTGAATCTCCGGCTCGTTTCCGAGATCAATCGGCAGATCGATCTCACCCCCGCGCGCACCGCCCCCGAGTGGATCGCAGGCCTCGTGAATCTGCGCGGACAGATCGTGACCGTGCTCGACCTCCGCACGCGCATCGGTCTGGACGCGGCTCCCGTGGGTCCCGAGACGAGGCTGCTGGTGTTGAAGACCGACGCCGAGCTCGCGCAGGGGCATGCGGAGGGTCTCACGACCCACCCCGACAAGATCGGATTGCTCGTGGATGCCATCGCCGACGTGGAGAACCCGACCGAGGAGCAGCTCGAACCGGTGCCGCCGAACCTGGAGGAAGGTTTCCGACGCCTGCTCCGGGGAATCTGCAAGACCGAGAGCCATGCGATCGGGATCCTCGACGTCGGACCGATTCTCGCAACGAACGGAGAAAGGGAAGCTTCCGCCTCCGGACAGGTTGGATCGATATGAAGCTCTTCAATGACGCGTCGCTCAAGACCAAGCTCTTGTCCCTGTTCCTGGTGCTCGGCGTGGCCCCTCTGGCCGCGGCCTCGATGATCTCGTACTACCGGGCCGGCGCCGCGATGACGAAGGCCCAGTCCGTCTCCGATCAGGCGCTGCGCAACGAGATGCTGCTGCGACTCGAGGGCCAGCGGGACGCGAAGAAGGGCGCGATCGAGAACTACTTCCAGATGATCCACGACCAGGTCGTCACGTTCTCCGAGGACCGGATGGTCGTGGAAGCCGCGGTCGGCTTCCGGAAGAGCTTCGCCGAGCATCGCAGGAGCGCCGACCTCGGCGATGGGGACATCGACCGGATGCGCGAAGAACTCGGCGACTACTACCGCGGAGAGTTCGCCCGTGAGTACGCGAAGCTGAACGGCGGAGCCCAGATCGAAACGGACCGCTTCCTGCAGGGCCTGGACGACGATGCGGTCGCTCTCCAGCACGCCTACATCCGTGCGAATCGATACCCGCTCGGATCCAAGCATCGCCTCGATCGCGCCGCGAGCCCGACCGAGTACAACGAGCTGCACGGTCGGGTACATCCGGTGATCCGCAGCTACCTCGAGCGGTTCGGCTACTACGACATCTTCATCGTCGACCCGGATTCCGGCGACATCGTCTACTCGGTGTTCAAGGAGCTCGACTACACGACCTCCCTCGAAGACGGACCCTACGCGGACACGAACTTCGGCGCGGCCTTCCGCGCGGCGAACGACGCCTCCCTGGGTAGCGACGCGGTCCTCACGGATTTCGAGCAGTACCCGCCGTCCTACGAAGCGCCTGCGAGCTTCATCGCGTCACCGATCTACGACGGGGAAGAGAAGGTCGGCATCGCGATCTTCCAGATGCCTCTCGACCGGATCACCCAGGTGATGAGCGATCGATCGGGCCTGGGTGAAACGGGCGAAACCTATCTCGTCGGAGACGACCGACTCATGCGTTCCGACGCGCTCCACGATCCGAGGCATCTGGTCGCGAACTCGTTTCGCAACCCCGACGCCGGCCGCCTGGAGAGCGACGCCGTGACGAAGTCGCTCGCGGGGGAGACCGGCTCGGGGCTGATGACGAGCTATGGCGACCGTCCGGTGGTCAGCGCCTATCGCAGTGTCGAGCTCCTCGGGCTGACCTGGGCGATCGTCGCCGAGATCGAGCAGGACGAGGCCTTCGCCGCCGTCGCCGAGCTCGCGAAGGTCGGTGAAGAGTCGAAGCGTTCGCTCCTGCTGTGGGTGATCGGCGTGGCGGCCCTCGCGGTGATGGCGATCGTGGTGATCGCGCACGCGTTCGTGCGCAGCGTGACGCGCCCCGTGGGCCAGGTGCTCGAGGCGATCGAGCACGCTGCGAAGGGCGATCTGACTTTCGAGCCGCAGGACCTCGGACAGGACGAGATCGGCCAGATGGCGCGCGGTTTCCGCGGGCTCCTGGCTTCGCTGCGCAACAGCATGGGGGAGATCAAGAGCTACGGGCAGGGGCTCAGTGGCGCGGCCACGGATCTCACCAGCATCGCCGGTCGAATGGCCCGCCACGTCGAGCAGATGAACGGCCAGGCGAACACCGTCGCGATCGCGACCGAGGAGATGTCGAGCAACATCGCCGGCGTGACCAGCGCGGTGGAGCAGTCGTCGAACAACGTCCGCGGTGTGGCCGCCGCCGTGGAGGAGATGTCCACCAACATCGCGACGGTGGCGGTCAACTCGGACTCGATGGCGGGGAACGTCTCCGAGGTCGCCGAGCAGATCCAGGAGATGAACGAATCCCTCGGTCAGGTGGCCGACGCGGCGAATCAATCCCAGCTCGTCGCCGAGCGCGCCACCGACACGGCGAAGCGCACGAACGAGTCGGTGGGAATCCTGGGCACGTCGGCGCAGGAGATCGGTCAGGTCGTCGGCGTCATCAACAAGATCGCCGAACAGACGAATCTGCTGGCCCTCAACGCGACGATCGAGGCCGCCTCGGCGGGCGAGGCAGGACGCGGCTTCGCCGTCGTGGCGAACGAGGTGAAGGCGCTCGCGAAGCAGACTGCCCAGGCGACCGAGGAGATCCGACGCCAGATCGAGGAGATGCAGGGCAAGACCGGCAACGCGGTCGCCGCGATCCAGGAGATCGTCGCCATCATCGACGAGGTGAACGAGTTCTCACGCACGATCGCCTCGCTGACCGGCGAGCAGCGCACGCGTGCCAACGGCATCGCCGATTCTGTCACCCACGCCTCCGACGCGGCTCGCCTGATCAGCCGCAACGTCCAGGAGGCTTCGACGGGCTCCGCCGAAGTAGCGCGCAGCTCCGAGCAGCTTGCGGCCGCCGCCAACGAGATGGCGCGCAACACCGGCGAAGCGGCGAGTGCCACCAACGACGTGGCGCGGAGCATCCAGGAGGTCAGCAGCGGCGTCCACGAGACCGCGGTCGGCGCGCGAGAGGTGGATGAATCTTCGAAGGCCCTGGCCGATCTCGCCGACCGCCTCGACGAGCTGGTCTCCGGATATCGGGTTTGAGGAAGCCACGTGAACGAAGACCTGCGCATCGTCGTCGTGGACGACTCGAAGCCCTACCGGCAGATCCTCTGCAGGATCCTGGAACGCTCCGACGGCGTCGCGATCGTCGGGGAGTTCTCGAATGGCCGCGAGCTCCTCGAGTCCATCGAGGAGATCGCTCCCGACTGCATCCTGCTCGATATCGCGATGCCCGAACTCGATGGCCTCGAGACCCTGGAGGCGATCCGGAAGCTTCCGATCGATCCCGCTCCGAGCGTCGTCATCATCTCGGGCACGTGCGACTCCTCGGACACCCTTACGGCGCTCAGTCTCGGTGCCCTCGATGTCGTCGCAAAGCCGAGCGAAGACTCGGCGACGAAGCTGGGTCGTGAGCTCGATCGCTGCATACGTCTGGTTCGCGCGCGCCGCAGGCGCCACGAGCGGGAAGCGCACCGCGCACACCCACGTGAAGACGCGACCGAGCTGCGTGGGCTGGTCGTGCTGGCGGTCTCGACCGGCGGACCGCAGGCACTCGAGCGGGTCGTACCGTCTCTGGACGCGAGCTTCGGGTTGCCCATGCTGATCGTGCAGCACATGCCGGTCGGATTCATCGAGAGTCTCGCGAGATCACTTTCCGCTCGCTGCCCTCTCGCCGTGAGCGTGGCCCGAGCGGGCGTGAGGCCTCCGCCGGGAGAGATCCTGATCGCCCCGGCCGGCAGCCATCTCGAGATCGGCCAATCTCCCTACGGTCTGGTGACACGCCTGACCGAGGCTCCCCCGGTGAACGGATGCCGCCCCGCGGCAGACCGGCTCTTCGAATCGGTCGCGCGTTGCTACGACGGTCCCGTGCTCGCGGTGGTGATGACGGGAATGGGCAGTGACGGACTGGCCGGGATCCGCGCGCTTCGCGAGAAAGGAGCCTGCTGCGTCGCTCAGAACGAAGCGTCGTCGGTCGTCTACGGGATGCCCCGCAGCGTCGCGGAGGCCGGTCTCGCGGACGAGGTGCTCCCGCTCGAGCAGATCGGGCCGCGCATCCAGCGCTTCAGCGACGAACTCATCGGAGGGACCGAATGAGTCAAGCCCAACGCCTTTCGCTCTCCGACGCCAAGTTCGCGGAGATTCGCGACTTCATCGCCGAGCGCACCGGCATCTCGATCGGCGAGTCGCGGCGCTACCTGATCGAGACCCGTCTCGCGAGCCTGGTGAACAGCGAGGGCTGCGAGTCCTTCGACGCACTCTACGCCCGCATGTGCGCGGAGCCCGACTCGTCGCTATGCGAGCAGGTCGTCGATGCCATGACCACCAACGAGACGATGTGGTTCCGCGACGAATCACCGTGGGCGCTGCTCCAGGATCCGATCCTTCCCCAGCTGTGCGAGAGCATTGCCGCGGGCAAGCCGCGTATCCGGATCTGGAGCGCCGCCTGCGCGACGGGCCAGGAGCCGTACTCGATCGCGATCACCATCCTCGAACACCTCCAGGCGCAAAAGGACGCAAAGCCCGAGCACTTCCAGATCGTGGCATCGGACATCTCTCCCTCGTCTCTCTTCGTCGCGAACTCGGGCCGCTACGACAAGCTCGCGATCGAGCGCGGCCTCGATCCCGAGCTCCGCGAGAAGTACTTCGAAGAGCGCGACCAGACCTGGACGGCGAACTCCGACGTCCGTTCTCTGGTGCAGGTTCACCGGCGCAACCTGCTCGATCCCTATACGGACCTGGGGAAGTTCGACCTCGTCTTCTGTCGCAACGTGCTGATCTACTTCTCGACGGAAGTCAGGCAGGACGTTCTCGCGCGCCTGTCGGAGACGCTCGTCGACGGCGGAATCCTCATGGTGGGCGCTTCCGAATCACTGCAGGGCGCGATGGACGGGTTCAAGTTGAGAGAGTTCGAAGGGAACTTCTTCTACGAGCGCTGCGAGAGCAGCGAATCGTGAGGGCCGGAATGTCGAAGCCGTTCGCGCGACACGGAGATGTGGCGTCGTGCCCGGGGAGTGGGAGCTGGCGATGAAGAGCGAAGACCTGCTGGAGGACCTGGCCCGGAAGACCGAGATTCCGACTTTTCCGAGCGTCGTCGCGCAGCTGCAGACTGCGCTGAACGAGGACGAGCCGTCGCTGGACGAGGTTGCGACGCTCGTGTCCGAGGACCCGGGCATCGCGAGCCGGGTGGTGAAGCTCGCATCGTCGGCGATCTACAACCCGATGGGAGCTCAGCTCGACAGCGTGCAGGTCGCCGTGATGCGCGTCGGCCTGCTTCAGCTGCGCGATATCGTGACCGCCGCCGCGGTGGTCTCCGCCTTCGACGGCCACGCGGACGCGGCCCTCACACGACGCGTCTGGCTGCACTCGTTCACGAGCGGGATCGCGGCGGGCCTGCTCGCGTCGCGCTGCAAGGGCGTCCCGGTGCAAACGCCCCAGAGCAACCCGTACTTCCTGGCCGGCCTGATGCACGACATCGGCATCCTCATCGTCGCGCCGATCCTCGGCGACCGGATGCAGACCCTCCTGGACGAGAGCATCGCCACCGAGCTTCCGGTGCACGAGCTGGAGCAGGAGGAGCTGGGGTTCAGCCACGCCGATGCGGGCGCCGCGCTGGTCACGTCGTGGGGCCTGCCCGACGCCGTGATCGAGATCGCCCGCCATCATCATCAGCCCGAACGAGCGCCCGAATCGATCCGCGGCTCGGTCGAGGTGATCCATGTCGCCGACTGGCTCGCCGATCGGCAGGGCTATGGATGGGGCGAACTCGGAGGGTCGCTGTGCGACGACGCGTGGGACCGTCTCGGTGTTCCGTGGGACGAGGTGGACGCGTTGATCGAGGAGTTCGATCGCTGCGCCGCGGAGTCCGCGCGCATGCTCGCCTCGCTGAACGTCCGTCGTTGAGAGATCGATGAGCGAGGTCGATCCCACACTGGATTGCTTCGTCGAGGCCACCCGCGAGGTGCTCGAGTCGCTGTCGATGCTCGATCTCGAGCTCAAGCAGCGCACCGGAGACGACCCGGGCGAGCCAGAGCTCCTGGCGGTGACCTCGTACATGCCGCTGATGCGCGGCGCCGTCGCGGATCGGATGCTCGTGCTGACGCTCTCGCGTCCCCTGGCGCGCCGCTTCATCGCCGCGATGCTCGGAATCGACGAGGACGAGGTCGAGAACGGCTCCGAACTCCAGGATGGAATCGGGGAGATCGCCAACATGATCGCGGGAATCGCGAAGCAGAAGGTCGACGCCACCGAGCAGGCGTTCACGCTATCGCTGCCGATCAGCCTCTCGAATCGCGAGGAGCTTCCGGTGACGGAACGAACGCTGACGAACGGCTGCACCGCATGCTGCACCGTGGGCGGCGAGCCCCTGCGCCTGACCCTGCTCTGGAACGACGTCCGCTAGCGACGCCGCTTCGCGAGGTTCGTCCCGATGGTCGGGGTGGTGGGATTCGAACCCACGACGCTGAACCCCCAAAGTTCAGGCTCTAGCCACTGAGCTACACCCCGACGGGCCTGCGAGGCAGAGCCCCTCGCCGGTCGCGGCAGTATAGACTGCCCGCATGAAAATCCTGCGCACCCCCGACGAACGCTTCGCGAACCTCCCCGGCTGGCCCTGCGCCCCGCACTACACCGAGGTGCCCGATGGCGGCGGCGGGTCGCTCCGCATCCACCACGTCGACGAGGGGCCGCGCGACGGCGCGATCGTGCTCTGCATGCACGGGCAGCCGACCTGGTCCTATCTCTATCGCCACATGATCCCGCTGCTCACGGCCGAGGGGCTGCGCGTCGTCGCGCCCGACCTCGTCGGCTACGGCCGCTCGGACAAGCCCGCCGCCCTCGACGACTACAGCTACGGCAACCAGGTGGCCTGGCTCGAGGCGTGGCTGCTCGCGAACGACTTCGAGGGCGTCACCTTCGTCGGGCAGGACTGGGGCGGCCTGATCGGGCTGCGGCTCGTCGCCGCGCACCCGGATCGCTTCGCGCGCGTATGCATCTCGAACACCGGCCTTCCGATCGCACCGGCCGAGCTCCCCGCCGAGCGCGTGGCCGCGGTCGAGCGTTTCCGCGCGGGCCCCACGCCCTCGATGCCCGAGGTCATGCAGGCGATCGCGACCTCCGACGCGTCGAACTTCGAGCTCGGCTTCGCGCACTGGCAGAAGTGGTGTCGCA
>JAHEJV010000485.1 GCA_024638705.1 Deltaproteobacteria bacterium | reverse complement strand
GCGGCTTGTCCTCGACGACCGACGCCGGCAGCGTGATCTGCTTCGGCGTCTCGAGCACCTCGTTGTTGGCCGAGTTCACCAGGAGGAAGAAGACGAGGATGGTGAACACGTCCATCAGCGAGGTGAGGTTCATCTTCATCGGCTTCTTGTGGCGTCGCGCCATCCGCTTCATGCGGCGTGTCACCTTCACGGGGCGTCTCCGATCGCGATGTCGGTGAACAACGCCACGCGCGTCGTGTCACCCGGTTCGGCGTCGGGCTTCGGCGCGCTGCGCACGACGTCCATCACCTGGATCAGGTGGTCGTACTCGATCTCGGGCTCCAGCAGCACCGAGGCATCGGTCTTGCTGGGATGGTCGCGCTTCAACGAGATCATCATCTCGCCGAGCTGCTCGAGGTCGTACTCCTCGCCTTCCGCCTTCGGGAGCGAGGCGATCACCGACGAGCCATTGGTGATCTCGAGTCCGGCATCGCGCACGACGACTTCCACGCGGAAGCTCGGCTCGTTGGTCGCCGGTCCGCCCGCCGCGCTCGGCAGGCTGAGCTCGACGATCGTGATGCGGGAGAACACCGCGGTGATCAGCAGGAAGGGGACGAGCACCACCATCAGGTTCAGGAAGGTGGTCATGTCCAGCTCGGGCGCCTCTTTGAGGTGCCTCCGGTAGTGGTGCCGTCTGTTCATGATGCTAGGCCGCCTCGGCCTCGATCTGCCGCTTCGCCTTCGCCGTGATCACGTTGAGCGCCTTCACCGACGCCATCTCGAGGCTGTCGATGATCTCGGCGGTCTTCGCCGTGAGCACCGTGTTCGTGATGAGCAGGGGGATCGCCACCATCAGTCCGAACGCGGTCGTGTTCATCGCCACCGAGATGCTGGCGGAGAGCAGGTCGGCCTTCTCGGCCGGGTTCGCGTTCGCGACGGCCGTGAACGCCTCGATGAGGCCCATGATCGTGCCGAGCAGTCCGAGGAGGGTCGCGATGCTCGACATCAGCGCCACGTAGGGCGTGCGCTTCTCGAGCTGCGGGATGATCTCCATCATGCTCTCTTCCATGGCGATCTCGATGTCTTCGCGCCGGCGGACGCCGCCCTGGCGCGCGAGACCCATGCCGAGGAGCTGAGAGATGGTGGAGTCGTCGTTGTCCGTCATCTCGCGCGCCTTGTCGAAGTCGCCCTCGACCAGGGCCGCCTGGATGTCGGTCCACACGCTCTGGTTCTTGTTCGTCACCCGCGTGAGCGTGACGTAGCGCTCGACGGCGATCGCCGCGCCCACCGCGAAGACGATCAGGATCGGATACATGAACGGTCCGCCCGTCACGAAGAATTCGACAATCGAGTACATCAGCTCTTCCTCCCGCGACCGGCTCGCACCGGTGCATCGAAACTATTCGGAACCGCGAGGGCTTCCCGTCTGTGATCCGGAACGGATCTCGTAGTAGTCGAGCTCTCGCATGAAGACGTCGCGATCGACCGGCCGTCGTCCGTCGTCGAGGACCCGCGAAACGTCCAGCGTGTCGCCCATCTGCGAGCTCTTCCACGGAACGATCACGAGTGCCTTGGGCGCTTCGTCGTTGCCCACGATCGACATCCCTCCGATCATCTTCTCGGACTCGTCGGTCGTCTCTTCTGCGAAAAGGGTGTCCCCGGTCACAAAAACGATCGCCGTCGTGAGGAGCGCGAGGCGGAATACGTTCTGGAGCACGTTCAGTTCCCCACTCGGTTGCGCAGGTCGGCCACCCAGATCGCCGCTTGCGCGTCGTCGGGAACCGCCTCGGTGTAGATCTCGTAGTGCTCGAGAGCGCAGGAGAGATCGGAAAGGAAGAGGTCGCAGAGGATCGCCAGGTTGCGCCGCGCGTAGTGGTATTCGGGATAGAGGTCGAGGGCCTCTTCGTAGGCGGCGCGCGCCTGCGCGAACTGGCCGCGGCGACGGTGCACGATTCCCAGCTCGTTGTACGCCGCGGGATGCTTCGGATTCAGGGCGACGGCCCGTTCCAGGCTCGCCTGCGCCTTCTCGAACTCATCGGTCGCGCGATAGGCGATGCCGAGGTTGATGTGCGCGGCGGTGAGCTCGGGCGAAGACGCGACGAGCTCCTCGAGGAGCGCGATGCCCTCGTCGTAGCGCTCTTCGCGGAGCAGGCCGAGCGCTTCGTCGAAGTCGGAACGCGCGCCGAGGCCCACGCGCACCTGCTCCTCGATCGTGAAGCCGCCGGGCTGCTTCTCGACGCGCGCGGGCGCGGAGATGCCGGACGTGGTGCAGGCCGACGCGAAGAGGGCCAGCGCGAGCAGAGCTGCGGCCATGGGTCGGGTGGTGTGTCGGACGGACATCGCTCTATCCCTCCGCCGCCAGGTCGTCGGCGGCGTTCGCCGGCACTGGCGGCGCCTCTTCGCTCGGCTCCTCGGCCGTTTCCGGCGCCTCGTCGGTCTCGGCGACGGACGGCTCCGGGGTCGCGGGCGCGACGGGCTCCGCGCCCTCGACCGCAAGCTCGCCGGGCTCCGTGCCGTCGCTCGCGGTCGCGCCCGGTGTTCCGGCGAGGAGGTCGGGCGCGTTCGGCGCGCGGTAGGCGTAGCGGTCGACCGACCCGATCCAGCCGCTCGTCTCCTCCGACTTCGCATAGCGGCCGGGCATCACGTCGGCCAGGCGACCGAGGCTCTTCTCGACCCAGCGGTTGTAGATGCCCGCACTCATCAGCTCGAGATTCTTCTCGTGCACCTCGATCGCCCGCTCTTTGAAGGGGTAGGCCTCTTCTTCGAGGACGAGCTCGT
>JAHEJV010000484.1 GCA_024638705.1 Deltaproteobacteria bacterium | reverse complement strand
GCGTTCCATCCCGATCCTGCCAACCCCAACCAGTTCGGCGTGCTCGACGGCGCGCTCGGGCCGCTCTCCGAGGGCGACCGCGTGCTCGGCTACACGGTCCTGCCGCCGCACGTCGATCCGAGCCAGCCGATCGACGTGTACTGGAACGACCGCCGCATCACCGCGACGCTGCGTCCGCAGTAGGTCGGCCGACGCGCAGCGAGGCGAAGGGGAGCGAAGGCGGGCGCCTGCGCGGGCTAGACGCGGGCGGCGAGCCGCTCGATGCGCGGCAGCAGGTTCGCGGCGTCGAGGTAGTCGGCCATCTCTTCCAGGCCCTGCCCCGGGCCGCGCCAGCGCCAGTCGTCGACGGAACCGACCGCCGGGCCCTCGGACACGAGCGTCGCGAGGCGACGGAAGAGCAGGGCGTCCTCGCGCTGCGCCTCCAGCGTGGCCGCGAGCTTCGCCGCGCCGCGCACCTTCACTTCCCAGTCGTCGGGCGTCGCGGGGATTTTCTCGAGGTGCGCGTAGTGGCCGAGCACAGTGGCCGACGACTTCGCGCCCCAGCCCGGGAGGCCGGGAAACCCGTCGGCGGTGTCGCCGACGAGGGCGAGGTAGTCGGGGATCGAGGCGGGATCGACGCCGAACTTCTCGCGCACGCCGGCAGCGTCGCGCACGATGCGTTGCCGGCGATCGAGCTGCACGACCCGCGTGCCGCGCACGCACTGGGCGAGGTCCTTGTCGGGCGAGCAGACGAAGACCTTCTTCACGCGGGAGTCCGCATCGGCGAGGGCGGCCGCGGCGGCGAGACCGTCGTCGGCCTCGTACTCGACCAGAGGCCAGACCGTGATGCCCGCGGCGGTGAGCGCCTCTTCGAGCAGCTCGAACTGGCTGCGCAACGCGGGCTCGATCCCCTCGCCGGTCTTGTAGCCGTCGTAGAGATCGTTGCGGAACGACTCGACGACGTGGTCGGTGGCGACGCCGACGTGCGTCGCGCCTTCCTCGAGCAGCGCGACCATCGACGTCAGCACACCGCGCGTGGCGCCCACCTCGCGCCCGTCGCGGTTGGTGTGTTCGGGCACCGCGAAGTAGTGGCGGAAGAGTTCGTAGGTGCCGTCGACGAGGTGGACTTCCATGGTTGTGGGCAGGCTCGCCCAGCCTTCACGCGCGCGTCAAGGACGCGCGCGTGGGGGGCTTCGCTCGCCTGCGGCTCGCTGCGCGCGGCCTGGCGGCCGCTTGCA
Organism: Deltaproteobacteria bacterium; assembly: GCA_024638705.1. Classification (GTDB taxonomy): domain Bacteria; phylum Myxococcota_A; class UBA9160; order UBA9160; family SMWR01; genus JAHEJV01. Next base: position 1,557 of record JAHEJV010000484.1, on the reverse strand, counting down.
CGCCTCTCGCGATCACCGCGGGTAGGTGACGTAGACCTGGGTGTAGACCAGCGATCCGTTCGGGGCGCGGGCGATGCCGATGCCCGTCGCGTTGAAGACCGGCGCGAACAGGTTCTTGCGGTGCACCTCGGACTGGATCCAGCCGTAGAGGATCTCGCGGTTCGGATCGGGCCGGTCGGTGATGCCCAGGTTCTCGGCGGCGAGGGAGAAGCCGCTCACCCGGGCGCGGATCAGGCGGTCGGGCGCGACCTCGCCCTCGGGATTGCGGTGGTCGAAGAAGTGCCGGTTCACCATGTCCAGGCTGTGGGCGCGCGCGACGGCGTCGAGCTCGGGTCGTCGCTCGAGCGGGATCAGGTGACGCTCGCCGCGCACCTGGTTGACGCCCCGGTGGAGCGCCGCCTCGAGATCGGCGAACGAGTCGGCCTTCGCGCCGAAGGGCGAGAGCCAGAGGGCGATGAAGAAGCCGATCAGGAAGCCCAACCCTTGCATGGGGGTGCGCGGCATCTGTCAGTTGACTCCCGAGCCCGCCGGGCGGCCGAGGCCGAGGACCGACGCGTCGAGCACTTCGCGTCGGGTCAGGCGTCCGCCCTCGTAGTGCGACACGACGTCCATCTCGCCGTCGCCGTCGGCGTCCTCTTCCACGCGCTCCACACGCTCGGCGCCGTCGAAGTATCGGACGAGATCGGTGCGGCCGTCGCCGTCGTCGTCGCGCTCTTCGCGGGCGAGGCGGCCGTCCCGGTAGTAGGCGATGCGATCGCGGAACCCGTCGCCCGTGGCGTCGCGCTCCAGGCGGGTGATCGTGCCGTCGTGGTAATAGCTCCAGGTGTCGACGTGGCCGTCACCGTTGCCGTCGACCCGGCGACCGGTGACGCGCCCGCCGCGGAACGCGGTCCAGGAGTCGGTGCGGCCGTCGAAGTCGCTGTCCTCTTCGATGCGCACCACTTCGCGCAGCGCCGGGTCGTAGACGAGCGTGCGGTCGGCACGGCCGTCGAAGTCCTCGTCGAAGCGCTCGCGCACGATCGCGCCGCCTTCCCGCTCGATCCAGTGGTCGGTGCGACCGTCGCCGTCGCGGTCGACCTCGCCGGAGGCGACGCGACCCGTCGCGGAGGAGGGCGGCGTCGCGGTCCGCGGAGACGAAACCGGCGGCGGGGGCGGGGCGGCGCTCGGCGCGCGTCCCGGTGCAGGATCTGGAGCCGGCGGGGCGGCGGCGACGACAGGGTGCGCGGGCGTCGGGTTCGCGCGCTGGCGCAGCGCGGCCAGCTCGTCGGCGAAGCTGCCGCCCGAGGGTGCGGGCGCCGTCCGGGTCGGCGCGGGGGAAGGATACGCAGAGGGGCGCGCCGCGCCGGCCTGGGGCTGCTCGCGCTGCGCGAGCTCGCGCTCGAGGTTCTGGAGCTGCGTCGTCTCGTAGTCGGTCACGGCTGGCGCGTTGCGGATCTCGGGCCGCCGCTGATCGTCGAGTCGCGGCACTTTCGGCGCCGGCTCCGGGTCGCCCGCCGCCTTCTCCGCGCCGTACTGGAAGGGGGCGGCGAGGACGGCGAAGGGCAGGCCGAGATACTT
>JAHEJV010000483.1 GCA_024638705.1 Deltaproteobacteria bacterium | reverse complement strand
GATCCCCGGCGCGGAGGTGATCGATCAGGTGCGGCCCGAACGCCCCGCCGGCATGCCGATCGAGACCTGGGCGTGGTGGGTGCTCGAGGAGAAGGTGTTGCGACCGGCTCACCAGCGCCACGCCGAGAAGGTCGCGGTGTGCCTCACGCCGGGCGCGCTCGAGGCGGTGTCGGTGCTGCGCCAGTCACGCGAGCTGAACGAGGGCCGCCTCAGTCACATCTACGTGTCGGACGAGCCGGGCGGTCCGCTACGTCTGCTCGACGTGTGGGACCGGCGCGACCCCGAAGAGTACGGGCGGCGCTTCGGCATCTGAACTGCGTCCGTCGAGGCGCGATCGCCGTCACTCTTCTCCCCATGCAGACGGACTCCGCAACAGCGAGCGGAGCGTCCGGCTACCTGCTGCAGATCCCGGTTCCCGCCGTCGGGATGTTCGACATCCACCGCACCGCCGAGGTCGCCGAGATCGGGCGCGAGACCGCCCGTCGTGCCGTCCCCGCGATTCGGCGCGCCCTGGCGCGGCGCGCGACGTGGCAGGGACGCCTGGCGGTGGGCGGAAGGCGCGCCTTCGAGCGTTTCGTCGTCGCCACCCGACGTTCCCTCCCTTGACAGCACGCCGCGGGTGACGACGAATTCTCGCAGGAACGATCGGGGTGAACGGCGCGGTGCCGTCGCTCCAGGGCAAACACGAATCAAGGAGACCCACCATGGCTCAGTACAGCGTCTATCGACCCTGGGCTGCGGAACCGTGGGGTGGCCTCGACCAGCTCCGACGCGAAATGGATCTGCTGTTCAACCGCTTCGGCGGTGCATCGGAGCGGGCGAGCGATTGGCGGGGAGTCTTCCCCCCGGTGAACCTCTACGAGACCGCAGACGAGTACACCCTCACGGCCGAGCTTCCGGGTGTGGCGCGCGAGGACATCCACGTCTCGCTCGAAGGCTCGACCATCACGATCGAAGGGGAGCGCAAGATCGACTACGCGAGCCGGGAGGAAACCAGCCTGCACCGCCGCGAGCGCCAGGCCGGAAGCTTCCGACGCAGCTTCGAGCTGCCCGCCGCAGTCGATGCCGAGCGGATCGACGCCGTCCATCGCAACGGCGTGCTGATGCTCCGCATTCCGAAGAGTCCGGAAGCACAGCCGCGCCAGATCTCGGTGCGGGCGAGCTGAGGGAGGACGAGATCATGACCGAAAACGACGCACTACAGGCACGGGAGAAGCAGGAGCTGCGGCCGGGCGGCGAGACCACGCGACCGGGTCGCGTGTTCCGGCCCGACGTCGACATCCTCGAGAACGCGGACGGCTTCGTCGTGTACGCCGACCTGCCGGGCGTGGACGACAAGACGGTCGACGTACGGCTCGAGAAGGGAACGCTCACGCTCGACGCCCAGCTCGCGACCTTCCCCGCCGAGGGATGGAGTCCGCTCCACACCGAGTATCGACTCGGTTCCTACCACCGCGAGTTCAAAGTGTCCGAAGGCATCGATTCCGAGAACGTCTCGGCGAAGATGCACAACGGCGTGCTCGAACTGGTGCTCCCGAAGAGCGCCGAGCGCCGGCCGCGATCGATCCCGGTCCAGGGCGCCTAGTCCCCGCACCACAGCCACACACCACCCGGAATGAGAGCGGGTTCCGCAGGCCGCAGGGCCGGGAGCCCGCTCTTCTTTCGTGGAGGCGGACGGGAAGACGCGGCATCAGCCGTGGAGCTCGCTGGGCGACCGCGCGCCGTCGCCGCCAACTAGCCCCCGCCCACGCGCCGCACTACGTTGCGCGCGGGGTGGGATTGAAGCGTTTCGATCGCAAGTTCGGCGCCGACCTCCTGCGGGAGCTGCCGGCCGCGCCGGCCGTCTATCTCTTCAAGGATGGCGACGGCCAGGTGCTCTACGCCGGCAAGGCGGTGAACATCCGGCGCCGGCTGCAGAGCTATCGCAACGCCAGCCGCCGCAAGGCGCACCGCAAGATGCGCGAGCTGGTGCGCTGTGCGAGCGAGCTCGAAGTGCGGCTCCAGGCGAGCGAGCGCGATGCGCTGCTCGCCGAGAACGAGTTGATCCGCACGCTGCGCCCGCCGTACAACGTCGACGGCGCGTACACCTTCCTCTATCCCGCCGTCGGGTGCGGGGTGCGCAACGACGACCTCTGGCTCGCGTTCACCACCCACACCGAAGCATACGAAGCACTCGGCCTGCGCTGGCACGGTGTGTTCCGGTCGCGGCTGCGGTGTCGCGACGCCTTCGACGCGCTGGTGTCGGCGCTCGCGCGGATCGGACATCTGGAGCCGCGTTCGCGCCTCGGCGACGTGCCGCGACGGCGCGGCTCGCGGGTGGTGGCGCTGCGGCGGGTCGCCGATCTCGCGTCACCCGTTTCGCGCTGGCTCACCGGGGAGAGCGACGACCTGCTCGAGACCCTCTCCCTGCGCCTGCTCGAGAAGCCCGACGCGCGACGTGACGCCGGGGAAGTCGGCGAAGAGCTGCGGCGTCTGCGCGCCTTCTACACCCGCGACGCCCGTCGGCTCCGCGCCGTGCGGGAAGCGGCCGGGATCGGCGACGCGTTCGTCGATCAGGAGCGCCGCGATGCGCTCTTCATCGCCCACGGCGCCGCGATCGAGGAGCGCTGAGCCACCCGATGGGGCGCCGTCTACTTCCAGCCGATCGGCTGGTACCCGCGCTCGCGCAGACAGGTCTCGACATAGCGCCGGTAGAGCGGGTCGGGCTTTCGGCTGCGGAAGATCCCGCGGAAGAATCCGCCGGTTCCGCCGCCGGCGGCGCCCCGTGCGGCGCCGATGCC
>JAHEJV010000154.1 GCA_024638705.1 Deltaproteobacteria bacterium | reverse complement strand
GGCGCGAGGTCGACGAGTCGATCGTGTGGCTTCAGATCAGCCCGAACACGCTGCGTCCCGAGAACACGGGCTCCGCGACGACCGACGGGATCGAGCTCGCCGGATCGCTCCAGCTCACGCGCTACCTGCGCGCGAGTGCGTCCTACACCTGGCTCGATTCCGAGCGCGACGCCACCGGCCGCGACCTGCCGGGCCAACCGGAGGACGAGACCCACGCGCGCGTCCAGCTCGGCCCCGAGACGGTCTGGAAGCTCGTCGGAGAGGTCGAGCACACCGGCGAGATCCTCGTGAACGAGGGCGGCAGCCGGCGCCTGCCGCGACGCACGGTGTGGAACGTGAGCGCCGCGCTCAATCTCGCCGCCCTGCCCGGCTCGGGCGTGTCGCGCTTCGTCCCCGAGCTCTGGGTGCTCGCGCGAATCGACAACGTCACCGACACCGCCGTGCGCGACTCCTTCGCCTTTCCCCGCCCCGGTCGCAACGCGACCGGCGGCATCGAGGCGCGCTGGTGAGGGGTCGCCTGACACTCGTGACGCTCGTCTGTGTCTTCGCGCTCGCCTGCGAGGGCGGCGGGAGCGGCGGCGGCGGGCTCGTCGTCGAGAGCGAGCCGATCGACGCGCGTTGCACGCCCTTCCCGCGCTCGTTCCCGTCCGGGCTCTCTCTGCTCTCCGACGCCGCCCGGCAGGCGATCGTCGCCCTGCCGGATCCACCGACCGTGTGGAGCCTCGACCTCGAGGCCGAGCGACCGCGCATCCTCGCCGTCACGAATCTCGGCACGGACAGCGACGGCGACGGCGTGGACGACGAGGTGGCGATGCGCAACCTGCTCGGCTTCCCGCTCGGACCGATCACCGGACGGGTCGACGCCCCGCGCGACGACCTCGCCCTCGTCAGCACGAGCAGCTACGAGCAGGTGGCCCTGTTCGACGCCTCGTCGGCGCAGCCACGCGGGGTGATGGTCGAGACGCCTCCGGCCACGCCATCCGGGCGCTACCCGCTGCTTCCCCCGCCGGGCGACAGCGCGCTGCGAACCGCGGTCAGCACCCTCGCCTGCATCTTCCCACGCGATCCCTTCGATTCCGCCGGGATGCCGATCGCGGGAGCAACCGTCTGCGACCCGAACGTGCCGTCCTACCTCTCGTCGTTCACGGCAGGAAAGGCCGTCGCCGCCGGGCGACTGTTCGTCGCCACCTCGAACTTCGCGGGCGGCAACCGCTTCCGCCCCGGCACCGTGCTCGTCTACGAATGGATCGACGGGGGCGGCACGCCGCAGGTGCGGCCCGACACCGCGACGCCGTACCTGTTCACCGAGCGCTTCAACCCCACCGGCGTCGCGCGCGTCGTGACGCCCGACCGACGCGAGCTGGTGCTCGTGACCACGTCCGGTGCGATCGGCCAGGGGACGGGCGCCGCGAACGTCGTCACCGAGGCGGCGATCGAGGTGATCGACCCGACCGTCCCGCGCATCGCGGCCGTCGTGCCGCTCGGCTTCGCCGGGCCTTCCTTCGAGGCGATCGCCGTCGATCCCACCCGACGCGTCGGCTGGCTCGGCGCGTCGTCGCAGAACCGTCTCTACGCCGTCGACCTCCGCGCGCTCGACGACGCGCGGCTCTACGCCGGCGCCGGACCGCCGATCCTGCTCGACGGGCTCACCCCGGGCTTCCCGGACGCGCGCATCTTCTCCGCCGACGCGCCGCTCGTCCTCCCGGAGCGGGCCGACGGCGCTCCGCCCGCCGACTGCGAGGGGTTCACCCACGTCGCCACGAACGACGCCGGCAGCGAGGTCTTCGCGACCGACTTCTGCGACGGCACCTTCACACGCGTGCGCATGGACCTCACCGGGAATCCCGCGATCCCGTGGCCCGCCGACCGCTTCGTCGTCGCGTCGCAGCAGACGCCCTTCGCCGCCGTGCGCAGCGACACCTTCGGTCTGCTGCGCGCGCCCGGCGCACTGGCGGTGCGCCCCGGAGAGCCCGCGGTCGACTACACGACCCCGGACGTCCTCGTGATCGCGGGGCAGCCCGAGGGCCAGCTCTGCGCGCTGCGCGTCGAGTCGCGCTGAGCGGGCCCCCCAGACGCGAACTCGCGTGCTAGGCGAGCCTCGCGCGGAAGAGCGTCTTCACGCGCTCCCAGGCGTCGGATGCGGCTTCCTTCTGGTAGGTCGCCCGCTGGTCGCAGAAGAACCCGTGGTCGGCGCCGGGATAGACGACGACCTCGTGGTCGATGTCGTTCTCGGCGAGCGCGGCCTTGATCTGGTCGACCTGGTCGCTGGGGATCATCCCGTCCTCGGCGCCGAAGAGACAGAGGATGCGCCCGGAGATCCCTCCCGTGCGGCTCACCGTCGAGGGCTTGCCGCCCATCCCCTGCGGCGCGGCGATGCCGCCGCCGTAGAAGCTCGCGGCCGCGGTGACGTCGGTTTCGCAGGCGGTGAGGTAGGTCATGTGACCGCCGATGCAGAAGCCCATCGCGCCGATCTTGTCGGTGGTATCGCCGCGGCCGCGGAGGTGCGCGAGCGAGGCGCGTGCGTCGGCGATCATCTCGTCGGCGTCGAGCTGGTTGAGCAGCGCCATGCCCTTCCCCATGCCGTCGTCGTCGTAGGCGTATTCGACGCCGGGACCAGTGCGGTGGAAGTAGTCGGGCGCGAGCGCCACGTAGCCCTCGGCGGCGACGCGCTCGGTGACGTCGCGGATGTGCGAATTGATCCCGAAGATCTCCATGTAGACGATCACGCCCGGCAGGATCGCGTCGCCCTCGGGCCGCGCGAGATAGCCGCCCATCGTTCCCCCGCCCTCGATCGGGATCTCCACCCGCTCCGTCGTCACACCCATCGCGTTCTCCCTCGGTCGTCTGGATTGGAAAGGAGCCGCAAGGTGCCGGGACGGGTCTCACGCGTCAAGCGTGGATGCGCGTCCGACGCGTCAAGCGTGGATGCGCGTCCCATGCATCAAGCGTGGATGCGCGGAAGCGGCGGCGAGTCGGCGAGCACGCGCGCCTCGTGCTCGGCGAGCTCGGCGAGGCGCTCGCCCACGACTTCGGCGGCGGCGAGTCTTTCGGCGAGGTCGACGTAGACGCCGCGGTGGCGCGCCTCGGCGGCGCGCAGTCCGCCGAAGAGGTCGCGCAGCTCGGGGTCCTCGGCCGTCTCGGCGAGCAGTTGGAAGCGCTCACAGCTGCGCGCCTCGATCAACGCACAGCAGAGCAGGGTGTCGATCAGGCGAGCGGGCTCGTGGGTGCGCATCCCCTCGCGCAGGCGGCCCGCGTAGGGCGCCGGCTTCTGGAACCCGAACGCCACGCCCCGGCGCGCCAGCAGCGCGACGACCTGCTCGAAGTGCACCAGCTCCTCCCGAGCGAGACGCGACAGCGGCTCCAGCAGGAAGTGTCGTTGCGGATAGCGGAAGATCAGGTTGATCGCGGTGCCCGCGGCCTTCTTCTCGCAGTGCGCGTGGTCGATCAGCAGTTCGTCGGGCGCGGCGAGCACGCGCTCCGCCCAACCCGGTTCGGTCTTCGACGCGAGTGCCGGCATCGCGCCAGTGTAGAATGCCGGCCATGGAATATCGCAAGCTCGGTCGCAGCGGACTCGACGTCAGCACCGTGTCACTCGGCTCCTGGCTCACGCTCGGCTCCAGCGTCGACCGCAAGGCGACGCGCGAGATCGTGACCCGCGCCTTCGACCTCGGCGTCAACTTCTTCGACACGGCCGACGTCTACTCCAATGGCGAGGCCGAGGAGGCGCTCGGAGAGGCGCTCGCCGAGATCCCGCGCCGCCACGTGGTGATCGCCACGAAGTGCTTCTTCCCGATGTCCGATCTTCCCAACGATCGCGGACTCTCGCGCAAGCACATCTTCGAGAGCGTGCACGATTCGCTCCGCCGTCTCGGCACCGACTACATCGACCTCATGCAGTGTCATCGGCCCGACCCGTCCGTCCCGATGGACGAGACGGTGCGCGCCTTCGAGGACCTGATCCGTCAGGGGAAGGTGCTCTACTGGGGCGTCTCCGAGTGGCGCGCGTCCCAGCTCGTCGACGCCTGCCGCACGGCCGACGCCGCCGGCGCCTACCGTCCGATCTCGAACCAGCCCCAGTACAACGTGTTGCGACGCGGCATCGAGAAGGAGGTCGTCCCGGTCTCGCGACGCGAGGGCATCTCCCAGGTGGTGTTCAGCCCGCTCGCCCAGGGCGCGCTGACCGGGAAGTACAGCGGAGGTGAACGACCGAGCGGAAGCCGCGCCGAGGACGAGGTCCGCAACGTCTTCATGACCGACTTCCTGTCGGACGCGTCGCTCGCGCGCGCCGACCAGCTCGCCCCGCTCGCCGCGAAGCTCGACCTCTCGATGGCCCAGCTCGCGCTCGCGTGGTGCCTGGCGGAGCCGAACGTGGCGAGCGTGATCGTGGGTGTGACCCGTGTCTCGCAGCTCGAGGACAACGTCGCAGCGTCCGGCGTCCGGATCCCCGACGAGGTGCTCGAGGCGATCGACGCGATCGCGCCGGGCCCGGGTCGCTAGCGCGCGGACCCGATCGCGCCCGCCCGTCCCCCTCGCGCGCGGCGTTCAGAGTCTTGCAATACGCCGCCGGCGCAGCCCCGCGCACGCGAGCACCGCCGCGAGCCCGGGCCACAGCGCAGCGGGCTCGGGCAGGAACGCGATCGACTCGAAGTCGTCGGGCAGCACGCCCACCGCCGTCACGACCCCGGTGCTCGGGTCGACCGTGCCCAGCGTCCGCGTGGCCCCGTCGCGGAACACGCCCCAGAGCTCGCCGGTGTACGGATGCGTGGCGAGGCCGTTCATGCCGTCGACCGCACTTCCACCGAGCGTCACCGCCGTGCTCGTGAGCTGAGAACCGTCGCTCGGGTCGAGCGTGTAGAGCGTCGAGCTGGCGGCGGCGGCGCCGTAGAGCGGTCCGAAGAAAGCGAATCCCTTGATCGATTCGGGCACTCCGCCCGATGGCGTCGAGAAGCCGCCCGGGGTGATCGTAAAGAAGCCCGCCTGCTCGGTCCCGACCAGGAAGTCGCCGGACGCGTCGAAGACCATCGTGTTGTGCTCGCCGATCGTCGAGCCGGTGAGGGCGATCGACGATTCGATCGTCCGCCGCATCACGTCGATCCGCTCCCAGACGCGATTCGACGAGCCGTCGCCGGAGATGTGGTAGAGGCGGCGGTCGTCGGTGTTGAGCGCGATGCCCTCCCCCGCGTCGCCAGCGCCGAGTGCCATCAACAGGGTCGCCGACGCGTCGGTCTCGTCGAGCGCGTAGAGCGTCTCCGGCACCGACGCCGATTCGCCGGTGACGCCCACCAGCACGACCGGTTCGCGCACCCAGGCGATTCCCGCGAACTTGTCGGGAAGCGCGCCGACGGTGGTGATCACGCCGGTTCCCGGATCGATCGTTCCCAGATACCGGGTGCCGCCGACCTGGGAGATGATCCACAGCTCGTCGGTATCCGGGTGGGTGGCGAGACCGTTCGCCTTGTCGATCGGAAGGCCACCCTGGGTGACCGACGTCGTGCCGAGCGACGATCCATCTGCGGGGTCGAGCTCGTAGAGAATCGACGACTCCTTCGCGATGCCGTAGAGCGTGCTACCGACGAAGGCGAGCCCCTTCACCGTCTCGGGCAGCGAACCGAGAAGCGTCGAGAACCCCGCCGGGGTCACCTCGTAGAACATCGCGGAGCCGCGCTCCCCGACCAGGAAGTTCCCCGTCAACGGGTCGTGGACCATCGCGCCCTGCTCATCCGTCCCTGCGCCCGTCACCAACACGGACGTCTCGATCGTCCTCCGGACCGTGTCGACGCTCTCCCAGTAACGGGGGCCGGGGTCGATGCCCGAGGCGTGATAGAGCAGGTCGTCGTCGGGGTTCCAGGCGATCGCCTCGCCATCGTCGCCGTTGCCGAGGGTCATCAAGAACGAGGCCGACGCGTCACCGGAATCGATCAGGAAGAGCGACTCGGGCGTGGCTGCGCCGTCGCCGGTCACGCCGATCAGGAAAGCCTCCCGGGCGAACGCCGCGGGCGGAAGAAGCAGGAAGCAGAGGAGAGTCAGGGCAGCGGTTCGAACGCAGGACATCGGAGCTCCAGAGATGGTGGGTCGTTCAGCGTCTGGCGCGGAAGACCCGGGTCGGGGGTTCGGGGTCGAGGGCGGGCGCGGGATCGTCGAGCTTCCGCCGCGCCTCCTCGGGATCGGCGAAGTCGGCCGTCGTCGTACAGAACTCGACGAGGATGCCGTTCGGATCGGTCGCGTACACCGACACGCACCAGCCGTGATCGACTTCCATCACATCGTGGCCGTGCTCGAGCCAGCGCTCGCGGCGAAAGTCGAGGTCGTCGCGGTCGGACGCACCGAAGGCGATGTGATTCGTCCACGGGGGCAGGCCGAGCCCGGTGGCGATCGCGGGCGACCAGTCGGGATCGAGGTCGGGATCGTGCAGATCCCAGAACGCCATCAGCTCGCCGTTGCCGGTGTCGTAGAAGAGGTGCTTCGCAAAGCCGCGCTTCCCCGCCGGCCCGACGGCCACCTTGACCAGCTCGAAGCCCATCGCCTCGGTGTAGAACGCGTGGGTCGCCTTCACATCGCGAGTGGCGATGGCGAGGTGATGGAAGGGCATCGAAATCTCCTCCTTCGTCTCTCCACGAGGATTGCATTTCACGCTCGCTCGTCACGCCGCGCCGGAGGGGCGCGGCGCCCCGGCCGCTGCTAGCAGCCGGGCACGCCCGGCGCGCAGGCGGTGACGGGCGGGGGCTCGACCGCCACGAAGGGCAGCGGCGACGCACAGCTCCCGACGCTCGCATCGCAGGCCTGGCGCGTCGGGCCCTGGGCCGCGGCGGGATTCAACGCGCCCAGCCCCGCACTGCCGAGCCCGGCCACCGGACCCGGCGCCGCGACGTCGGCCGGCGTCAGGTGGTGCAGCGGCGAGCTGAGCCGCGCGAGCTCCGGCCCGAGGTCGCACACCTCGTCGACGGCGGGAATCCGCTCGTCGTGGGCGTTGGCGGTGTAGAGCGGCTCCTTCGGCTTCGCGATCACGCACTCGTTCGGCGCGGCGGTCTTCGCCTCGTCACCACGGGCGACGGGCAGCGGAGCGTCCCATTCGCAGAGCATCGCGTAGGGTCCGACCTTCTCCGCGAAGACGTAGGCTTCGGCGTCGTTGCCCGAGACCTGCGCCGCGGCGTCGAGCGCAGCCAGCCGCGCGGGCGCGCCGCCGTCGCGCGGGTCGATCATGCGCACCTTCCCCGACTCGAGCCGCGCCGCCGGCATGGCCTGGTCGGTGAGGCCGAGTGCGACGCTCGTGTCCGCGTCGAGGTGCGTCATCACGTCGTCGAGGAGCACGCCCACGCGGGAGTCGGCGCCGGTGCGCAACGTGTCGTCGGCATACACGGCGTCGCCGCACGAGAGATCGCGCGGCGCTTCCCCGGGACGCTGCGCCGTGGCTTCCCCGGCCACCGAGCTGACGCGTCCGAGCACGTCCTCGGCGCCCGCCGGCGCGAGGCCGAATGCGAGGCACACGCCCGCCAGGATCATCGGAATCGAATGACTTCGTTTCATCTTGCTCGCCTCCGCAAGGGCGACCGCGGATCGCGATCGCCTAATCGGTCCAGAAGAACGTCAGATAGCCGCCGACGATGTGGCGGTCGTAGTCGAACAGCTCCGTGTTCGAGTCGTTGTCGGTGTACTGGTATCGCGCCGAGAGCGTCATCCAGTCGGTGATCGCATACCCCAGCTCGGCTTCGCCCACGGCGACGCGGTCGCGACGCTTCGGCCCACGGCCGAAGACGTAGACGTTCGCGGGCAGGTAGCTCGAGCGGTGATCGAAATCGAGATAGTCGAAGCTGCCGTCGAGGGTGAGCGTGAAGCGGAACGGCAGCGGCTGGAGGATCGAGACCGTTCCGCGCCCGCCGTGGTAGGACCAGTCCTTCCCCTCGGACTCGTAGCGGTTGTAGACGCCGCCAACGCGCAGCGTGGTGAGCGTGCTGTCGAAGAGATAGGTCCACTCGGTGCCGGCGTCGTACTGCACGCCGTCGCGGTTGCGGCGACGGCGCGCATCGTCGGCAACACCGGGAAACTGAGCCGGCGTGACGACGCTGAGCACCGGGTCGGGCGGGATCCGCACGCGGAAATCGTTGACGTTGATGCGCCCGTAGAGCTGCGCCTCGAGGTCGTCGGTCACGTCGTGGGACACGGCGATCAGCCCGCCGGCATGCGCCACGTAGGGATCGGTCTCGAGCCAGCTGTAGCCGGCGAAGGGTTGGAGACGGATCCACGTGTCCTCGCTGAGACGGCGGTCGTACCAGCCGGAGATCCACGGGTACTGGAGGTCGAGCTCGTGGAACTCCTTCATGTGCGCGTTGCCCTGGTAGCCGACCGCGGCGCCCAGGGACTGATCGGGGTCGCGCAGGAACTCGAGTCCGGCCTCGCCTTCCCACACCCCGCGCACGTCGTTGCGCTCGGAGAACTGGAAGCTGTTCGGTCCGAACGCGTTGTTGTTGAGCGTGTCCGCGCTCCCCGCCACGCGCAAGGCGACGTTGTCGTCCCACTCGATGCCGCCGCGCAAACGGAGCCACTTGTTGCGACGGTAGGGAGCGTCGAGCGCCTCGAGCTCGCGCTCGGCGGAGCGCGCCCACTCGGAATCGGGGTCGGCATCGCGGGCGCGAGCGAACGCAGCGGACGCCTTCTCCCGTTCGCGGACTGCCGCCCAGCTGCGCCCCGAGTAGAGCCCGGCCACCTCGGCGAGACGGGGATCGAGCGCACTCGCCCGATCGAACGCCGCCGCGGCCTCCGCCTCCCGCGAATCTCGGAGCAGGACGAGGCCGCGGTAGAGATGCATGCGCGCATCGTCCGGATCCTGCGCCTCGGCGCGGTCCAACTCGACCGACGCCGCGGGGAGCTCATCGAGGTGATAGTGGCTCTGGGCGAGATCGGTCGACACGCCGGGAAGCGCCGGGTCGAGCTCGCGCGCCTTCTCGAGTGGCGCGATCGATTCGCGGTAGAAGCCTTGGCGCAACAGACAGCGCCCTTCGACGAGCGCGGCACGCGCATCGCCGGGCGCGAGCTCGCGCGCGCGACGCGCGCGGCGGATCGCTTCGTCGCAGCGGTCCTCGGCGGCGAGCAGCTCGGCCCGTTGACGCAGCACGCTCGCTTCGTCGGCTGCGTGGGCCGCCGCGGCGACCCACCCCACGGCCACGAGGGCCGCGAGCACGCGCGCGGTGCTCACGATCGGCGTCGGCGCCCTGCGGCCAGGACGACCACGCCCGACGCGACGAGCAGCGCCGTCGAGGGTTCGGGGACGGGAACGAAGACGGCGAGAATCTGCCATTGCGGAATCCCCAGTTCGAAGCCTTCGGCTCCGAGGAAGGTCTGGGGATCATCGAGGATGTAGTTCACCTGGAAGGGGAACGCGGTCGTCTGGCCATCCCCCAGAGATCCCAGCGACACGGCCGGGTAGTAGTACATCTCGCCGCCTGCCGGCACTTCGAAAATCACCCAATCAAATCCGCCGCCCGGCGCTGCGCCCGTCTGTAGGCGGAGGCCCACGTCGACCGGGTCGTAGTCGACGATCTCGTTCGAGAGGTCGATCTGGATCGTGTTCGGGAGCGGCTTCGCGAAGATCAGGTAGAGCGACGCGAGGTCTTCGCCGCGATTGTTCGTCACCGTCCAATCGGAGGTCGCCGTGGCCGGCGGTCCGAGAATCACGCTGGCGTCGTTGAAGTTCTGGCCGATCCCGAGATTCTCGGCGAGGTCGATCGTCATGTCGGAGACGATCGGCATGCCCGAGTCGATCGCCGTCTGCTCGGTCGTTCCGAAACCGTTCAGCCCGTCGAAGCGCACTTCGCCGACGACCGTGGTCGCGTTCGCCGCGCTGCCCGACAACACCAGAAGCACGACGAGGGCCAACCGCGAGAAAGGCCGGGCGGACCGGCTCCACCGGAGCGAGAGGAGACTCTGCATGCCCGGTAGTGGCGAGCCGGGCGCCGATCGTGTTGAAAAAATCCTGTCAGAGCGGCGTGTTCGGGCGATTTCGGCGCGTGAGACCTGAGCTCCGGGGCGCACTTCCCCGCCCGGCTGCGCACCCGCTTCCGGTCGGGGAGCTCAGCGGATCCGGACGCGGGCGGGACGCCGGAAGTGCTGGTGCGACTCGCCGCTGGCGAGATCGCGCGGGCGCGCGAGAGCGTTGCGCGCCTCGAGCCACGCGATCAGGCGCAGCAGATCGTGATCCGTGGCGCGCGCGCAGCCGAGCGACACCGGCTTGCCGAGCAGCAGCGGGTCGGCCCCGCCGTGCAGGGCGATCTCCCCATCCGCCGTGAACGGGATCTTCCCGATGCCGAGCGGCCCCTGGGAAGACGGCGGGACGGGTCGGGCGCCCCGCGATCGCGCGATCTCCCCCGGGTTCCAACCGGGGTTGTGCACCACGACGTG
>JAHEJV010000153.1 GCA_024638705.1 Deltaproteobacteria bacterium | reverse complement strand
CGACGCCCTCGACCGCTGGTTCGCCCTGCGTCCGAACCGCAAGATCGACGTCGTCATCTACGACCCGGATATCTTCGACCGCCAGTTCGCCGGGCTCTTCCGCTTCCCCGCCGCCGGCTTCTATCACGGCGTGATCCGCATCCGCGGTACCACCCGCCTCACCGATCGGCTCTCGCGCGTGCTGCATCACGAGCTGATGCACGCGGCGCTCGACGCGGCGGCGCCGTCGCTGATCCTGCCGGGCTGGGTGAACGAGGGCGCGGCCGAGTGGTTCGAGATGCGCGAGGCGGGAAAGCGCGGGCTCTCGGCGGGTGAGCGCAACGCGGTGGCGCGTCTCGCGAGCGGCGGGCGGCTCTATCCGCTCTCCGCACTGGCGGTGCCCGCGTTCGGCGGGATGGGTCCTCGCGGCGCTCAGGTGGCCTACCTGCAGAGTTATGCGCTGATCGACTACCTCGTGCGCCGCGGTGGCGAACGGAAGCTCGCCGACTTCATCGCCGAGCTCCTGCGCAGCAAGAACCTCGACCGCGCGCTGAAGCGCACCTACCGCTTCGACGCCGAGGGGCTCGAGCGCGCGTTCCACGAGGACTGGCGCTAGTGCGTCGCGTGTTGGCGTGCGTCGTCGCGACGCTGGCCTTCGCGTGCGGTTCGGGCGACGCGGGCTATCCGGGCGGCGGGATCGTGCGCGGTGTGAACGCGGAAGAGGCGCAGATCACGATCGAGCACAGCGAGATCGTGGGCCTGATGCCCGCGATGACGATGAGCTTCGACGTGGCGGCACCGGAGCTGCTCGAGGGTCTCGGCGAGGGCGACTACGTCGAGTTCCACCTCGTGCGCGAGGGGGAGGCCTTCGTGATCGACGCGATCTCGCGTCCGGGCGGGATGGGCGAGGCCGGTTCGAGCGGCGGCGGCACGGTCGTTCAGGACGAGCTGGCCGGCGTCGACGAGCCGGCGCCCGACTTCACCCTCACCGACCAGGACGGAAACGAGCTCTCGCTGTCGTCGCTGCGCGGCCAGCCGGTGCTCCTCGACTTCATCTTCACGCGCTGCCCCGGCCCGTGCCCGGTGCTGACCGGTATCCACCGCGACGTGCGCGAGGGCCTCGACGACGACGCGAAGGCGCTTGTGCGGTCGGTGTCGGTTTCGCTCGATCCGGCCTACGACACGCCCGAGGTGTTGCGCGGCTACGCAGAGGCGCGGCGCCTCGACACGACCGGCTGGTCGTTCGTCACCGGGCCGGTGGAAGAGGTCGAAGTCGTCGTCGCGGCGTACGGCGTGGGCTCGGTGCGCGAGCCCGACGGCAACATCGTCCACACCCTCGCCACCTTCCTGATCGACGCCGACGGAAACATCGCCGAGCGCTATCTCGGCGTGCGCCACGCTCCGGAGACGATCCGCGCCGACGTCGAGGCGCTGCTCTGAAACCCGCGCGAACCACCCGAGGAACCCCCCATGCTCCAGGTCCATCACCTCAACAACTCGCGCTCGCAGCGCGTGCTCTGGCTGCTCGAAGAGCTCGAGCTCGACTACGAGATCGTCAAGTACCAGCGCGACGCCACGACGAACCTCGCGCCGCCGGAGCTCGCGAAGGTGCATCCGCTCGGCAAGTCGCCGGTGCTCGTCGACGGCGACCGCACGATCGCCGAATCGGGCGCGCTGCTCGACTACGTCGTGCGTCGCCACGGCGGCGGACGCCTCGCCCCGAAGCCCGGCACCGAAGCGCACGAGACCTATCTCGAATGGCTCCACTACGCAGAGGGCTCGGCGATGCTGCCCGTGATGCTCAAGCTCCTGATCGGAAGGTTGGGGGAGGGCGGCGAAGCGCTGATTCCGCGCATCCACGACGAGATCGAGAAACACTTCGGCTACATGGAGAACGCGCTCACGGACGACTACTTCGTCGGCAGCGAGCTCACCGCCGCCGACGTCCAGCTCACCTTCGTCCTCCAGGCCGGCCGCATGCTCTACGGCCTCGACGAGTTCCCGAAGATCGCGGCGTTCCTCGATCGCGTACAGGCGAGGCCCGCCTATCGGCGCGCGATCGAGAAGGGTGGCGAGTACGCGTTCGGCTGATGCAGACGGGTCGGGCGGACCGGGAGCCCCCGCGGCTCGCCGCTCGTCCGCGCCTCCGTCTCAAACGCGGGACGTCGTCGGGAGTTCGTGTCCGCGACCCAGCTCGCGCTCCACCAGCTCGGCGAGGTCGCGCAGCAGGTCGAGCTGGGTCTGGGAGATCGACCGGGGCCGGTGGTCGAGCAGGCACAGGGTGCCCACCCGACCTCCGTCGCCGACTTCCAGGGGCGCACCGGCATAGAAACGGACGTGCGGCGGACCCGTGACCAGGGGATTGTCGGCGAAGCGGTCGTCGCGGTCGGCGTCGTTCACGACCATCGGGCCCTCGGTGAGAATCGCGTGACTGCAGAAGGCCATCTCGCGCGGGGTCTCGCTGACGTCGAGTCCCTGGTGCGACTTGAACCACTGGCGGTCGGCGTCCACCAAGCTGACCAGCGCGACCGGTACGTCGAACAGTGCCGTCGCGATCCGCGTCAGCCGGTCGAAGCGCTCGTCGGGCGGGGTGTCGAGGATCTCGAGGGATCGCAGGGCTTCGAGGCGCCGCGCTTCGTCGGGCGGCTCGGGGGCGGGCTGCCAGCGGCAGGCACGGCGCAGCAGCCAACAGCGAAGGCGCGCGCGCAGGTAGGTCGGCTTGAACGGCGCGACCAGCCAGTCCGTGACGCCGGCGGCCTCCCACGCCGCGGTGTCGAGTTCGCTCTCGTCCTCGGCGACCACGACGATCGGGGTCTCCTCGCAGCCGGGCATGGCGCGCAGCTCGCGCGTCAGGTCGGAGGCATCCTCGTCGCCGAGGCGGGGCGAAAGGAGGATCAGCGAGAGCTCGCGCGCGGTCGCAGCGCGCACGGCGTCGGCGCCGCGTGCCTTCTCGACGACGAGACGGTCGGATCGCAGTGTCTGGGCGACGCTCTCGCCGAGGGCGTGGGGGTCGAGCGCCACCAACGCCGGCTGGCGCAACGGCAGCGGCGCCTCGACGGCCGAAGGCGCCGCGGCAGCCGGCGTCCGGTCGCGGCGCGGCGTTCCCGGACCGACGATCTCGACGCCGCTTCCCTCCGCCGCCGCGCTCAGCTCGAGCCCCGAGCGGGCGCAGGACGGTCTCGTCTGCACCGCTGCGATGAGCGCGTCGAGGGTGTCGTCGTCGCGGGTCG
Organism: Deltaproteobacteria bacterium; assembly: GCA_024638705.1. Lineage (GTDB taxonomy): Bacteria > Myxococcota_A > UBA9160 > UBA9160 > SMWR01 > JAHEJV01. The sequence continues at coordinate 7,207 of JAHEJV010000153.1, read as the reverse complement.
GGTCGTGGTGGAAGAGCGCGAGGCGGCGCGCGCCGGCCTCGGCGGCGGCGTCCACCGCGAACTCGATGGGGGTGTGCCCCCAACCCACGCGCGTGTCGTACTCGGCGTCGGTGTACTGGGCGTCGTGGATCAGCAGGTCGGCGTCGGCGATGAAGGCGAGGTGGGCGGCATCATCGGCATCCGCCCGGTGTTGAGAGCCCCCTCCGACCTGGCTTCCGTGGGGCTCGTGATCGGTCGCGTAGACGAGCGTCGCGCCGTCCGCCTCGATCCGGTAGCCGAGGGTGAGGGCCGGGTGATTGAGGTAGCGCGCGGTGATCCGGAAATCGTCGATCGCGAACTCGCCCTCGGCGAGGTCGCGGTACTCGATCTCGGCCTCGAACTGCTCTGGGGCGATCGGGAAGTAGCGGTACTGCATCTGTCCCGCGAGCGTCTCGCGCAGGGTCGCGCCGAGGTCGCGCGGTCCGTACACGTCCCAGCGCTGGCCCGCAGCGAAGAAGGGCTCGAAGAACGGAAAGCCCTGGATGTGGTCCCAGTGGGTGTGGGTGATCATCAGGGCGCCGCCGCGCGCGCCGTCCGATTCGCGCGCCAGCGCCCGCCCGAGGCCTCGGGCGCCGGTGCCGCAGTCGAGCACGAGCCGCGTTCCCCGGGAGCTCACCACCTCGACGCACGAGGTGTTGCCCCCGTAGCGCAGCGTCGCTGGCCCGGGCGTCGCGATCGAACCCCGGGTTCCCCAGTAACGCACGCGCATGCTCACCCTCCATCCCGGCTGCCGCGACGATTATAGGCTGGCTCGGACGTGCCGAGCGCGCTCAGGCGGGAGGCTGCGGAGCGTCGGTCGGCTCCGCCGGGGCGCTCGCCGTCGACCCCGCGCCCCTGTAAGCTGGAACAGTGCCGCGGCCGGTCCGCTCGACCACGTTCTCTTCGGGCGCAACGAGCCGGCCCTGCACCACTACCACGCGCACTTCCGCGAAGCGCTCGGCATGCCGCCGCTCGAGCGGGTGGAAGGGTAGGGCCGGGCGCGGGCGCGGATGAAGGCGCTCGTCCATCTCGCGGGACGCGCGGGGGCGGAGACCGCGCTGCGGGAGGCCGTCGCTGCCGAAGCGCGGACGCTCGACGCGGACGCGCCGGGCGACGCAGAGGTGGGCTGGATGTGGCGCCTCGGCGACGATCCCTTCGGCAAGGCGACGCGCTTCCACGCCACGTTGGAGCTGCGCGCCACGGAGGGCGCGTCGCCGCCCGACTTCGCGGCGTCGCTCGATGGCCTCGCCGACCGGCTCGGCGATCTCGTCCACGCCGACCTCTCGTCCGCGCTCGTCGGCACCGACCGCGTCTTCGTCGCACCCGCTGCGCCGGCGCCCGTCCGATATCAGTACCTGATGCGGCGCAACGCCTCGTTCACCCACGACGAATACCTGGCGCGTTATGCGGAGATCCATTCGCGATTCGGCGTCGAGACGCCGGGCATCGAAGGCTATGTGCAGTTCCACGTCGATCCGGATGCTTCGCGCGCGGCCGCCGCGCGCGCCGGCTTCGGCATCTGGGCCGTGGATAGCGTGTCCGAGCTGCACCTCGTCTCCGTCGAGACGTTCCTCGCCGAGGTGGCGAAGTCGCCGGTCGGTGTGGCAGCGCTCGAAGACGAGGAAGTCTTCGTCGACCGTCCGCGCTCGTTCGATTTCTGTTCCGAGGTGTTCGAGGTCCGTTGAGGCCGACGCGCCTCCGCATGGCGCGGGTGGCGGCGGAGATGGCGAGCGAGCCGACTCCGCGTCGGCGCAGGCCAGGGGTCAGCGCTTCGTGACGTCGAAGCCGCGGCGTTCGAGCTCGGCGGCGAGATCCTCGCTGCGGAGCTCGCGCAACGCGCGTTCCGCCTTCGAGAGCTTCGGCGATGCCGCTGCGGGCTTCGGTGCCGCGGATGATGCACGCGAGGCTGCCGCGCCCTCGGCTTCGCGTTCTTCGGCCTCGAGGAGCTGATCGATGAACGCCTGTGCCTCGTCGCGGGTGAACTTCCCGCCGGCCTGGCGTTGGGTGAACCCCATCGGGCCGCGGGCGTCGCGGAAGTCTTCGTGGCCCGCGCGCTCGAGCAGCTCGACGAGCTCCTGCATCTGCTGATGGGAGGCGGGCGGTCCCGCGGCTCTTCCGAACGCCATGGGTCCAGTGTGGCGCGATCGGCGGCGGGGCGCCGGCGCGCTAGCCCGGCGATTCGATCCCCAGCTCCTTCATCACGTCCGCCTCGGTCAATCGCGGGCGGTCGTCGGCGAAGGCGTAATAGCCGGGCATCGCGTCGGTGAAGATGTGGCGGTCGAGGGCCCAGCCGTCCTGGTCGTCGAAGGTCGCGACCGACACGACGATCTCTTTCTCCGGCGCCTCGGCGAGCCGCCAGAAGAGCACCGTGCCGCACGCCTTGCAGAACCCGCGCTCGGCCCAGGCCGAGCCGCGATACCAGGCGAGCCCCTCGTCCTCGGGGAAGGCGACGTCGCCGTCGCAGTGCACCGACTGGAACGGCCCGCTCGTCCACTTGCGGCACATGCCGCAGTGACACAGCGAGAACTTCTTCGCCGGCACGCCCACCTCGTAGCGGACCTTGCCGCAGAGACAGCCTCCGGTTGCGCGCGTCGTGTCTGCCATGTCCGAGCCCTCCTGTAACGCCGACGGTGAGCCAGGGGCGCCGTCGCGTTTCGCATCGCGTGCCCGAAGCTACAGCGGCTGCCAACCCAGGTCGCGACGCGCGGCCGCGAAATGCTCCGGGTGCAGCACCTCGCACAGCACCTCGAGGCTCTCCACCAGCCGCGGGCCCGGCCGGTTGAAGTAGGCGTTGCCGTCGAGGAGGAAGACGCGGCGGTCGCGGACGGCGCGCAGGTCGGCGAAGCCGGGGCGCTGCACGAGCGGCGCGAGCTCCCGACGCGTGCGCGCGATGTCGAAGCCGCACGGCATCAGGAGGAGGACGTCCGGGTCCTCCTCCACGAGGTCGTCCCATTCGAGCCACGGCGAGTGCTCGCCGGGGGTGCCGAACAGGGGCTCGGCGCCGGCGAGGTGGAGCAGCTCGGGGACCCAGTTGCCGGCGGCCATCAGCGGGTCGATCCACTCGATGCAGGCGACACGGGGCCGGGCGTCGACCTCGCTACCGAAGCGCTCGCTCAGCTCGGTGACGCGATCGGTGAGGCGCGACGCGAGGTCGCGACCGCGCTCGGGCTCGCCGAACGCGGTGGCGACGCGCGTGAAGTCGCCCCACACGTCGCCGAGCGTCTGCGGCGCGAGGGACACGATGCGCGGACGCTCGCCCGTCCACTCGGCGACCGCGGCCGCGACGTCGTCCTCGCTCGCCGCGCACACGTCGCACTGCGACTGCGTGAGGATCAGCTCGGGCGCGAGCGCGCGCAGCTTCTCGGCGTCGACTTCGTAGATCGAGAGCCCGGACGACACGAGCTGCTTCACCCGGTCGTCGATCGCGCGCGACGACGCCGTCGCGTCGAGCTTCGCGGAGGTGAGCACCGGCAGGTGGGTGATCTCCGCCGGGAAGTCGCACTCGTGACTGCGCCCGACGAGTGCCTTGCCGAAGCCGAGCGCGCAGGCGATCTCGGTGGTACTCGGGAGCAGGGAAACGGTGCGCGGCGTCGACACGGTGATTCGACGATACGGATTCCGCCGGCCGGCCACCAAGTGCTGTGTCCCGTCCCCGCCCACGCGACGGCACTGGCAGCGATCGGACTGCTACCTTGGCCTCGCCGATGGACGCACTCGACTCCTTCCATCCCGTCGTACGCCGCTGGTTCACACAGCGCTTTCCACTCGGGCCGTCGGAGCCGCAGCAGGAAGGGTGGCCGGCGATCGCGAGCGGGCGCGACACCCTGATCTCCGCGCCCACCGGCACGGGCAAGACGCTCGCGGCGTTCCTCGTCTGCCTCGATCGTCTCTTCCGCGATGCCGAGCGCGGCGTCCTCCCGCAGGGAACCGACGTCGTCTACGTCTCGCCGTTGAAGGCGCTCGCCGTCGACGTGCGCGAGAACCTGATCGGGCCGCTCGCCGAGATGCGCGCGCTCGCGGCGGAGGCCGGCACGCCGATCCCGGAGATCTCGGTCGAGACGCGCTCGGGCGACACCACGGCTTCGCGGCGTGCGGCGATGCTGAAGCGCCCGCCGCACATCCTCGTCACCACGCCCGAATCGCTCTACCTGATGCTCACCGCCGAGAAGAGCCGCGCGACGTTGTCGGGCGTGCGCACGGTGATCGTCGACGAGATCCACGCGACGGCGCGCGACAAGCGCGGCGCGCATCTCGCCCTCACCCTCGAACGGCTCGAGGCGAACGCGGAAACGCGACCGGTGCGCATCGGACTCTCGGCGACCCAGCGCCCGATCGAACGTATCGCGCGACTGCTCGTCGGCGCGTCGGCGGAGGCCACGCTGCCCGACGGCGCGCCGCGCTGCGAGATCGTCGACACCGGGCACCGCCGCGTCCTCGACCTCGGCATCTGGACGCCGGGCAGCGAGCTCGGGGCCGTCGCCTCGATGGAGCAGTGGGGCGAGATCCTCGATCACATCGCCGGCCTCGTCGACGAACACCGCACGACGCTCGTCTTCTCCAACACGCGCCGGCTCGCCGAGCGCCTCGCGCACCTGCTCGCCGAACGCCTGGGCGAGGACCGCGTCGCCGCGCACCACGGCAGCCTCTCGAAGGAGCGCCGTCTGCGCGTCGAGGACCAGCTGCGCGCGGGCGAGCTGCCCGTACTGGTGGCGACGGCGTCCCTCGAGCTGGGCATCGACATCGGCCCGGTCGATCTCGTGTGCCAGATCGGATCGCCGCGCAGCCTCGCCACGTTCCTACAGCGCGTCGGACGCTCCGGTCATGCGCGCGCCGCCACGCCGAAGGGACGCCTCTTCCCGACGACGCGCGACGAGCTCGTCGAGTGCGCGGCCCTGGTGCGCGGGATCGGCGCGGGACGCCTCGACGCGGTGCATCCTCCCGAGGCGCCGCTCGACATCCTCGCCCAGCAGATCGTCGCGGCGTGCGCAGCCGAGCCGTGGAAGGAGAGCGAGCTCTTCGATCTCGTGCGACGCGCGGCGCACTACGAGAATCTCTCGCGCGCGCACTTCGACGAAGTCGTCACCCTCGTGTCCGAGGGCATCGAGACGGGACGCGGACGCCGCGCGGCCTATGTCCACCGCGATCGCGTGAACGGCGTGCTGCGCGGTCGCCGCGGCGCACGCCTCGCTGCGCTCACGTCCGGCGGCGCCATCCCCGAGACCGCAGACTATCGCGTCGTCGCGGACCCCGACGACACCTTCGTCGGGACGGTGAACGAGGACTGGGCGATCGAGAGCATGGCGGGCGACATCTTCCTGCTCGGCAGCACGTCTTGGCAGATCCGTCGCGTGGAGTCGGGCGTGGTGCGCGTTCGCGATGCAGGGGGTGCGCCGCCGACGATCCCGTTCTGGCTCGGCGAAGCGCCGGCGCGCACCGCCGAGCTGTCCCTCGAGGTTTCGGCGCTGCGCGAAGTCGTGGAGGAGCACCTCACGGCCGACGACGCCGCGGGGGCGCACGCGAGGGTGTGTCGGGAAGCCCACCTCGACGCCGCCGCCGGCGCCCAGCTCGTCGACTACCTCGCCGCATCGCGCGTTTCGCTCGGCGCGCTCCCCACGCGCAAGCGCGTGGTGATCGAGCGCTTCTTCGACGAGTCGGGCGGGATGCAGGTCGTCGTGCACGCGCCGTTCGGCGGACGCACCAACCGCGCGCTCGGTCTCGTCGCGCGCAAGCGCATCTGTCGCGCCTTCGACTTCGAGCTGCAGGCCGCGGCGAACGACGATGCGCTCGTGCTCTCGCTCGGGCCCCAACACAGCTTCCCGCTCGAGAGCTTCCGCGGGATGCTGCGCTCGCGCGAGCTGCCCGAAGCGCTCTCGCAGGCCGTGCTCGATTCGCCGATGTTCACCGCGCGCTGGCGCTGGAATCTCGGCCGGTCGCTCGCGGTGCTGCGTTTCCGCGGCGGTCGCCGGAACCCGCCGCCCATCCAGCGCATGGAAGCCGACGACGTGATGGCCGCGATCTTCCCGGGTCTCGCCCAGTGTCAGGAGAATCAGGCCGGGCCGATCGAGCTGCCCGACCACCCGCTGGTGCGCCAGACGATCCACGACTGTCTGCACGAGGCGATGGACGTCGACATGGCCGGCGACGTCGCGCGCGCGATCGAGACCGGCGACGTCGAGGTGTGGGTGCGCGACACGAGCGAGCCGTCGCCGCTGTGTCACGAGATCCTGAACGGGAAGCCCTACACCTTCCTCGACGACGCGCCCCTCGAAGAGCGCCGCACGCGCGCGGTGAGCCTGCGCCGCGGCCTCCCCGAAACGGCGCGCGACCTCGCGATGCTCGACGCGGCAGCCGTGGCGCGCGTCCGGGACGAGGCCGCGCTCGCGCCCCGCGACGCCGAGGAGCTGCACGACGCCCTGCTGCTGCTCGGCGTGTTGCGTCCCGATCCGCGCTTCGCCGCTCCCTTCGCGTCGCTCGCAGCGCAGCGCCGCGCGGTTCGGATCGAAACCGCGGCCGGCGCGTTCTGGGTCGCGGCCGAGCGGACGGCCCACGCGCGCTGGCTCTTCCCCGATACAGCGATCCCGGGCGCGATCGCCACGGAAGACGCTCCCGCCGACGAGGACACCGCGCTCGCCGACGTGTTGCGCGGGCATCTCGGCGTCACCGGTCCGGCGACGCCCGCGGCCCTCGCCGAACGCACCGGCCTCGCGGAGTCGGCGGTGGCGCGCGGTCTCGCTTCGCTCGAGGCGACCGGGTATGCGCTCCAGGGACGTTTCGACCCCGCCTGTGGCGAGCTCGAGTACTGCGCGCGGCACCTGCTCGCGCGCATCCATGCCTATACCCAGAAGCGTCTGCGCAGCGAGATCGAACCGGTGACGGCGCGCGACTTCATGCGCTTCCTAATGCGCTGGCAACACGTCGCACCGGGGACGCAGCGCGAGGGACGCGCCGGGGTGCTCGCCGTCGTCGAGCAGCTCCAGGGGTTGGAGATCGCGGCCGGCGCCTGGGAGCGAGAAGTGCTGCCGCGCCGCGTCGCCGGCTATCGCCCCGAGTGGCTGGACGATCTTTGCTGGTCGGGGGAGGTGGCCTGGGGGCGACTCGCATTGCCCGGCGTGCTCACCGCCCGCAACGACGAGGCGGAGGGCGCATCGTTGCGCGGGCCTTCCCGCGCCACGCCGATCACGCTCGCCCG
>JAHEJV010000482.1 GCA_024638705.1 Deltaproteobacteria bacterium | reverse complement strand
GCGAGGGTGCCGTCGCCGCCGACGAGGACCAGCGCATCGAGCGGTTCGGCGAGCAGCGCTTCGAGGGCGGGGGCGACGTCTTCGAGGCGCTCCGTCGCGTGGACGCGGCCCTGCGGCAGGCGTCGTCGCAGCCGGTCGGCGAGGTGAGCGTCGCGCTTCGCCTGCTTTGCATTCGCGTTGACCAGGATGCCGAGCTCGCGTTTCGCCGTCACGGGGCCGGACTCTTAGCAAAGTGAAGCGGCTATGCTGCCTCCGTGTCCGGTCTCACCTCCGTCGCCACCTATCGCCGCCGCGTCGGCGCCTCGCTCGATCGGGTCTGGGAGAACGTGCACGACTGGGAGCACCTCCCGTGGCTGCACCACGAGAGCTTCCGATCGATCGCGCTCGAGGACTCGGGCGATTTCGGCTGGCGCGCGCGGATCGGGTTGCACGGCGCGGCGCAGCCGGAGATCCGCCTCGAGCTCGTGCTCGACGAGGGTGAGTGTTATGTCTCGCGCACCCTCGAGGGCCCGGGCGCGACGAGCGAGATCTGGACGCGGCTCTTCCCGGTAGACGCCCGCCACACCGACATCGAGGTCGAGTTCCTCCTCCCCGACGTCGACCCGGGCCAGCGCCAGGCCCTCGGTGACGCCTACGTCGGGCTCTACACGCTGCTGTGGGATCAGGACGAAGGGATGATGCAGCGGCGCGCCTGGTTGCTCGACGCACCGCGCGTCGCCGCCAACCCGCCGCAGCCGATCGATCTCGGAGCGGAGTCGGCGCTCGAGGGTCGCCTCCCGGTGCGCGTCTCCTACGCGGGACGCCTCGTCGCCGTGACGCGACTCGAAGGCGTTTGGATCGCCTACGACGCGCTCTGCCCGCACATGCTCGGGCCACTCGACGCCAGCGAGATCGCCGACGGCCGCGTCGTGTGTCCGTGGCACGGCTACGCCTTCGACGTCCGCACCGGCCGCGGCTGCGACGACGCCAAGAAGCTCCGCCTCACGCCGGCACCGACGGTGGTCGTGCGCGACGGCCGCGTGCTGCTCTCCCGCTGAACGCGAGCGGAACCGGCGCGGACGCCTAGCGCGCGCGCGCCGCGCCCCTCAGTTCCTCACGCGCGTCGGGATGCGCAATCTGGATCAACGCCTCGCAGCGTTCGTCGTTGGTGAGCCCGGCGAGCTCGGCGGCGCCGTGCTCGGTGATCACCACGTCCACCTGATGACGCGGCGTCGTGACGCTCGTGCCCGGCATGAAGCTCGCGACGATGCGCGAGACCGGGTCGTCGTCGCCGCCGCCGGCCTGCGACGGGAGGCAGATCAACGAGCGCCCGCCCTCCGAGAACGCCGCGCCGGTGACGAAGTCCTCGTGCCCGCCGATCCCCGAATACTGGCGTCCGCCAATCTCGTCGGCGACCACCTGACCCAGCAGGTCTACGGAGATCGCGCCGTTGATCGAGACCATCGCGCGGTTGCGCGCGATGATCGCCGGGTCGTTCACGTCGTCGACGGGGAGGAAGCGCACGAGCTCGCGGCCCTCGCCGTCGAGCCAGTCGTAGAGCTCGCGCGTGCCCATCGCGAAGGTGCAGATCGAGACGCCTTCGTGCAGGCCCTTGCGCGTGTTGGTGATCTTTCCCGCGCGGTGCAGATTCATCAGACCGTCGGTGAACATCTCCGAGTGCACTCCGTAGTCACCGTCGTCGCCTTCGACCAGGATGCTGGCGATGGCGTTGGGCACGCCGCCGATGCCGGTCTGCAGCGTTGCGCCCGCCGGCACGAAACGCGCCGCGTGCTCGGCGATCGCCTGCTCGATGTCGCTCGGCTCCCCGTCGGGAAGTGTGATCGGATCGCGTTCGGAGTGGAGCAGCAGGTCGATGTCGTCCACGTGCAGGCGATGCGGGTGGTCGGGCAGGAGCCCGAGTGTGCGCGGCAGGTGCGGGTTCGCCTCGACGACGAGCAGCCGCTTCGGATCGCGTCCGCAGCGCAGCAGCTCGTGCACGGTGGCGCCGGCATGCAGCGAAAGGGAGCAGAAGCCCTCCGAATCGGGCGGCGTCGCGGCCGTGGCCATCACGCGCGGCGCCATGCGTTCGGCGATGCGCGCGAAGCGACGGAAGTCGGCGGGGACGAAGCGCACGTCGTGGCCGGCCTTGCGCAGCGCGCGTTCCGCCGGGCCGTAGAACCCCGAACGCAGGGAGACCCCCGGGCGCGCGAAGAGCGGAAAGAGGTCGACGAGCAGCGCGGTGAACACGACGAGCCGGTCGAAGGACTCGCGCTCACCGAGCGCGTGCAGGAAGGCCGCGGGTTGGCCCGGGCCGATCGGCACCGCGAGCGTGTCGGTGTCTCGGACGTGGGTCGCGGCCTCCGCCGCGCTCGCTTCCTGCATCGTGCGCCCCATTTCTCCTTCCTGCCCGGCTTCGGCCCGTTCGGCCAGGATCCAGCGAATTGCCCCGCGGGAACAACTAAAACGATAGCAGGGAGACGGAGAGGGGGTTGCATCTCATAAACAGAATCGGTATTCTGATTCTGTTCTCAGGAGCCCTCATGCCTTCGAGCCCTCACACCACTCCCGCCGGCCTCCGCTGGGTCAAGCCGCCGCGGCAGGTGCGCAGCCAGGAGACGCTCGACCGCATCCTCGATGCCGCCGAGTCGCTGGTGCAGGAGAAGGGCTTCGACGATACGCCGGTGACGGAGATCGTGTCGCGCGCCGGGTCTTCGGTCGGTGCGTTCTACAGCCGCTTCCCCGACAAGGACGCACTGCTCCACGCGCTCTACGAGCGCTATTTCGAGCAGGCGCTCGCGACGGCCGACGACGCCCTCGATCCGTCG
>JAHEJV010000481.1 GCA_024638705.1 Deltaproteobacteria bacterium | reverse complement strand
CGCCGTGCCCGCTTCGATGCCGGAAACCCGTCGCCTCTTCCGCACCCTGCGCCGCGCCGCCCTCGTCGGCGCGGCGCTCTCCCTAGGCTGCGCGCACGCGCCGAACGCCCCGGTGCTCGGCGCCGCCGAGGTCATCCACGTCACCGACGCGGGGCTCGACTTCACCGCCATCATCGACACCGGCGCCTATCGCACGTCGATCCACGCCCTCGACATCCGCATCGACGATCCTCGCAGCGAGATGCGCGACAACGTCGGCAAGCCGATCTCCTTCCGCGTCGTGAACGAGGCCGGGCGGAGCGAGCGCATCATCTCCACGATCGCCGCGGCCGAGCCCGTGCGCACCTCCCACGGCACCGAGTGGCGCTACGTCGTGCCCCTGCGGCTGCGCTGGAACGGCATCGAGAAGGAGGTGCACGTAAACCTCCGCGACCGCACCCCGATGTCCTTCAAGTTGCTCATCGGCCGCAACTGGATCCGGGGCTTCCTCGTGGACGTAGAGCGCAACGCCGTGGATTGATGCCCCGTTTCGGGCCATCTCCGGCGCACGGCGGCCTGGATGCGCGACCTTTCGTGATAGGGTGGCGTTCGGGAGGGGATGTCCCAGCCGAGGCATCTGTTCATGCTCCTGCGCACTCTCCTCCTCCCGATCGCGGCGGCCCTCTTTTGCGCCGCCGCCGCGTCCGCACAGCCCTCCTACGTGCTCTTCGAGGGCGGTCCCGTCCGACCCATCGCACTCTCGCCGGACGGGGCGCAGCTCTTCGTCGCGAACGCTCCCGACGGCCATCTCGAGATCTTCGACGTCGACGTCAACGGCGTGATGTCGCTCGCCGCGAGCGTGCCGGTCGGGCTCGAGCCGGTCGCCGTCGCAGCGCGCAACAACTCCGAAGTCTGGGTAGTGAACCACCTCTCGGACACCATCAGCATCGTCGACGTCGCGAGCTCCCCGCCGCGCGTCGTGCGCACGCTCCTCGTCGGCGACGAACCGCGCGACATCGTCTTCGCCGGCAGCCCGCAGCGCGCCTTCGTCAGCACGGCGCATCGCGGTCAGCACCGCACGCACGCGTCCATCTCCACCGTGACGGGCGCCGGCGATCCCCAGTTCACCACCGAGGGCATCGGTCGCGCCGACGTCTGGGTGTTCGAAGCCGCGAGCCAGGGCAAGGCGCTCGGCGGCGTGCCCGCCCGGATCCTCACCTTCTTCGCCGACACGCCGCGCGCCCTCGCGACGGACGGCACGACGGTCTACGTCGCCGCGTTCCACTCGGGGAACCAGACGACCGCGATTCCCGAGATCGAGGTTCCGAACGGGTTCGCGACGTCCTGCGGAGGCGGCGGCGTGGGCCAGGGCGTCCCCGGTCCGGACGACAACGCGGGCAACGACAACGCCCCCGAGACCGGCGTGATCGTGAAGTTCGACGGCGCCAACTGGGTCGACGCCCTCGGCTGCACCTGGAACGCGCAGGTCGAGTTCACGCTTCCCGACCACGACGTCTTCGCGGTGAACGCGAACACCCTCACGGCCGGCAGCATCTTCGATCACGTCGGCACGATCCTGTTCAATATGGCCGTCAACACGGTCACCGGGAAGCTCTACGTCACCAACACCGAGTCCCCGAACGACGTGCGCTTCGAGGGCCCGGGTGACCACGGCGGCACGACCGTCCAGGGACGCCTCTCCGAATCACGCGTGAGCGTGCTCGACCCGGCCGGGCCGTCGGTCGACGTCCAGCACCTCAATCGACACATCGACTACTCGATGCTGCACACCGATGCGGGCGCCAACCATGCCGCGATCGACGCCCAGATCCCGCACAGCCTGGCGACGCCGCTCCAGGTGGTCGTGTCGGACGACCTCGCCGAGCAGAAGGTCTACATCGCCGCCTTCGGCTCGGCGAAGGTGGGCGTGTTCGACGCGTCCGAGCTCGAAGACCCGGCCTTCGAAGCGAACTTCGATCCGACCGTCGAGAGCGCCGAGTACATCGCGACGGGCGGCGGTCCGGCCGGCCTCGCACTCAGCGACGACCACGATCGCCTCTTCGTCTACACGCGCTTCGACAACGCCGTCACCGTCTACCGGGTCGACAGCGCGCCGGCGGTCGAGATTCAGCGCATGCGTCTGCCGAGCGCGGAGCCGACATCGATCGTCGAGGGACGCCCCTTCCTCTACGACGCGGTCGCGACATCGGGCAACGGCGAAGCCTCGTGCGCCAGCTGTCACATCTTCGGTGACTTCGACAGCCTGGCCTGGAACCTCGGCAACCCGGACGACGACTCGACGTCCAACCCGCAGCTCGTGAACCCGGTCCCGCCCGGCAACGGCCCCGACTTCCACCCGATGAAGGGCCCGATGACGACGCAGACGCTGCGCGGCCTCTCGACGCACAGTGCGATGCACTGGCGCGGCGATCGCGCCAACGGATTCTTCAACCCGAACCCGGCGGACTGCACCCAGGTGAGCGAGGACGCCTGCGACGAGGAGGTGTCGTTCAAGAACTTCATCGTCGCCTTCGAGGGCCTGATCGGACACGACGGGATCATCGACCAGGGCGACATGCAGAAGTTCACCGACTTCGCGCTGAAGCTCTCGCTGCCGCCCAACCCGGTGGCGAACCTCGACGGCACCCAGACGCAGGATCAGGCCGATGGCGAGAACACCTACTTCACTGCGCCAGCGGATGCGGGCGTGACCTGCAACTTCTGCCACACCCTCGATCCGTCGCAGGGGTTCTTCGGCGCGGACGGTCAGCAGACCTTCGAAGGGGAGCCGCAGCTGTTCAAGGTCGCGCACCTGCGCAACGTCTACCAGA
>JAHEJV010000480.1 GCA_024638705.1 Deltaproteobacteria bacterium | reverse complement strand
ATGGTGCTCGCGCTCCAGACCGGCATCGCACTCGCGCGCTTCGGCGCGAAGCCCTACGTCGGCAGCGTCGTCGGATTGTCGCTCGCGCGCGAGCTCGGGCCGGTGCTCACCGCGCTGATGGTCGGGGGCCGCGTCGGCGCGGGAATCACCGCTGAGATCGGCGCGATGCAGGTCACCGAGCAGGTCGACGCGATCCGCTCGATGGGCGCCGACCCGGTGCAGAAGCTGGTGCTGCCGCGCGTGCTCGCCGCGACGCTGTCGCTGCCGCTGCTCACCGTCCTGGCCGACGTGATCGGCGTTCTCGGCGGGATGCTCCTCGCGTGGAACCAGTTCGGCATCGATCCCAACTTCTACCTCCAGACGATCATCAACACGGTGACGGTGGCCGACTTCTTCTCCGGCATCGTCAAGACCTTCGTGTTCGGCTGGCTGATCGCGATGGTCGGCTGCTTCACCGCATTGCAGACGACGGGCGGCACGGTCGGCGTCGGCCGCGCGACCACCCGCGCGGTCGTGGCCGCCTCGATCGGCGTGCTCGTCACCGATTTCTTCCTCACCCAGCTGATGGTGATCCTGTGAGCGCCGCGCCGAGCGTCGGGTCTGCTCGGACGGTGATCGAGCTCACCGACGTCCGCAAGGCGTTCCACGGTCAGCCGGTGCTCCGCGGGGTCGATCTCACGATCCGCGCCGGGGAGACGTTCACGATCCTCGGCGGGTCGGGGAGCGGGAAGAGCGTGTGCCTCAAGCACATGATCGGCCTGCTGCGTCCCGACCAGGGACGTGTGGTCGTGCTCGGCCAGGACATCACCGACATGCCAGAGCACGATCTCGTCGACGTGCGCACCTCGATCTCGATGATCTTCCAGAGCGCGGCGCTCTTCGATTCGCTGACGGTGTACGAGAACGTCGCGTACCCGCTGCGCGAGCACTGGCGCGTGCCCGAGGATCGGATCGCCGCGCGGGTCGCGGAATCCCTGGAGGCGGTGGGGCTCGCCGGCGTCGAAACGAAGATGCCGTCCGAGCTCTCGGGCGGGATGCGCAAGCGCGTGGGCGTGGCACGGGGCGTCGCGCTCGAGCCGAAGGTGATCCTCTACGACGAGCCGACCACCGGGCTCGACCCGGCGAACCAGCGCCGCATCGGCGAGCTGATCGTGTCGCTCCAGCGCGAGCTCGACGTCACGTCGGTCATCGTTACGCACGAGCTCGATCTCTGCTTCGCGATCTCCGATCGCGTCGCGCTGCTCAAGGGCGGCCGGATCGTCGCGCAGGGCGACGCCGAGTCGATCCGTACTTCCGAACATCCCGACGTCCGCGCCTTCCTCGACGGCGTCCGCGACGCCCCCGACACCGAAGACTCCCTGGGAGGTCCCGCCCGTGCCTGACCGCAACCGCCTCGCACTGATCGTCGGCGCTTTCGTGCTCGCTTCGCTCGGCACGCTGGCGCTGGCGATTCTCTCGCTCTCCTCACAGGAAGGCGTGTTCCGGGATCGCTATCGCCTCGTCGGTTACTACGACAACGTCGGGGGCCTGATTCCCAACGCGCCGGTATGGCTCGCGGGCACTCAGGTGGGCCGGGTCGAGTCGGTCGATCTGGGAGTGCGGCCCGATGGGGAGCCCGGCGTGCGCGTCGTGCTCCAGGTGGATACCGCGCTACAGGATCGGATCCGCGTCGATTCCTTCGCCTCGATCGGGACGATCGGACTGCTCGGCGATCGCTACGTCGAGATTTCTCTCGGCACTACCGACGCGCCCGTCCTCGCGGCGGGGAGCGAGATCCGCACCGCCGATCCGGCGAACATCGCCCGAGTGATCGACACCGGCACCAAGGCACTCGACAACATCGCTTCCCTCGCCGAGAACCTGAACGAGGTGGTGGCGGACTTCGAGGAGGAGGCTGGCGGCGAGGGACTCGCCGACTCGATCGTCGCGGTGGCCGACATCGTGCAGGAGATCCAGGACGGCAGCGGTCTGCTGCACAGCCTGATCTACGACGAGTACGAAGGCGGCGGCGTTGCGAGCATCGAGAATTCGCTCGCCACCCTCGAAGACATCCTGAACGAGGTGGAGAGCGGTGAGGGTCTGCTGCACAGCCTGGTCTACGAGCCGCTGACCGAGCAGGATGTCGTGCTGGAGGCGCTGGACGCGGGATCGCGATTGAACAGCATCCTGGCGAAGATGGATGCGGGCGAGGGGACGATCGGATTGCTGTTGAACGATCCGACGCTGTACGAGGATCTGAAGCGGCTGGTCGGAGGGGCGCAGCGCAGTGCGGTGGTGCGGACGATGATCCGATTGTCGGCGGACGACGAGGAGTAGGGCTTCGCCGGCCGCTCGCAGACTCGCGGCGTTCCGCTCGTAGACTCGCGGTTTTTCGCTCGCAGACTCGCGGTGTTCCGCTCGTAGACTCGCGGAAGAGGACTCGCGGAATCGAGGACTGGAGCCGCGGCCGGGGTCAGGGGGATCCCTCCGCCCGATGGCTCGCCCGCCTTAGTGGGATTTCCATGTCGTCGTGGCCAGGAGGCTCGAAGTGGATTGGACCCCGATGCGGGACCCTGCTGCGCTGAGTCGGGCTGCGGGATCCCCCTGACCCCGGCCGCTCGCGTGGTTCGTAGTGGGGTGATTAGGTGGGGTTGGGATTGGAATTGGGATTGGGGGGGTGCGGGATGACGAGGCCGGTGACGACGAGGGGTTTGGGGGATTGGAGGAGCTGGTAGCGGCCGGTGAAGGTGCGTTGGTTGGCGGCGGTGGGGATGTCGTTGCGGGTGAGGCGGGCTTCGAAGTGGCCGGTTGTCCTGGAGTCGGGGTGGAGG
>JAHEJV010000479.1 GCA_024638705.1 Deltaproteobacteria bacterium | reverse complement strand
TCGCGTTCCCCAGCGACGTCGCGCCGGTGGTCGGCCAGCAGGTGAGCATCGGGCCCGGCAATCCGGACAGCTGCGACGACATGACCTGCAACGACTGCGGCCTCGGCAACCAGATCTGCATCGACGTCGTCGACCGCATCAACGTGCTGAACGCCCGGGCGGCGGAGCCCTTCGACTCCTTCGTGTTCGGCGGCACCGTGACCGAGTGCGACGCGATCGCGAAGACCGTCGAGGGCGGCGTCGTGAAGGGCTATGCGCGCCAGTCGTCGGGTCTCTATCGGCCCGACGACGGCACCGCGGAGATCACCGAGGCCGCGCTGCGCGCGAAGGCCTTCCCGGGAGGCGACGAACAGGACATCGTCTACAGCTGCGTGCCTCCGGGATCGGGCGAGCGCATGGGCATCGATCGCGACGCAGACTCGGTGCTCGACGGCGTCGACAACTGCCCGTCCTGGCCCAACGGCGCGACGCTGGGCAGCTGCACCGCCGGCGACGCGGGTCTGCTGGGCCTGTCCTGCACCGGCGCCGTCGACTGCGGCACCGGCGGCTTCTGCTCCCAGGCCCAGGAGGACGGCGACAGCAACGGCACGGGCGACGCCTGTGAGCCGACGTTCCTGCCCGAGCCTGGTGGAAGCGCGGGCGCGGCGCTGGGCGTGCTCCTGGTGACGATGCTCTCGCGGCGCGGACGCCGAGCTGGAATCGGGAGATCGTGAGACGAGCGCCGCATGGCGGGACGTGTCCCGACCCGGGTGCGGCCACGGGCAGGAGAAGGATCCGGGATCGGTGATCCAGCGAGGCGATCGCCGGCGGCGCGTTTCGCACGGATCGCGGCCCGGTCGTGGATCCACCGAACTTTAGCCGCGCGTTTCGCGTGCACCGTCGGGTTCTCCGATGCCGCGACGCACCGCTGCAGGGAACCCGCGCGGCGAGAACACCCGGCTCAGAAAGGACGCGTCTCGCCCACGCGCAGCACCCAGGCGCCCTCGGCGCCGAGCCCCTGCTCTTTGGCGGCAGCTCGAAAGCGCCGCGGGGGATCCTCGAGCGGCTCGTCGGAGAGATCGAAGGTGCCGTAGTGGATCGCCAGGGCTCGGCGCGCGCGCAGGTCGAGGGCCGCGCGGACGGCCTCCTCCGGGTCGAGATGCGAGAACTTCATCATCGCGACCGGCTCGTAGGCCCCGATCGGCACCGCCGCCAGGTCGAATCCGCCGAACACCTCGGCGATCCGCGTGAATCCGTCGAAGTAGCCGGTATCGCCCGCGAAGTAGAAGCTCCGCTGCGGGCCGACCACCGCCCAAGAGGACCACAGCGCCTCGTTGTCGTCGCCCAGTCCACGCTTGCTCCAGTGCTGGGTCGGCAGGCAGAAGACCCGCACGCCGCGGTGTTCGCGCGACTCGCCCCAGTCGAGTTCGCTCACGTTGGCGACGCCCTCGTCTCGCAGCAGATCCCCGTTGCCCAGCGGAACGAAAAAGCGCGTCGCCGGGTCGCGCTCGGCGAGCGCGGCCAGCGAGCCGAGATCGAGGTGGTCGTAGTGATTGTGGGAGACGACGACGAAATCGATCGGGGGCAGATCCTCCAACGCCAGCCCAGGTGGCACGAAACGTCGCGGACCCGCGAAGGACACGGGGCTCGCCGTGTCCGACCAGATGGGATCGGTCAGGAACGTCACGTGGTCCATCTGCACCAGGAGCGTGGCATGGCCCAGCCAGGTGACCGTCGGCGTGCTGTGCTTCGCGTTCTCACGCAGGTAAGCCCCATCGTTCGCCAACCAGTCAGGCGCACCCGGGCGCTCCTGGAACGCCCCGGCCGCGCGGCGCACGAAGAACGGGAAGCGCACGGAGAAGCTCGTGCGGCGAAGCTCGCCCGCGGCGTTCGTGAAGCGACCGTCCGCGTCGCGCGGAGCCGGACCGAGCACGCTGGCGTCGGGCTCCGCTGCGGAGGGCGACGCGAGACAGAGCGCGAGCAACGAGACGATCCGGACGACAGAGGACGGGTGCACGCGCATTCCTTTTCATGGGGAGCGGAGCCCAAACGGTGGCAGCGCGGACCGAGCCCGGGTCGAGAAAGCCGAACGCGATCGGTGACTTCCGCCCCTACCCCCCTACCTGGTACATCTCGATCTTCTCCCGCGCGGGCACGTGGCCGGTCGCGTCGAGGATCCCCGCGCGCTCTTCCGAATAACGGTCGTCGCGCGCCGACCACACGCCGGCGATGAGCTCGTGCAACTCGACGTCGCTCGCGCCGTCACGCAGCGGCGTGCGCAGATCCGTGCCGCCCGCGGCGAACAGACACGTCACGAGCTTCCCTTCGATCGTGAGGCGCGCCCGCGTGCAGCCGCGGCAGAAGGGCTGGGACACGCTGGCGATGACGCCGATCTCCCCTCCTCCGTCCGCATAACGCCAGCGCTTGGCGACCTCGCCCTCGTAGTTGGCGTCCATGGGCTCGAGCGGGAGCGCGGCGGCGATGCGCTCGACGATCTCCTTCGCCGTCACCACCTGCGAGAGGTCCCAGTCGTTGAGCGTGCCGACGTCCATGAACTCGATGAAGCGCAGGATGTGGCCGGTGCCGTGGAAGTGCTTCGCGAGATCGACGAGTTGGTGGTCGTTCACGCCCTTCTGCACGACGCAGTTGATCTTGATCGGCTCGAGGCCGACGGCGGCCGCGGCGTCGATGCCCTCGAGGACGCGCGCCGGGCCGAAGTCGCGGCCGCTCATGCGCTTGAAGACTTCCTCGTCGTGGCTGTCGAGGCTGACGGTGACGCGACGCAATCCTGCGTCGGCGAGCCGTTGCGCCTGCTTCGCGAGCAGGTAGCCGTTGG
>JAHEJV010000152.1 GCA_024638705.1 Deltaproteobacteria bacterium | reverse complement strand
CCCGTTCTCGGTGCTGCTCTTCGCGGTGACGGGCCCGCCGTTCCCGGCGCCGGCGCAGACGCTCCTCGTCAGCGCGATCCTCGCCGTCGGCCACGTTTTGCTGACCGGGGTCGGCGCGTCACTCGGCTATGGGGGGACGCTCTCGCCCCCGGTCGCGGGGTGGCTGCCGAACGTCGTCTTCGGGGGGTTGGTCCTGGCGCTGGGAGCCCGCGTCTGGCGACGGCTGTAGCGGGCCTGCCGGCGGGCTAACTTGCCCGCCATGAGACGAGATCTCTTCAGCGAAGAACACGAGCTCTTCCGCAACGAATTCCGCCGCTTCGCCGAGGCCGAGATCGCCCCGCGCGTCGAAGACTGGAACCGCGCCGGCACCACGGACAAGGCGACGTGGAAGAAGCTGGGCTCCGCCGGCTATCTCGGCGCGAACGCGCCCGAGGAGTACGGCGGCGCGGGCGGCGACTTCCTCTTCGATGCCGTCATCATCGAAGAGCTCGCGCGCATCCGCGCCCACGCGCTGATGGTTTCGCTCCACTCGGACATCTGCATGCCCTACCTGGAGGAGTACGGGAGTGCCGAGCAGAAGGAGAAGTGGCTCACCGGCGCGATTGCGGGCGACGTCGTCCTCGCCGTGGCCATGACCGAACCGGGCACCGGCTCCGACCTCGCGAACGTGTCGACGAAGGCGATCCGGGAAGGCGACGAGTACGTGATCAACGGCGCCAAGACCTTCATCTCGAACGGCCAGATCAGCGACCTCGTGATCGTCGTGGCGAAGACGAATCCCGACGCGCAGCCGCCCCACGACGGAATCAGCCTGATCCTCGTCGAAGCCGACCGGCCGGGCTTCCGCCGTGGTCGCAACCTCGAGAAGCTCGGACTCAAGGGACAGGACACGAGTGAGCTCTTCTTCGAAGACTGCCGCGTGCCGGTCACGAACCTGCTCGGCCAGGAAGGCCACGGGTTCAAGATGCTGATGAACATGCTCCAGCAGGAGCGGCTGACGATCGGCGTCGCGTCCATGGCGTCGTGCCGGCGCGCGCTGGACGACACGATTGCGTACGTGAAGGAGCGCGAGGCCTTCGGCAAGCCGATCGCCGCGTTCCAGAACACGCAGTTCAAGCTGGCCGAGCTGGCGACGGAGGTGGAGGTCGGTCAGGCGTTCGTCGACAAGCTGCTCGCCGCCCACGTGCGCGGCGACGAGATCGTCAGCGAGGTGTCGATGGCGAAGTGGTGGACCACCGACCTCCAGAAGCGCCTCACCTCCGAGTGTCTCCAGCTCCACGGCGGCTACGGCTTCATGCACGAGTACCCGATTTCGCAGGACTACGCGGACGCCGCCGTACAGTCGATCTACGCCGGCACCAACGAGATCATGAAGGTGATCATCTCGCGGAAGCTTGGGCTTGCGTAAGCCGCCGAAGGCGGCGCGCAGCGAGCCGAAGGCGAGCGAAGTCGAAAGGGTGCCTCCGACTTCGTCGCGACCTCAGGCCCGGAATCGTCGAGCCCGCGTTCATACGAACAACAAGCCGCCGAAGGCGGCGCGCAGCGAGCCGAAGGCGAGCGAAGTCGAAAGGGTGCCTCCGCGTGAGTGACGAGCCCGAACTCGGAATCATCGAGCCCGGCTCCTTGGCGTGCTTCGCATGCCTCGCCGCGTTCTTCGTGTCGTTCGCGTTGCCAGCGCATGCACAGCTTCGCGCCGAGCAGATCACCGACGCCACCGCAGCCGAGCTCACCGTCGGCGGTCCCGACGCGATCGGCGGCGTCGGCGACTGGTGGCTCGGCAACGGTCTCGTCGAGGCGGTGATCGACGACGTCTCGCGCGAGTACGGCCTGCTCCAGCACGGCGGCACGCTGGTCGACCTCGGCGTCGCCGGCCGCGACGACGACCAGATCTCCCGCATCGTCCCGATGATCAACCTCTCCCAGCGCGTCGTGATCGACTACGACGCGGTGCGGGCCGAGGTCGATCCGGACGGCCGCTTCGCGCGCGTGATCGTCACCAGCTCGGGGCTCGACGCCGTCCCGCGCGGCGGCTTCTTCGCACGCGCGATGAACCCGCTCGTCCCGGACCCGGAAGACATCGCGGCGGTGACGGCCGAGACGATCTACGAACTCCGGCCCGACGAGCACTTCGTGCGCATCACCACGAAGCTGCACAACCCCGGCGAAGACGACGCGCCGGTCTTCGCGTTCGGCGATCTCTGGATGCGCGGCGGGCGCGGGGGCGTCGGCTTCCTCGGCGACGCGCGCGTCCCCGAGCGCGGCCGCGCCTTCGGCGCGCGCAGCATGACCCAGAGCGCCAGTGGCTCCCTCGGTGCGTTGGCCACCTTCAGCCACGCGGTGCTCGTCGGAAGCCCCGACTTTCCGCCGGTCTCCTACTCGCTCTATGCCCCCGAGCGCAGCGCGGGTGGGCACTCGCTCTTCGGGATGTTCGGCAAGCACGTGACCCTCGCGCTCGGCTTCGTCGGCGATCCCGACGTCGACGAGATCGGCCTCTACTCGCTCGCCCGCGGACTCTTCGGCGAGCTCGGGGCGGGCGAATCCTGGACCTTCGAGCGCCGGCTGCGCGTGTCCGACCGTCGCGACGTCGCTGCGCACACCGACTTCGTGTTCGCCGAGCTGGGTGCGCTCGAGGAGAGCGGCTTCGCGGGAAGCGTCGCCCTCGCGGGACGCCGGGCGGTGGTCGTCATCGAGAACGAGGCGGGCGTGCCCGTCACCCAGCTCGCCCTCGAGGACGAGGAGAGCGGCCCGGTGCGCTTTGCCGCGGCGCTCCCGCCGGGCGCCTACCACGCGGTGCTGCGTGCCGAGCACGCGCCCGAGCAGCGCGTCCCGCTTCCGGTCGAGGCGGGGGTGATCAGCACGCTGGGCTTCCACGGCCTGCCCGCTCCCGCACGTCTCGCGTTCGAGCCCGCGTTCGCCGACGGCGGTCCGGGGCGCATCGAAGTGCGCGGCCTCGACGGCACGCCCGACCCGATCTTCGGCGACGATCTGCTCGGTGCGGCGCTCGACGACGACCCGATGCCGAGCTCCACGTCGACTACGGCGCTGCTCTTCACGGGGACCGCGGCGGACCCGCGCGAGGTGGCGATCGCGCCCGGTCGCTATCGCCTCATCGCGACGCGGGGCCTCGACTGGGAGCTCGCGGAAACCGTCGTGGAGGTGCCGGAAGACGGGGCCCGCGTCGTCGTTCCACCCTCCGCGCTCGCGCCGCTCGAACCCGTCGCCGGCTACGCGTCCGCCGATCTCCACGTGCACGGTCAGGCGAGTCACGACACCCAGGTGCCGAACGAGGAGCGTCTGCGGCGTTATGTCGCCGAGGGCGTGCACGTGCTGGTGGCGACCGACCACGACAACGTCCCCGACTTCCGTCCCGCGATCGGCCGGCTTGGGCTCGACGGGAGATTGCGCGTCGTGCACGGCGTGGAGGCGACGACGAGTGCGCCGAGCCGGGAGGTGCCGTATACGATCGGCCACCACAACGCCTGGCCGGTAGCAAAGCGTGCGCACGCGCACCGCGGCGGCGCGCCCGAGACCCAGAACCGCAGCATCGGCGCACTCTACGACGCCCTGCGCCGCGACCACGGCGCGCGCGTGATCCAGCTCAACCACCCGCGACCTACCCCGAAGAACCGCGCAAACGACGATCTCGACGACGCGTTCTTCGAGCACCTCGGTGTCGGCACGCCCTTCGATCCCGCGCGTCCCCTCGACGACCCGGGTCATGCGGCCCTGCTGCAAGCCGACGCGGAGGGAGGTGCGCGGCCGATCGACTTCGACGCGCTCGAGGTGATGAACGGGCAGTCCTGGGCGCAGTATCTCGACGTCCGCGCCGATTGGTACGCACTGCTGCGTCAGGGCGTGCGCCGCACTGCGACGGCGAACTCCGACAGCCACATTCCCGCCGAGCTGCCCGCCTACCCGCGCAACTACGTCTTCGTCGGACCGGACGGCGACGCTGCCGAGCGCTTCGACGAAGCCCTCCGCGCGGGGCGTAGCTTCGGCACCACGGGGCCGCGCATCCGCCGCCTGCTCGTGAACGGCGCCTCGCTCGGCGACCTCGCGTCGGCCGCAGGCGGACGCGTGCGCATCGACTGGCAGGTCGACGCGGCGAGCTGGGTACCGATCGACGAAGTGCGCGTGCTCGTCGACGGCGAGGTCGTGCACACCGCCCCCGAGCTCGTGGGTGATCTCGAATGGACCCTCGAACGCGACGCCTTCGTCACCCTCGAGGCCGGCGTCCCGCTCGACGTCGACCCCGAGGAGTGGATCGCGGCGAATCCGGGCCCCTACACCGAGGTGGTCGCGCCCGGATTCGTCTCGACGGCGCTCGCCAATCCGGTCTTCGTCGACGTCGACGGCAACGGCGTCTTCGACGCGCCAGGTCTCTGATCCCCGGCGAGCCATCCGGCTGGTCGCGGCAGGGAAAACCGTTTCCTCCGCTTCGGGGCAGGGCGGGTCGGTTCGTGGGCGAAAAAGGTTGGCTCCCCGAACGGGAATCGTGGGAGACTCGGCCCTCGACTTTCATCTGGAGGAGATGTCATGAAATGGTTTCCGCGGATCGCCGTGTTGACAGTGCTGCCCCTGGCGCTGTGGGGAATGCAGTGTGGGCAGGGATTGAATCCCGTCGCGATGGACGAGCTCCGCGCGGTCGGCCTCGACAAGTACATCGGTGACTTCTCGCCGGCCGTGACCGAGGACGCCGGCGACGGTTGGGAGAAGCACACCTTCGACACCGACGGCGGCGACGGCCCGATCTGCATCGCCGGCACCCCGTTCGCGAGCTTCACGCGGCAGGGCAACCCGACCAAGCTGATCATCTTCCTCGACGGCGGCGGCGCCTGCTGGCAGGACTTCTACTTCTGCTCGGTTCTCGCCGGCGACGAGACGCCCGGCGACGCCGGCGGCATCTTCACCGACTCCTTCGACACCGGCTCGGCGATCGTCGACAACCCGTTCTCGGACTACTCGATCCTGTTCGCGAGCTATTGCGATGGTTCGGTCTGGGCCGGTGACAACGACGTCGTCGACGGGAACTTCCCGTTCGGCCCGGTCCGCTTCCACCGCGGTCTGCGCAACGTGACCGCAGCGCTCGATCTCGCGAAGGCCGAGTTCCCGCAGGCGCGTCAGATCCTGCTGACCGGCTCGAGCGCGGGTGGCGTCGGCGCCGTGGCTCACGCACCGGCACTCGTGCGCTTCATCTACGGCAACCACGTGAAGCTGAACGTGCTGAACGACGCGGGCCCGGTGGCGATCAACCCCGTCGGTCCGGGCATCCCCGAGCGCGCCGCCGATTGGCAGTTCGGCCAGTTCTATCCTGCGAGCTGCACCGAGTGCGACGACCTGGGAGCGTCGACGCCGATCATCGATTGGCGCCTGAACAACGACTCGACGATCAAGGAGGCGTTCTACAGCACGGACGGCGACGCCACGAACCGCTTCTTCCTGTTCGTTCCGACCCAGGAGCAGTACCGCGCCATCCTCTTGAGTGGGCATGATCCGCTGAATGCGGCACATCCCACGCGCTACAAGCGCTTCATCGAGAGCGGCGATGATCGCCACACGATCCTCGGCTCCGATGCCTACTACACGGCCGAGATCGACGGCATCAAGTTCATCGACTGGGCGGCGGACTTCGTCCGCGGTCAGCGCGGCGGCCTCCAGTGGGTCGATCTGGTCGAGGACTTCGTCCCGCTGCCCTAGGGGAGCGAAACGGAAGCAGGGCCGGGCGACCGCGACGTCGCCCGGCCCTTTTCGCTTCAGGCCGCGGGGCGGAGCGCCGGCCGCTCAGCTCGCGCCGGCGTCGCCCCGATTCTTCAGGAAATCCCGCATCTTCTGGTCGCGCCAGCTCGCGGCGCTGAAGGCGGCGGACCAGGGCTCCCACTTCGGCGGATGGGCGGCCTGGGGCTCGTCGCCCATGACGGTGACGCGCTGGATGACGCGCTCGCCCTCGAAGTCGTCGAGCACGTGGTGCTGGGTGCATCGGTTGTCCCACATCGCGATCGTGCCCTCCGTCCAGTGGTAGCGGACGGTGAAGCGCGGGCTGGCCGCATGGCGCGTGAGATGGCCGAGGAGCAGGTCGCTCTCGTCGGCCGACAGCTCGACGATCCGTCGCGTGAAGTGCTCGTTCACGAAGAGCGACTTCCGGCCCGTCACCGGATGGACCCGCACGACCGGGTGCATCGCCATGCGCTCGGGGTGGTGATGCGGGCTCGCGTCGTGGAGCGCGGTGAGCCCTTCGCAGAGGTCCTTCAGCGGGGCCGAGAGCTCGTCGTAGGCCTTGTACTGGTTCGACCAGAGCGTGTCGCCACCGAAGGGCGGGCACTTCACCATGTGCAGGATCGCGATCACCGAGGGCTGCGCCTGACAGGTGAGGTCGCTGTGCCATTCGTCGGCGATCGCGCCGGCGCCGCCTTCGGCGCGCAGCTCGAAGAACTCGGGGCGCTCGCCGCCGAGCGAGAGGTTGGGGTGGGCTTCGAGCTCGCCGAACAGGCGGCCGAAGGCGATGTGCTCGTCCGGCGTGAGGTGCTGCTCGGGGAAGAAGAGCACGAGATGCTCGGTGAGAAGATCGCGGATCGCGTCGGCCTCGGCGGGCCCGGCGCTCGCGAGGGGGACGCCGCGGACCTCGGCTCCGAGCGAGCCGGACAGCCTCGTGATCTCGAGTCCCTGCGTCTTGATCGCGGTCGCCATGTCGTTTCCTCCCGGTGGAATTCTACTCGTCCGCGCCCGTTCTCGCGGGCGGGCGTGTGTGGACGGGGCGGGCTACTTCCCCTCGAACTTTGCCGGCTCCTTCGCCGCCATCGCCTTGTAGCCGAGCGCCATGTCGTCCGAGGTGAACAGCGGCGAGGCGCTGGCGGACTCGAAGCGCAGCGCCTCGGCCAGGCCCTGCTGGGCGCGGTAGTTGATCGTGCGCTTGATCGTCTGGACGGCGAGCGGCGCGTTGGCGTTGATCTCCTCGGCGAGCGCGCGGACGTGGCTCTCCAGCAGGTCGCGCGACACCACCTCCTGCACGATCCCCATGCGCAGCGCGGTCTCGGCGTCGATGCGCCGGCCGGTGAGGGCGAGGAGCTTCGCGTTCCCCGCGCCGATCTCGGTGACGAGGCGCAGGTCGCCGCCGGCGTCGATGCCGACGCCCACCTTCGGCTCGGGCAGGGCGAACTTCGCGTCGTCGGCGGCGATGCGGATGTCGCCCATCATTGCGACCTCGAGCCCGGCGCCGAGGCAGTAGCCGTGGATCGCCATGATCACGGGCTGGGGCAGGTCGGCGAGCAGGGCAAAGCGCTCGTGCACCCAGCGGAACTTCTCGAAGTAGTTGCGCGTCTTCTCGGCGGGCGAGCGACCGGTGATGCGGTCTTCCGGCATGCCGAGGTCGACGCCGGCGCAGAAGGCGCGGCCCTCGGCGCGCACCATCACGACGCGGATCTCGTCGTCGAAGCGCAGGCTCTCGGCGTGGGCGGTGATCTGCCGCGCCGATTCCCAGCTCCAGGCGTTCAGCTTCTCCGGGTGGTTCAGCACGATCCAAGCGAAGGGCGGCTCGCGCACGAGTTCGATCAGGACGGGTCGTTCGGTCACGGGATCTCCGGGGCGCGGTCGCGCGTCGGGTTCCGGGGGTCGGGCTCGGCACTCACGCTACCACGACACCGGCCGTGTTAGCGTGGACGACCACGGAGGATCGCCTTGGGAGCGGAAGCACGCGAGACGGGAACGGAGCAGGTGACATGCCTGGTGGACGAGCGCGTCGCGACGGTGACGCTGAACCGTCCCGACGCGCGCAACGCGCTCACGGTCGCGATGAAGGAGGGCCTGCGCGCACTGCTGCCCGAGCTCGGGGACGATCCCGACGTGGGCTGCGTGCTGCTCACCGGCGCGGGCGGCGCCTTCTGCGCCGGCGGCGACACGAAGGTGATGGCCGAGGGGCCGCCGCCCGAGCGCGAACCGCGCGTGCGCATCCTGCGCCGCGAGCACGAGGTGCCGGCGACGATCCATCGGCTCGCGAAACCGGTCATCGCGGCGTTGCCCGGTCCGGCCGCCGGCGCGGGCTTCGCCCTCGCGCTCTCCTGCGACCTGCGAATTCTCGCCGAGGGCGCCTTCGTGACCACCGCCTACGCGCGCCTCGGCCTCTCCGGCGACTACGGCGCGAGCTGGTTCCTCACGCACCTCCTCGGTCCGGCAAAGGCGCGCGAGCTGATGTTCACCGCGAAGCGGGTCGATGCAGCGGAGTGTCTCGCACTCGGCCTCGCCAATCGCGTCGTGCCCGACGCCGAGCTGCACAAGGCGGCACTCGAATGGGCGCGCGAGATCGCAGCGGGGCCGCCGATCGCACTGCGCTTCATGAAGGAGAACCTGAACCGCGCGCTCACCGAGGACCTCCAGTCGTGTCTGGACGTGGAGGCCGAGCGCATGGTCGGCGGCGCCTTCACCGAGGACTACGCCCTGGCGGTGAAGGCCTTCACCGAGAAGCGCGCGCCGAAGTTCCGCGGGAAGTAGCGGCGCGGCGCGCTTTCGCGCGAGGCGTCGGCTTCGGCGGGGCCTCCATCGCATAGCGCTCGAGGTGGCTGGTCAGCTCGTCGGCGAAGCGGCTGAAGCGTCGCAGCGCGCGGGTGTCGAGGTCTTCCCACACGGCGGCGATCGCGCGCTCGCGTCCGCGGCGCAGCTTCTCGAGCGCGCGGCGCCCGGCTCGCGTCAGCTCGTAGACGCGCTGGCGACCGTCGCCCGGGGCGATCTTCGACGTGACGAGCTCGCGATCGAGCAGGGAGCGCAGCCCGCGCGAGACGGCGGCGGCCGTGCAGTCGCGGCGACGCGCGAAGAGTGAGGGCATGAAGTCCTCCTCGGCGATCTCCTCGAGCAGCCGCCACTGTGCTTCGGTGAGCGCGGCCTCGGCGGCGAGCTGGCGGCGGCGCAGGACGAAGACTTCGGACAAGCGTTGGAGGGAGGCGATGGCCTCGGCGATCTCGGGTCGGTGTTGCATGATATTTAATCTAAGTTAATTATTATCGGGACGCAAATGAAAGTCAGTCCTTCCGCAGGAGTCTCCGATGGACCAGACCGGATCGATCCAGGGGCGGTTCGGCGCCGCGGCCGCCGCCTACGCCACCAGCGCCGTGCACCGGGGCGGACCCGACCTCGACGCGATGCTCGCCGCCGCGCCCATCAGCGGTCGCGAGCGCGTGCTCGACGTCGGCTGTGGCGCCGGCCACACGACGCTCGCCTTCGCGCCGCGCGTCGCGTCGGTCGTGGCCTTCGACCTGACACCGGAGATGCTCGCCCAGGCGCGCGCGCTCGCGGCAGAACGCGGCTTCGAGAACATCTGCTTCGAGCAGGGGCACGCCGGGTCGCTGCCGTTTCCCGACGCGTCCTTCGACGTCGTGACGTCGCGCCTCGCCGCCCACCACTTCTCCGACCCGGCCGCGATGGTGCGCGAGGCGGCGCGGGTGCTGGCTCCCGAGGGCGCCCTGTTGCTCGTCGACACGATCGCCGCCGAGGACGCCGCACTCGACACCTTCGTGAACGCCTTCGAGCTGTTGCGCGACCCCTCCCACGTCCGCGACCACCGCGTGTCCGAATGGGAGGCGATGTTCCGCGCCGCCGGCCTGGCGCCCGAGACGCTCGGCCACTTCGACATCGAGCTCGAGTTCGAACCCTGGGTCGCGCGCATCGGCACGTCCCGCGAAGCCCAGACCGGGATCCGAGCCGTCTTCGACGCGGCACCGGACGAAGCGCGCTCCCACTTCCGCATTCACGCCCGCGGCGACTACTCTTTCCGCCTCGAAAGCGCCCTGATCCGGGGGTTGCGCTAGGCGGGGCGTCGCGGCGGCGTACTCCTAGCGCCTTCGAGTGACATCGAGAGCCCACGGGGTTGCCAGGGTTTCCTCCGGCCAATGGCTCGCTTCGACGTCACGCGCCGTAGCCAACTCGTTGCCCGTCGCGCCGCGCAGGCGCAACGCGAGTTCTCCTCGGGCTGCGCTTCAGTTGGCCTGCGGAAACCCTGGCAACCCCGTGGACAAAGGCGACGGAGGCACTGCGCGAGCGCCCGGCAGTTCGCCACCCAGTCACACCGAGAGCCGAGTTCCGGGCTCACGGACCCGCGCGGCGCGGGCGGCCGGATTTCTCTCTGGCCAACTCAGCGCAGCAGGCCACGCGATAATCGGTTTCCGCGGCGCTCCAGCCCCGATTCGGCTTGGTACTCCGGAGGCACAGGCGAGCCATTGGCCGGAGAGAAAGCCGGTCGCCCGTGACGCTCTCCGATGAAGGAACGGGAGCCATTCCCGGTGAGACCGGCGACGAGCACGGGGAGAGGGATTATCCCCGCTTCGACCTCACCACGTAGTTCCCGCGCCGCTCGTCGAACTCGAGGTCGATGATTCCCTGCTTCTCGGCCATCTCGAGGATCTCGGCGAACGAGCTGGCTCCGTAGTAGCCCTCGCTGAAGCCGGGATAGAGGCGGCGGATCGTCTGCTTCAGCATCGATCCCCACACCGTGTCGTAGTCGCGCTCCA
>JAHEJV010000478.1 GCA_024638705.1 Deltaproteobacteria bacterium | reverse complement strand
GGCCGACGCCGAACGGCAAGAAGGTCACGATCCTCCTCGAAGAATCCGGCCTGCCCTACCGGATCGTCCCGTGCAGCATCGGCCAGGGCGACCAGTTCAAGCCCGAGTTCCTCGCCATCAACCCCAACAACCGCATGCCGGCGATGGTCGACCACGAGCCCGAAGGAGGCGGCGAGCCGATCGCGCTCTTCGAATCGGGCGCGATCATGATCTACCTCGCCGAGAAGGCCGGGAAGTTCTACCCGCAGGACCTGCGCACCCGACACGAAGTGAACCAGTGGGTGATCTGGCAGATGGCGAACCAGGGCCCGAAGACCGGCGAGTACGGCCACTTCCGCCGCCTCGGCGACTCGCGCGGCGATCAGTCCTACGCCCTCACCCGCTTCGCCGACGAGGTGAACCGCCTCTACGGCGTGATGGACAACCGGCTCTACGACCGCCGCTACCTCGCCGGTGACGAGTACACGATCGCCGACATGATCTGTTACCCGTGGACGGTCGGCTGGGAAGACCAGGGCCAGGACCTCGACGACTTCCCTTACTTCAAGCGCTGGTTCGAAGAGCTCTCCGCGCGTCCCGGCGTGCAGCACGGCATGGACGCCGGCAATGAGCTGAGCGTCGACTACGCGAGCCTCCCGAAGGAGGAGATCGAGCGCTTGATGAAGCTGCTCTACAACCAGCGCGCGCGGAAGGCGCCGCCGGGAGGGCTTCTGTAGCGAAAAAGCCTCGGGTTTGTTTTCCTGTTTCTCCCAGGACAGCTCCTGCTCCCATGCTGAGGTGATTCCGATGGCGTTCGCATCCCCCCGACTCCGCTCCACCGTCCTGCGCCTGCTCGCGCTGGGCGGAATCGCGCTCCTTGCCGCCTGCTCGGGCGGCGGAAGCGGTGGTGGCGGGGGCGGCGCGACGGCGTCCGCGTCGAACGGCGCCGTGGGCGTGCTCGTCACCGATGGCCCCGCCGATGAGTTTGCGAAGCTGTGGATCGACGTCCGGCGCATCGAGCTGATCGGCTCGGGTGGCAAGGTCACGATCTTCGAGGGCCGCCGCACCTTCGACCTGCTCTCCCTGCGCGACGAGTCGCGACTGCTCGGCCGACACCGCGGCGTGCCGGCGGGCGACTGGTCGAAGATCCGCCTCACCGTCGACGACGCCGAGCTCATCCGCGTGAGCCGGCCCGAGGACGTGGACGGCGTCGTGATCCGCTGCCCCGAAGACATCACGCCCGAGGACGGCTACGTCTGCGAGTCGATCGTCCCCGACCTCGTGGCCAACGGGAAGATCGACCTCAACCCGCGCGGTCCCTTCACCGTGCGGCCCGGCGAGCTGGTGCTCGTACAGCTCGACCTCGACGCGAACAAGTCGCTCTTCCTGCACGAGACCGGCAACGGGAAGTGGATGCTGCGCCCCGTCGTCTTCATCGACGTGTTCACGCGCCGCGCGCCCGATCGCCTGGTGAAGATCGAGGGCATCGTCCGCAACCTCGACGTCCCCGCGCAGCGCTTCGATCTCTGCGAGACCCACGACGACCGCGACCCGGAAGGCCGGCGCGTGACCGATCGCGACACCTGCGTCGACGTGCGCGTCGCGAGCGACACCTCGCTCTTCGATCTCGACCTCGAGCCCGCCACCCTGCGCGACTTCGCCAACGGCGATCGCGCCGGCGCGCTCGGACGCTTCCGAGTCGGCAAGGGGGAGGCGCTGGTCTTCGACGCCGAAGTGGTGCAGGAGGGCGGCTTCGCCGATCTCGACGTGGTGTCGGGCGAGGTGATCGAGGGCGTCGTCGACGACGCGTTCCGGATCGCGCCGGACCAGATCGGCTTCCGCCCGTCGATGGCGCTGACCATCCAGCTCCAGCCCGGCGCGAAGCTCTTCACCCGCGGCGGCGCTGAAGTCGACCCGGCCGACCTGCGCCCGGGCCAGCACGTGCGCGCCGTCGGCCTCTACGGCAGCGGCGATCCGGGCCGCCTCGACGCGGTGATCGTCTTCGTGCGCGACGCGGTGCGCGCCAGGTCGCTGCGCGGCGTCGTCGCGGCGCCCTTCGACGCCGAGCGCGGCGAGCTCCTCGTGAACGCCGAGGGCGACGCCGGCGTCGGCCCGCGCTGCGTCGCGATCGAGCCCGGCGACGACGTCTTCCGCATCCTCGACGACACCGACATGCTGCGCTCCGAGCGCATCACGCCCGGGGAGCTCGAGGTGGGCGAACACGTCGACGTCTACGGCCGCGACACGGCCCGCTGCTTCGACGCGGAGACGGTGGTGTCGGTGGGGTTCGCGCGCTAGGTCGACACTTCCGTCAGGACGCCGACCACGGGTCGAAGGTACCGAAGCTCCAGACGTGTCCCTCGAGGTCGCGGCAGGTGTAGCCGCGGCCGCCGTAGTCTTCGTCCTTCAGCGGCATGACGACTTCGGCGCCCGCTGCGACGGCGCGGTCGTGGTGGGCGTCGGCGTCGGGGACGATGACGTAGATGCTGTCGGTGCCGATGCCGCCCACCTCTTCCGGCGTCTTCTGGATCGCGTCCATGTGACCGTCGCCCGCCGAGCCGAGCATGATCATGCCGTTGCCCAGCACGAGCTCGGCGTGGACGATCGTGCCGTGCTCCCCCGGCACGACGAGGTGCTTTTCGAAGCCGAAGGCCTCACACAGCCAGGCGATCGCCTTCGGCGCGTCGGCATAGCGCAGCGTGGGCATGATGTTGGCGCGGCTGGACATGGTGCATCCCTCCGCCCCCCTATATCACGGACGCGCCTCGCAACTCAATCGCCGCGCACCCAGCGCTGCGCGCGCCGCGTGAGTCCGGCGGCGGCGACGCCGACGAGGAACCAGGCCGGATGCAC
>JAHEJV010000477.1 GCA_024638705.1 Deltaproteobacteria bacterium | reverse complement strand
CTCGGCGAAGCCGAGCACCCCGAAGCTCAGCACGAGGAAGCCGATCTTGAGCGGGCTGGGCGGCGAGCCGGCGCGCACCCGACGCAGCGTGTGGATCGCGTAGAAGAGCGTCGTGGCTCCCGTCGCTACGAGCCAGACCGAGCGGAAGCCGTCCATCGCGCCTTCCGAGAGCATCGGGAACCCGCTGCGGTAGGCGTTCGCGACGTAGGGACGCAGCCCGTCGTTCAGGACGTAGACGCACGCTCCGAACCAGAGGATGCAAAGGAAGCGGTCGAGGCGCGCGGTGGTGGCGTCCACCGACCCGGCGCGCGCGTCGTAGATCCGGGCGAAGCCGTAGATCTGCATCGCCCAGTGCCAGGCGCCCCAGAAGAGCGCCACGACGAGCACTCCGTGCAGGTCGTACCACGCGAATGCCGCGGACGCGGAGTAGAGGGCGATCGGGGCGAGCAGCAGGCGCGTGCGGAAGCGGTGGAAGAGGGCCGGGTCGCCGTAGGCGCGCAGCATTCCCGGCAGGTAGTGCGCCATCGCGAGGGCGACGCCGAAGGTGACGAGCGCGTCGATCTGGTCGATGCCACGGGCCAGCCACACCGTCGCGAGGATCGCGACCGGGGTGGCGAGGATGAAGAACGCGTCCTGGCGGGGGCCCAGGATCCAGCGCTGGGATCCGGCGGTGGCCACCGCCCCCTAGAACTCGCCGAGCGGGCGATTCACGAGTTCGTTGGCGGGGGCCAGGATGAACGTGTTGTACGCCTCGCCGACGGTTCCGCCCGGAGCGGCCTGGATCGCCGCGGGGATGAACATCAGCGCGCCCGCGACGGTGTGGGCGACGGAGAGTGGGCGGACGATCAGGATGTCGTAGATCGTCGGTCCGATGTCGGCCGCCTGGGACGTCGTGGGCACCGCGAGCAGCGCGGCGGCGGCGAGCAGGGCGGAGAGACGCCGGGCGCGACCCGGTCGGCCAGGGCGGTTCGAAAGAGAACGAGCGGACGCGGACATCGGTGGAACCTCCGAGCATCCACCCTAGCATGGGCGGCGCGGAATTCGGGAGGGGATCGCACGCGGAGGAGCGCGATTCGATGGGAGCGCGAGGCGCGTGGGGAGTTGCGAGGAGACGGTCTCCGGACCCGGCCGCGGCGCTGGCCGCCTTCGCCTCCTTCGTGCTGGCGGGCTGCGCTGCGTTCGGACCCGGCGAGGGCGACGTTCCGCTCGCGTTCCCGCCCGATCTCCTCCGCGAGGAGCTGATCGGCCGCGTCGGGCCCGAGCACGCGGCCACCGTGCCGGTGCCCTTCGTCGTCCCGGAAGACGCCGTCGCGCGCGCCCGGCGCGAGGTGGCGCGCGGCGCGAACGGCCGCGAGCGCATCGAGCGCCTGGTCGCGCTGCTCACACGCGAGCCGCCGGAGGGGTTCGGGCTGCGATACCAGTGGTCGCGCACCGGGTCGGCGCGCGAGACCCTCGCGCGTGGCGAGGGAAACTGTATGTCGCTCGCCTCGGTGCTCGTGGGGCTCGCGCGCGGCCTCGGGTGGGACGCCTACTACGCCGAAGCCGGCGACCCCCGGGAAGAGGAGGGCCTGCTCGAGGAAGACCTCGGCGTGCTCGCGGACCACATGGTCGTCGTCCTCGTCACCGGCGGGCGCCACGCCGTCGTGGACTTCCTCGGTGCGGTGGAAGGGCGATCGATCGAGATCATCGACGACCTTCGCGCCACCGCCCATCTGCTGAACAATCAGGGCTTCGAGGAGGTGGCGAACGCGGCGCAGGAAGGGCGCGACGTCGACTGGCGTCTCGTCGCCGAACGCTTCGAGCTGGCGACGAAGATCGACGCGCGTTCGGCGCGCGCCTGGAACAATCTCGGCATCGCGCTCGCGCGCATCAACCGCGCGCCCGAAGCGCGACGCGCCTACATCCGGGCGCGCATGCTCGACCCCACGCTCTCCTCGCCGGAGCGGAATCTGCGCGTGCTGCGGACGCGACAGGCCGGGGCGGCCGAGACCTCCGTCGAGACGCTGCCCAGGGGTAGGCCCGACCGCTAGGCGTTACTTGTGGGCGCGGATCTCGCCCGACGCCAACCGCGCGCGATAGCTCTCGAGCTCCGCGCGCACGACCGGCGAGAGCAGATAGAGGCCGAGCATGTTGGCGAGCGCCATCGCGAAGATCATCGCATCCGAGAAATCGAGGATCGCCTCGAGGGTGGTGGTGCAGCCGACGACGACGCTCAGGCAGAAGATCGCGTTGTAGGTGAGCTTCGTGCGACGACCGTTGCCGAAGAGATAGATCCAACCCTCGAGCCCGTAGTAGGACCACGCGATCATCGTGGAGTAGGCGAAGAGCATCACCACGATGGCCAGTGGCGCCGGGAACCAGGGGATCACCGAGGCAAAGGCGCGCGACGTCAGCGCGACGCCGCTCATCTCGGCGGGCGGCGAGGCCGGATCGTAGACGGTCAGCGTGATCACGAGTGCCGTGATCGAACAGACGATGACGGTGTCGATGAACGGCTCGAGGAGCGCGACGAAACCCTCCGTCGCGGGTTCGTTCGTGCGCACGGCCGAGTGGGCGATCGCCGCCGATCCGATCCCGGCCTCGTTCGAGAAGGCGGCGCGACGGAAACCGAGAACCAGGGCGCCGAGCATCCCGCCCGTCGTGCCCTCGGGCGTGAAGGCGCTCTTCACGATCAGGGCGAGCGCGCCGGGCAGCTCGGTCACGTGCATCGCGATCACGAAGAGGCCGGCGCTGACGTAGGTCAGCGCCATCAGGGGCACGATCTTCTCGGCCACGCGGGCGATCGCGCGGATGCCGCCGACGATCACCACACCGACGAGCACGGCGAGCACCGCGCCGAAGAGC
>JAHEJV010000151.1 GCA_024638705.1 Deltaproteobacteria bacterium | reverse complement strand
CCGACGGCACGATCCGCTATGCGCTCGTCACCCAGGGACACACCGACCACGTCGGCGGGATCCGCTACTTCCGCGATCGCAATCCGGGTCTCGAGCTCATCGCGCACGCGAACAACGAGGAGCATCAGACCTACGACGCGCGGCTGATGGGTTTCCGCCAGGCGCGCTCCGCCTTCCGCTTCACCGAGCTGTTCAAGGCGGCATTCCAGCATTACGCCGAATCGGGCTATCGGGACCTCAATCCACAGGACCGTCCGACCGCGGACATCCCCTTCGAGGACCGTTTCGAATTCACGCTCGGCGGCCTCGACGTCGTCGCGATCGGCGTGATGGGCGCGGAGACGAACGACTCGCTGATCGTCTGGCTGCCCGAGCAGCGCATCGTCTTCACCGGAAACCTCTTCGGTTGTCCGTTCGGACACTTCCCCAATCTGGTGACGATCCGCGGCGACCGCTACCGCGACGCGCTCACCTGCGCGCAGGCAGCGCAGACGGTGCTCGACCTCGAGCCGGAGACGATCCTCTACGGACACCACGCGCCGATCGTCGGCGCCGAGTTGATCCAGCGCGAGGTCACCGCCTATCGCGACGCGATCCACCACGTGCACGACGCCGTCGTGCAGGGCATGAACGAGGGGAAGGATCTCGCCACGCTCCAGCAGGAGATCACGGTCCCGCCGGAATGCGAGGTGGGCGAGGGCTACGGCACGGTGCGATGGAGCGTCCGCGCGATCTGGGAGCACTACGCGGGGTGGTTCAAGCACGAGTCGACGACCGAGCTCTACGCCGTCCCGCAGAAGGCGATCCACGCCGACCTGCTCGATCTCGCCGGCGCCGACGCGCTCGTCGAGCGCGCGCGAGAGAAGGCGAAGTCGGGCCGACGCGAAGAGGCGCTCCACCTGCTCGACATCGTGCTCTCGGCCGAACCGGCGCACGAGGTGGCGCGCGCGCTGTCCATCGAGGTGCACGAGGCGCTGCTGGAAGACGCGCGCACCTTCCGCACCACGGGGAACTTCTGGCTCGAAGGCTGGCTCGAGCAGCAGCTCCGCAAGCTCCGGGGCGGGCGGGACGTTTCGCTGGGAGAGGTCTTGAAGGCACGGCGTCCTGACCGAAGCGCTTGATCGCGGCCTCGTACCACTGCCGGTTCACTGCGCCGTAGATCGATCCCCCGATCTCGACGAGCATCATCAGCCCTTCCTTCGAGAAGTCGGTGGAGGTCGGGCTGGAACGGACCCGCGTAGTCGTCGAGCTCGAGCGAGGGGCGGTCGGGCTCGTCGGTGCGCATGCGGTCTCCTTCCTTTTCGGATCGGGGAGGGGCGGTTCAGAGCAGGTAGGCATCGCCCGACGCGCGCACGGTCAGGTCGCTGATCGAGACGCCCCAGGGCTGATCGATCGCATAGACGATCTGGTCGGCGAGGAGCTCGGGCGAGAGCGCGTAGTAGGTGATGGCTTCCGGGTCGGTGAGCTCGGCGGGCGGGTTCTCGCCGAAGAGCACACCGAGCTTCTCGAGGAACGCGGCGTGGCCGGCGCCGAGCACACCGCCGATCGCCTCGGAGTTGAGGACGCCCGCGCCGAGGCCAGTCGCCGGGACGCCGGTGGGGCGGATCGTCGTGACCTTGATGCGCCCCTGGGACTCCTGGCGCAGTGCCTCGGCGAGGAAGCGCACTGCCGCCTTCGTCGCCCCGTAGACGGCCGCGCCGGCCACGGGGTAGTTGCCGTAGATGGACGACACGTTGACGACGTGGCCGCGGCCCTGCTCCGTCATCTGGTCGTGGACGGCGTTGATGCCGTGGAGCACGCCTTTCAGGTTGATGTCGATGCAGCGGTCCCAGGCCTCGGCGGCGATCTCGTGATCGGAGAAGAAGGCGAGCGGCATGACGCCGGCGTTGTTCACGATCACGTCGATCGCGTCGTAGGCCTCGACCGCCTTTGCGGCCACGCGGGCCATGTCGTCGCGCGACACCACGTCCGCGACGCAGGCGATCGCCTCGCCGCCGGCGTCGCGGATCGCGTCCACCGCTTCGTCGAGCGCTTCGCGGTTCACGTCGCAGAGCGCGACGCGCGCGCCCCGGGCGGCGGTCTTCTCGGCGACGAGACGGCCGAAGCCGCCCGCCGCACCGGTGACGATGATGACCTTTCCTTCGAGATGATTCCTCATCGGGGGTATTCTCCTGTTCCATCTGGCTGGAAGCGAGAGGACGGTAGTCCGTTCCGAGCCGATCAACCGAGCCGACGCGGGGCCGAAATGAGCGAAGAAGCGTTTCCCGCCCTCCGCCCCGCACAATGCTGCTTCGTCGTCGACGACGTCGCGCAGGCGGTCGACGAATGCCGGACGCGCTTCGGTTGGGGGCCCTTTCAGCAGTTCTCCGCGCCCGTTGCCGACGCGCGCTACCGCGACTGGACGGGTCCGAAGCGCACGGACGTGGCGCTCGGTATGGCGGGTCGGGTGCAGGTGGAGCTGATCCACGTGTGCGAGGGGCGCGACACCGTCGCGGCCTATCAATCCCGCTACGGCACGGGCTTCCAGCATCTCGGGATCTACTGCCGCGACCGGGAGCGTGCGATCACCGCACTCGCGTCCTGCGGTGCGAGGCTCGACGACCGGGGCGAGTACACCGGCATCCGCTTCGCTTTCCTCGACGTCCCGTCGGGTCCGGGGATGTTCGAGCTCCTCCAGCCGACCGCGTCGCAGGCGCCGCCTGGCGAGGTGGCGAAGCTAGACACACCGTCGTCGCGCGAAGCGATCGCACTCGATCGCGCGACCATCGCGACCCCGAAGTTCGACGAAACGTTTCGGTTCTTCTCGACGGCCTTTCGCTGGGACGGTGTCGTCGCACGGACGCGAACCCTGCGCTACGGATCATCCGAAACGCGATTGCGTCGCGCGCGCGGTCGGGCGGGCGCCCTCGAGCTGGAACTCATCGAAGCGCAGCCCGCCGGAAGCGATCCCTATTCGCAGCATGCGGCGCGCG
This sequence comes from Deltaproteobacteria bacterium, assembly GCA_024638705.1. Lineage (GTDB taxonomy): Bacteria > Myxococcota_A > UBA9160 > UBA9160 > SMWR01 > JAHEJV01. The sequence continues at coordinate 7,620 of JAHEJV010000151.1, read as the reverse complement.
GGGACCACGGTCTGGTGCATGCTGGCGGTCGTGCACCCGACGACGCGGCACGCGAAGATGCGGCGCTCGAATGCACCTGGTTGGAGGAGAACGAGACGTTCCGCCTCTACGATTGGTCCGGCGGCCCAAAGGCTCTCCAACTCCGTGACTGAGCCCGCTACTTCTTCTTCGCGCTCCAGCGCGTGCGCATTCGCGACCCGGCGCCGCGCGGCTGGAAGTCTTCGAAGATGCGCTCGTAGCCCGTCCGGGCGATGACCCACTCGCCATCGATCTTCACGTACTCGTCGTGGTAGATGCCGGTGCCGTGCATCACCGTCCCGTCCGGCGCCCAGTCGCCCGCCGGGCGTTCGGAGAGGACGAAGTCTTCGAGGTACCAGACGCCCTTTGCCGTCGTCTCGCTCGTCACCTCGATCTCGGGCGTGTGGGCGTGGTGCATCGATTGGATCTCCGGCGTACCGAGTCCTTCGATCAGGAAGTCGACGATCGCGTCGCGCCCGTCGTAGCGGCGGCGGCCGTCGCTGTAGACCGCCGTCGCATCGGGAGCCAGGACGCTGCGCATCAGGTCCCAGTCCTTCGTGTCGACGGCTCGCTGATAGCGGGCCTTCAGGCGCTTGATCGCCTCGATCTCGACGAGTTCCCGGAGCGGATCCATGTCGTTCTCCTGGACGTCCCGACTGCGGAGTGCGGCGGGAGGCGTCAGGATCGTTTCGGTCGTTCCGAGGCGCAACACGGTTGACACCGGTGCGGGATGGCAAGATGGTTCTCTCCCGACGCCGCGCTCGGCGTACGGGCCAGGAGGAGGAGCCGTGGCAACGGGACGCGACGACACGGAAGCCGCACGAGACGAGCTGCGCACCGCTTTCGACGATCTGATCGCCGAGCTGCAGGCGGCGCGCGACACGATCGACGATCCGAAGTTCTTTCCGCCTCCGCCCACGCCGCGCAACCTCGCCGAGGGCTACCGCTACCTCGCGGGATTCGTGCATCACGGCGTCGAGCGCGCGTTCCACGAGGATCCCGAGCGACCCGCGTTCCGCAACGCGCTCTCGATCTTCAACAAGGCGACGATCGACAACTCCGACGCGATCTACTTCTACGCGCCGATCGACGGCCGCAAGACCTATCGCGTGACGGGTCGCGTCGAAGACTGCCGCCACTGGCGGGGGGAGCCCCGCGCCGAGGGGGTCCCGTGCGCGCCGCAGTACCTGATCTTCGAGGTCGCCACCGGGCCGATGGCGGGGGACACGGGAAACCTGCGCGAGCTCGTCCCCGGCTTCCGCACCGGCTTCGGGACGGTCGACTCCTCGTCGCTCCGGGTCGGTGACGACGGCTCCTTCGAGCTGCTCCTCGGGCCGGAAGCGCCGTCGGGGTACGACGGCCACTTCATCTGCACGGTGAAGCCGCCGAGCCGGAAGAACCCGGACGCCGGCGATCGCCATGCCGAGTACATCAGCGGTCGCCAGCTCTTCTACGACTGGGAGCACGAGGAGCCGATCGCCCTCACGATCGAGTGCCTCGACACGGCCGGCCGGCCGGCGACCGCGCTCACCGTGGAACGCGCCGCGGCGAATCTGCGTCGCATGGGCTCGCTCGTCCGGGGGCAGATGCGCTTCTGGCTCGAGTTCTACGACGTCGTGCTGAACTGCAACGGCACCCACGAGCACGATGGACGTCCGTACTTCATGCCGGTCAACGCGTACAACACGCCGAACGCCGCCTCGAGCGATACGGGTGGCGGGATGAGCACGAACATCTACGCCGGCGGCATCTACGACCTCGCCGAGGACGAGGCCTTCTACATCGAGGCGCGCTTCACCGGCGAGCCCGTCTACACGAGCATGCACCTGGGCAACCTGTGGGGGGAGTCGCCGGACTACGCGAACCACCAGAGCAGCCTGAACCACCACCAGATGTACATGGGCGAGGACGGCGTGCAGCGCTGGGTCGTGGCGCATCGCGACCCGGGCGTGCAGAACTGGATCGACACCACGGGCTTGCCGCGCGGATATCTCTCCCATCGCTGGGCCTACTCGGAGCTCCCCGCGAAGGACGACTGGCCGACGATCACCGGGCGCAAGATCCGCTCCGACGAGATCGCAAAGGCCTTCCCCGACGACCAGCCGCGCGTCACGCCCGAAGAGCGCCGCGAGGCGATCCGCGTGCGCCAACGTCACGTCCAGAAGCGCTATCGCGTCTTCTGACGGTTGCGTCCGCGGGAGCGTTTCCACTCCGCGCTCCGTCGCGGGTCCCCGACGTGGCGGGTTTTCGCATAGGATGGATCCGGTACGGGAGGCGAAGCCATGAGCGAGGCACCGGTCCGGGTTTCGAAAGGGCAGGCTGGAGAAGACCCCGCGAGCGTTCCGCTCGCGCGCATCGACGTCTCCGATTCGGAGCTCTTCGCCACCGACACCCTGTACGGCTTCTTCGAGCGCCTGCGCCGCGAGGACCCGGTCCATTTCTGCGCGGACAGCGACTTCGGCCCCTACTGGTCGGTGACGCGCTACGACGACGTCGTCGCCGTCGAAAAGGATCCCGAGACCTACTCCTCGGCCGTCAGCATCACGGTCGTCGATCCCGAGCCCGACTTCCCGCTCGAGGCCGGCTTCATCACCATGGACGGAGCGAAGCACGACGCGCACCGCGCCGTCGTCCAGCCGGTGGCGTCGCCGCGCAACCTCAAGGTGCTCGAGCCGCTGATCCGCGAGCGCGCGATCGAGATTCTCGACGGTCTTCCGGTCGGCGAGACCTTCGATTGGGTCGACCGCGTTTCCGTCGAGCTCACGACGAGCATGCTCGCGACGCTCTTCGACTTTCCGAAGGAGGAGCAGCGCAAGCTCACCTTCTGGTCCGACATGGCGACGTCGAGTCCGCTGAACAACATCGGACCCCTCGATCACAGCGAGGAGGAGCGCCGCGCCGCCCTGATGGAATGCCTCGACGTGTTCCAGCAGATCTGGAAGGAGCGTCAGGGAGGCGCCCCGACCGAGCGCCTCGACTTCGTGACGGCGCTCGCCAACGCCGACGCCACCCGCGACATGCCGCCGATGGAGTATCTCGGGACGTTGATCCTGCTGATCGTAGGCGGCAACGACACGACGCGGAACTCGATCTCGGGTGGCGTGGTCGCGCTGAACGAGCAACCGGACGAGTACCAGAAGCTGCGCGAGAACCCGGGCGTGATCCCGAACATGGTCAGCGAGATCATCCGCTGGCAGACGCCGCTCGCCCACATGCGGCGTACGGCCACGCGCGACGCGGAGCTCCGTGGCAAGACGATCCGCAAGGGCGACAAGGTCGTCATGTGGTACGTCTCCGCCAACCGCGACGAAGCGATCTTCGAGGATGGCAATCGCCTCTGGATCGACCGACCCAACGCGCGCCGCCATCTCTCCTTCGGCATCGGCACCCACTTCTGCATGGGGAGCCGGCTGGCCGAGATGCAGCTGCGCGTGCTGTGGGAGGAGATCGGGAACCGCTTCCATCAGGTGGAGGTGGTCGGCGAGCCGGAGCGCGTGTTCTCGAGCTTCGTGAAGGGCTACGAGACGCTGCCGGTCCGGGTGCACCCGCGCTAAGCGCCCGGTCGGTGCGCCTCGTCTCTGGGTCTGCGCGGTCGCGACGATCGTTGCGGCGCACCGGTGGGCCCGCTCGGTCCCGTCCGCCGATCTTCCGCCCGGCTTCGCCCGGGCTTCGGCGCGCCGTTTGAAGGTGCACGCGGTCACTGCGGGCGCGATCACGTTGCCCCGTCACTGAGCCCTTCGCCCGCCGAGGCGCGTTCGGCCGCAGCGTTGCCCTACTGAACCGCTCCGGAACGCCCGCCCAACGACCGCGCCATTTCGCGCTGCTCGGCGGCCTCGCCCGTTCGACCGAGCCGCGTCAGCACCTCCGCGAGCTCCAGGTGGGCGGCGGCGCTCGGGCGGTTGCGGAGGAGATCGCGGTAGGTGGACGCCGCCGCGTCGAGATCTCCCTGCTCGACCTGGATCGAGCCGAGCTGGTCGTAGGCGGCTGCATTCCCCCGGTCGAGCTCGATCGCACTCTCGAGGCTGGCCACGGCAGCGTCGGTGCGGCCCTGCCGGAACAACACGAAGCCGAGCCCGGTGTGCGCCATGCTGCTCGGCTGCCGCTCGATCGCGGCGCGATAGTGGCGCTCGGACGCGGCGAAGTCCCCACTGCGAGCCAGTGAGCCGGCGAGGTTGGCGTGCGCCGACGCCGAATCCGGGTCGAGCTCGATCGCCTTGCGGAAGAGCTCGGTCGCCTCGTCCGTCAGCCCCTGGCGTTCGAGGACGTAGCCGAGGTCGTTGTAGACGGCGGGCTGCGGCTCGATCGCGAGCGACTCCCGATAGTGCGCCTCCGCCATCTCGAGTTCGCCGATGTCGATCGAGGCGAGGGCCATGTTGTTGTGCGCCTTCGCGTGCTTCGGATCGACCGCGAGCGCCTTCTCGAAGGCGGCCACCGCATCCTCGCTGCGGTCCATCTGGAAGTAGGAGAACCCGATGGCGTTCAGAAGCTCGACGTTCTCGGGCTCCACGGCGAGGCCGCGTTGATAGGCCCGGACCGCGCCGGGATAGTTGCCGGTGCGCTCGTTGGCCATACCGGCGCGGAGGAACGAGTACGCGTCGAGAAACCGCTCCTGGATCCGCGCGATCGAATCGGCGGGCAGCGGAACGAATTCGGGGATGTTCGCGGCGCGGTCGCTGCCGGTGAACCGTTCGAGCACGACCGGCGGCGTCGACTCGCCGTTCTCGTCGATGTGGGTGAGGAAGAGCTGCGTGTAGGGGGTGTTCGCCTTCGACGAGAAGACGAGCCACTTCCCGTTCGAAGACCAGCTATGCCACGAGTTCATCAGCGGCGTGTTCGCGCGCAGGCGCCGCGCCTCGCCGCCCTCGGCGGGGATGATGTAGAGCTCGCTGTCCGGCATCAGCAGCATGTAGTTCTGCGCCTTGCAGAAGACGATCCACTTCCCGTCCGGGGAGAACTTCGCGAAGAAGTTGCTCTTCCCGTTGTGCGACGCGCCCTCGATCGGCACCGCCTCGCCGCCGCGGCCCCCGTTGAAGGGGACGCGGTAGAGGTCGAACTGGAAGGGCTCCTGGTCTTCGACGAACTCGGGGACGTCGTTCTCGTTCAACAGGATCGACGTCGCGTTCTCGATCGATTCCTTCCGGTAGGCCTTCGTGCGCGCGAAGACGATCGACTTTCCGTCCGGGCTCCAGGTCGGGTTGCTCTGGACGTACTCGGGGTCGTCGGCGCCGGGCAGGGGGGCGTATTCGCCGGTCACCGTGTCGTAGACGACGAGGATGCCCTTGATCGGAAAGAAGAGCTGGGAGAAGGCGATCTCCGGGGTCGCGACGAACACCGCGCGGTCCTTCACGGTGCTGATCACATGACGCCCATCGGGCGACACCTGCGAGAGAAGGCCGAAGGTGAGCTCGTCGTCGTCGCGCTCGTAGTCGCTCCATGTGATGATGTTCTCGTCGCTCATCACCATCTGCTCGGCGACCGGGAGGATGGCGTAGCCGCCCTTGTCGTTGCCGTAGTCGACGTCGAGACCGAGCACGCTGCCGTCGCCCGAGAAGGAGTGGCAGTTGCCGCAGACCGGCAGGTCTTCGAGGACGATCGGTGGCCGATCCTCGGAGTCGATGGAACCGAAGCGCCAGCGAATGCGCGACGGGTCCTGGACCGCCTCGATGAACGGGAGCGGAACCTCGCGGTAGAAGATCGAGTCCCCGACGGGGTCGTCGGAAGTGCGAATGCGAATGCTGGCTGCCGAGACGGGCGCCCCCCGGTCATCGACGCCGACGATCGCAAACTCGCCGTCGCGTTCCGCGGTGCGCCGCTTGATGTCGCGCCACGCTTCTTCCGTCGGGCGCCAGCGCGGCTCTTTCGCGTCGAAGCGGAGCAACTCCTCCGCTTCGCCGAACCGAAGGAGCACCCTCCACGCGGCCACGCCCCCGGTCTCGTCGTGCCATACGAACGTCGGGGCGACGATCCCTGGGGGAAACAGCGTTTGATCCAGCGGGTAGTCGATTCCGACACGCCCGGCGGGCCCGCTCGGAAATCCGAGCGGAACCGGCTCGGAGGCCTGTTCGCATCCGGTGAACACCAGCATCGAGACCAGGAGGGCCCCGAGAACGTCGGGGCGTATGGAAGTCCCTGCGGACAAAATACCACTATTCCCGACGAGAAAATTGACAGGAAGAGAAAACCAGCGTAGAACGGCCATAACTGGAAGCTTGCCATTCCCTTGCCCGTTTGACGAATCCCGTCGGTGCAGGGTCTGGATCATACGCACCGGAGTCTCTCATGAAACTGCTTCGCATCATCACCCTGCTCACCGTCGTCCTCTTCGCGACCGCTTCGAGCGCGGCCATCCTCAAGGTTGCGGCGGGTGAATCGATCCAGGCAGTCATCGATGAAGCTTCGCCGGGCGACACCATCCTCGTGGACCCGGGTGTCTACCACGAGACCGGGAACGCCGACTACGGCCTCCGCATCACCACCGCCGACCTTCGGCTGATCGGCAAGGTCGACGAGCAAGCCGGCGAGGCCGGCAAGGTTCGCCTCGTCCAGCACGGAACGCAGCAGACGGGTGTCTACGCGGCGCCGGACGGCTGCGGGCCGGACAAGAACGTCGGCGAGTGCCCGGATACGCTCGAGGGCTTCTACATCCGCGGCTTCAGCGTCGAGGACTTCCCGCGCAACGGAATCCAGACCCGTTTCGTCGACGGCTTCGAGTTCGTCCGTAATGAGTCCGTTCGGAATCTCAACAACGGCATCTACCCGACCATCTCTGCCAACGGCGTGGTCCGGGAGAACGTCTCCTACGGCTCGCTCGATACCGCGATGTGGGTGGCGGCCTCCCAGAACGTCCGCGTGATCGACAACGAGATGTACGACAGCGTCATCGGCTTCGAGATCACGGTGTCGGACGACGTCGAGGTCAAGGGGAACGAAATCTACGGCAACGTCGTCGGTGTCGGCCTCTTTCATCCGAACGCAGCCGGGAACGACCAGCTGCCCGAGATGAACAATTGGGAGATCACGCAGAACCACATCCACAACAACAACCTGTTCCCGAACCCCGCGCCGCCGACGAGCTTCCAGGCCGGCGTGCCGCCCGGAGTCGGTGTGCTTCTGCTGGGCGTCTCCGACCACGTGATCTCGAAGAACCTCGTCGAGAACAACGGCTTCGTCGGGATCGGGGTCCTCGGCTGGTGCACGGCGACTGCGACGGGCGACCCGAGCCGCAACTGCATCAACGACCCGCCGCAGGCGGTCACGGCGGCGAGCAACAACGACGTCACGCAAAACACCATGAACAACAACGGGAACTTCTTCGCCCCGCCGGGCCTCGAATTCCTGGCCGCCGACATCACCTACTTCGACCTCTTCGACGGTTCGTCGGGGAACTGCTTCCAGAAGAACCAGCCCGCCGGGCTGTTCACGTTCGTGTCGTCCGAGCCGGATACGCTGCTCCCGACCGACGGCTGCTAGCATCTTGCCGACGGCGCGTCTCGGGTGATCCGGGGCGCCGCGGGCCGGCCGCTCGCCCGAGCGGCCCGGCTCCGGCGGCGTCGATTCGCGATCGATTCGGCCCGAGGATCCCCGTGTCTACCCCTGCCGAGA
>JAHEJV010000476.1 GCA_024638705.1 Deltaproteobacteria bacterium | reverse complement strand
GCGCCTCCTCCGCCGTGTCGACGAAGGTCGCGACGGCGCGCTCGACGAGCTGATGTCCACCGTGTACGAGGACCTCGAGGGCATCGCCCGGAAGCACCTCCGCGAGCGATTCGGCCACGGCCTCGCGGGCGTGACGCTCGAGCCGGCCGCGCTCGTCAACGAGTCGTTCCTGAAGCTCATCCGCCAGCGATCCAAGTTCGACAACCGCGGCCACTTCTTTGCCATCGCGACGAAGGTGATGCTGCGGGTGCTCGTCGACTATCAGCGGAGCCGCCGCGCCGAGAAGCGCGGCGGCGACCGTGAGCGCGTCGCCCTGACGCTCGACGGTCCCGCCGCGGCCAACGCGGCGACGGCCGACGAGCGCCTGATCGACGTCGACCTCCTCGTCGAAGCGCTGGCCGGACTCGAAGCGGAGGACGCGCGGAAGGCCGACGTGGTCAAGCTCCGCGTCGTGTGGGGCCTCTCCATGCACGAGATTGCCCAGTCGCTCGACGTGTCGCTCGCCACCGTCGAGCGCGACTGGGCCTTCTCGAAGGCGTGGCTCGCCCGGGAGGCCGCCACGGTCCGCGATGAGGGGCAACCCGGCGCCGATCCGCGTGTACCCCCGGAGGCGTCCGCGCCGGGCGCCGCGGAGACCGAACCATGAGCGATCGGCTCGACCACATCGAGAGCCTGTTCCACAAGGCGCGGATGCTGGCGCCGGCCGACCGCGGGTCCTTTCTCGACGACTCGTGCGCGGGCCAGCTCGATCTGCGGGCCGAGGTGGAGTCGCTGCTCGCCCACAGCGATCGGAACACCGCCGAGATCGACCTGGGCCGACCGGCCCGGAACGGCAACGGCGAAGCCGACGGCGACGCGACCCTCATCGACCGCGGTCCTCCCTCCGAGAGCGCGGGCACGCGCATCGGCCCGTACAAGATCCTCCAGCAGATCGGCGAGGGCGGCTTCGGCGTCGTCTACATGGCGGAGCAGCAGGAGCCGGTCCAGCGCAAGGTCGCCCTGAAGATCATCAAGCTCGGGATGGACACGAAGCAGGTCATCGCCCGCTTCGAGGCCGAGCGCCAGGCGCTCGCGATGATGGATCACCCCAACATCGCCAGCGTGCTCGAAGCCGGCGCGACGGAGACGGGGCGCCCCTACTTCGTGATGGAGCTCGTCAAGGGCATCACGATCACCGACTACTGCGACAAGGCCAAGCTGACGACGGAGCAGCGTCTGGATCTCTTCATCCAGGTCTGCCAGGCCGTCCAGCACGCGCACCAGAAGGGAATCATCCACCGCGACATCAAGCCGTCGAACGTGCTCGTGACCCTGCACGACACGCGGGCGGTGCCCAAGGTGATCGACTTCGGGATCGCCAAGGCGACGAGCCGCTCGCTCACCGAGAAGACGCTGTTCACCGAGTTCAAGTACTTCATCGGGACGCCGGAGTACATGAGCCCCGACCAGGCCGAGATCAGCGGGCTCGACGTCGACACCCGCACCGACATCTACTCGCTCGGCGTCCTGCTGTACGAGCTGCTGACCGGCACGACGCCGTTCGACAGCACCACGCTGCGCAAGGCCGCCTACGGAGAGATCCAGCGGATCATCCGCGAGGTCGAGCCACCGAAGCCCTCGACCCGCGTCGTCACGCTGAAGGCCGAGCAAGGCACCGACGTCGCCAAGTTCCGGAACACCGAGCCCGGCGCGCTCGGCCGGCTGATGCGCGGCGACCTCGACTGGATCGTCATGAAGGCGATGGACAAGGACCGCACGCGGCGCTATCAGTCCGCGAGCGAGTTCGCGGGTGATATCGAACGGTACCTGCACCAGGAGCCGATCCTGGCCGGCCCGCCCAGCGTGCTGTACAAGCTCCGCAAGTTCGTCGTACGTCATCGCCTGGGGGTGACGGCCGCTGCGCTCGTGGCGGCGGCGCTCGTGGTCGGCCTGTCGCTGGCGACGCTCGGTCTCTTCGAGGCGAGGCACGAGGCACGCCGCTCGCAGCGGATCGCGGACTTCCTCCAGGACCTTCTCGTCTCGACGATCCCGGAGCAGGCGCTGACGAGCCAGATCGACGTCGACGAGGTGCTCGCAACCGCGCGGGACGTCTTCGGCGAGGACCACGCAACCGTCGCCGCGACGCTCACCGCGCGCGGGCTGCAGCTGCAATCCGGCGGTGATCTCCAGGCCGCCGAGGACCTGTACCGCGAGGCGCTCGTGCTGTGGCGCGAGCAGTACGGGAACGATCACGTCCAGGTCGGCACGACGCTGACGCGGCTGGGGGAGCTTCTGGTGACGAAGGGTGACGACGAGGCGGCGGAGGAGGCGCTGCGCGAGTCGATCGCGATCCTCGGAGACACGAACGACGACGCCCGGATCGGTCTGTGCGAGCCCATGTTCGTGCTGGCGGGACTGCTCGCCGACCGCGGCGCCTACGCCGAGGCCGAGGAACTCCTGCGCGAAACGCTCCGGGTCCGCAGCAGCGACCCGTCGTCGCAGCGTCTCCAGATCGCCATGACGATGAGCCTGCTCGCGAACGTCGTCATCATGGCCGGGAAGGAAGACGAGGGCGCAACCGTGATGGCGCAGCTCATCGACGCGTGGCGCGCGGCTCTGCCGAAGAACAGCCCGTTCCTCGGACGCGTCCTCTTCCAGGTGGGCGTCTACTTCGGTCAGCGGGAGGAGTACACGATCGCCCGGCGCTATCTCTCCGAGGCGCGCGAGCTCTTCGCGATCAACCCCGATGCGGCGCAGGGCCAGCGGATGCAGACGCTCATGGCGCTGCGGGCCATCACCCGGCGGCAAGGTGACACGCTCGACGCGATTCCCATCGCGCTCGAGGGCCTCGAATTGGCGCGCGAGGTCGACGGC
>JAHEJV010000475.1 GCA_024638705.1 Deltaproteobacteria bacterium | reverse complement strand
CGGGCCAGGATCTCCGCGACCTGGGACGCGATCTCCGAGTAGCGGTGGCCCTCGTCCCACGCGGTTTCGCGGGTGAAGCCCTGGCGTCGGATGATGTCCTTCGCGCGGCGGTCGGTGTAGCGGACGATCTCGGTCCAGGCCTGGTGCTCCTCCGTGACGGCGAGGTCGTGCACCCACTCGCTGATCTTTGCCCAGCTCTCGTCGGGGAGTGCCTCGCGCACCGGACCGCCGGCGAGATGTTCCTCGTCTCCTTCCGCCACCTGGGGCTCGTGGTGTTTGAGCTCCCAGGCGAGCTCGTGACACACCTCCGTGGTGACGAACACCTCGCTGGCCGGCGGACTCCAGCCGCCGTGCCATTGGCGCGCGCGGTCCTCGGCATAGCGCTTCGCCGCGAGCCAGGCGTCCTCGCGCGCATGTCGGCGGACGGCGGATTCGCAGCGGTCGAGCAGCTCCTCGACGTCTACGCGGGTGGGCGGCGGATTCTTCGCGAGCCAGACCTCGATGTCTCTTCGATCCATGAGAACCTCCCCGGAATGCTCCGGTGCGCGGACGCCGTGGATCGGCGTCCGCCGTGGCGAGCCGGGGAGTCGACCGCGAGGAGCGATCGTCGGGGTCCGGAAACCGTTCCGAATCTTCCGGAAAGCCTGCCGGCCCGGTGACGGGCGCTGGCGCGGCAGCGGCTCTCCGATTCGGCCGCGACCCGGGAAGAGTACCATGACGCGCTCGGAAACGGGGGTGCCTGATGAGTCGCCGCTTCGGCGAGATCCGACAGAACGGTTTCGTGGTGCGCGACGTCGAGGCCGCGATGGAGCACTGGACGCAAGTGCTCGGCGTCGGACCGTTTTTCTACTTCGAGCGCGTGCCGATCGAGGACTTCTCCTACCGCGGCGCGCCCTCCCCGCTCGAGGTTTCGATCGCGCTGGCGAACTCGGGGGCGCTCCAGATCGAGCTGATCCAGCAGCGCAACGACGCACCGTCGATGTACCGCGACTTCACCGAAGCGGGACGCGAAGGCCTCCAGCACATCGCGTACTGGACGGAGACCTTCGACGCCGACCTCGCGCGTCACGAGGCCGACGGATTCACGGTCGGACAGTCGGGACGCATCGGTGAGGGCGGCCGCTTCGTCTACTTCGAATCGGACGCCCACCCCGGCGCCGTGATCGAGCTCTCGGAGATCAGTGGGGCGAAGGGAAGGTTCTTCGCGCACATCGCGGAGCAGGCGCGCACCTGGGACGGCAGCGAACCCGTGCGTCGTCTCGGGGCGTGACCGAAGGCGGACCCGAAGCGCCGCTCGGAGCCGGGCCTCCGGGAGCCGAGCCTCTCGGAACCGGGAGACTGGGAGCCGGCCGCCTCGTCTCCTACGCGCTGCCCAGCATCGGCACGAGCTTCCTCTTCGCGCTGATGCTCGTCGGCTACCTCAACTACGCGACCGAGGTGCTCGGCGTTTCCGCTTCGCTCGTCGGGCTCGTGTTCTTCGCCGCGCGCGTCTGGGACGGCATCTCGGATCCGCTCGTGGGTTATGCGTCCGACCGCACGCGCGCGCGTTTCGGCCGACGCAAGAGCTGGCTGATCGCGGCGGCCCCGACGTTGTTCGTGACGGCGGTGGCGGCCTGGTCGCCGCCGACGGGGCTCACCGGCGCGCCGCTCGCGCTCTGGATCGCCGTCGCGGTGTTCGCCTTCTACACCGCGTTCACCCTCTTCGAAGTCCCGCACATGGCGCTCGGCGCCGAACTCACCCAACACCGCCGCGACCGCGTGCGCGTGTTCGGCATCCGTCAGTTCGCGGGGACGCTGGGCCTGTTCGGCGCGTTCGCGCTCGGCGCCTCGCTGCTCGAAGACCTCTCGACCGCGCGCGAGCGGCTCTCGTGGCTGGTGCTGTGCGCCGGCATCGTCACCGCCGTCTCGATCGGTTGGATGGTCGCGGCACTCCCGCGCGAACGGCCCGACTACGCCGCGCGCCGCCCGTCGGGGTCGCTGCGCGCCGCACGCGACGTGTGGCGCAACCGGGACGCGCGCATCCTGCTCTTCGTCTACACCGCCGAGCAGGTGGCGACGGGCGGCATCGGCGTGCTCGTCCCCTTCGTCGTGCGCCACGTCCTGCGCACGCCCGACCTGATCGCGGAGATGCTCGTGTCCTACACACTGCCCGCCCTGCTCTCGGTGCCGGTTTGGATGGCGCTCGGCGAGCGCTTCGACAAACGCCGATTGTGGATGATCGCGATGGGCATGAGCGGGTTCGGCTTCGGGCTGCTCTGCTTCGTCGGAGAGGGGACCGTGGGGTTGATGCTGGCCGCGTCGCTCTTCGCCGGCTTCGCCTCGGGATGCGGCCCCACGCTAGGCCAGGCGCTCAAGGCCGACGTCATCGACGGCGACGACCTCGCGACGGGCGAGCGCAAGGAGGGCGCCTACTTCGCCGCCTGGAACCTGGTGCGAAAGGTCGCGGCGGGCGGGATGGTGGCGGCGGTCGGCTTCGCCCTCGATGGGTCGGGCTTCGTTGCGGGCGCTGCCGAGCAGACCGACTTCGCGAAGAACACGATGGTCTTCCTGATCGGCGGGGTGCCGATCGCGGGCTTCGCCGTGGCGATCCTCCTGCTCCGGGGCTTCGGCATGACTCAGGAGAAGCACGCGCGCATCCTGGCGCAACTGGCATCGCGCGACGCGGGCCGTTAGTCAGGCGGCGGGCTGGACCAGCTGTGGCAGGATCTCGCTGATCGAGCCCTCGAGCCGCGCATCCGCGAGCGCGTCCATCTCGGTGGGTCCGCCGTTCACGATCACCACCTTCGCGCCGACGTCCTTCGCGATCGGCACGACGCCGGCGATCGGATAGACGGCGAGCGTGCTGCCGACGGCGAGCATC
>JAHEJV010000150.1 GCA_024638705.1 Deltaproteobacteria bacterium | reverse complement strand
GCCGTAGGCGAGCTGCACGATTCCACTGCTCGCGACACGGATGTTTCCCTCGCGCAGCGCGGCTGCGTCGGCCGGGTTCGGCGGCGCGGGCGGACCTTCCGCGGCGAAGGTCGTGATGCGCGCGCTCTCGAGCTGCAGCGAGCGCAGGGAGTGGGTGGCGTCCAATCCTTCCGCGCCGACCGCGATCGAGCCGGCCGCGCCCGGGGTCGCCGCGAGGTCGGCCGACGTGCCGGTGCTCGCCGCGGAGAGGAATGCGCCGCTCGCGAGCGAGACGGTCGCGGCGTCGATCGCGATGCCGCCGCCGTCGCCTGCGCCGTCGGTGGTGACCGAGATGTTGCCGCTGTCGCGCACGACGAGATCGGGCGTCGTGATGTCGATGGCGCCCGCATCGCCCGACGTGCGCACCTGGGAGAGCGTGCTGATCTGCGCCGAGGATTCGTCCCCGGGGATCCCGGAGACGAGGACGCCTTGCGACGCCCGGATCTCGATCCGCCCGCCGTTGCCGAGCGTGACGTCGGGGCTGCCCGGGTCGAGCGTCGCGCCGCTCGACGAGTTGTCGATCTGCGACGCGCCGAGCAGCTCGAGTCGACCGACGTCGAGGAGGATGTCGCCGGCGTCGGCGTCGCCACTGGTGGCGGCGATGATGCGGCCGCCGTCCACGAGGCGCACGGTGTCGGTGCCCCGGATCGAGATCACGCCGCCGTCGCCCGTGCCGCCCGCGTTGCTGAAGATCGCCGAGCGGCGAGCCGGATCGCCACCGGCGATCGTGACGGTGTCGCGCACGTCGACGGTGACGTCGCCCCCCTCGCCGGCGGCGATCGAGCTCGCCGAGATGCGGCCACCGTCCTGGAGCGTGAGGTTCGCGGCCGTGATGTCGATGTCGCCGCCGCGTCCGGTGCCGCCGAGATCGAGGTCGACGTCTTCGAAGAAGAGCCGCACGAACTGGCCTCCGGAGAACACGAAGACGGTCTGATCTCCGGTCACGCGAATGCCTGCGTTGGTGAAGAGACCGACGTCACCGAAGGCGTCGTCGCGGCGAATCGTCAGGTTGCCGTCGAGCTCGATCGCGATGCCGCCCGAGTCCCCGTCGCCCGCGGTGGCAGCGCGCAGGCTGGCGTCGTCGATCGTGAGGTTCCGCCCGATCGCGCGCACCTGGCCCGCGCCCTCGCCGCCGCGATCGCGCGGTCGCAGGTAGTAGCTGCGACCGTCGGCGTCGAAGCCGAGCAGCACGTCGTCGGGCTGCGGGCTCGGCGGATTGATGATCACCGAGGCCAGCCGATCCTGGCTGCCGTCGACGCGAACGAAGGGGGCGTCGAGCTGCGCCGGAGGAACCGCACCGCCCGCCGTCACCGGCGTGCCGAAGATCGGCGAGATTCCCGACGAGCTGACGATCGCGCCGTCGATCACGGCGATGTCGCCGAGTGCGGTGAAGCCGTCGAGGGTCACGTCGCTCGCCGGACCGAGGATTCCCTGCACCGTGCCGCCCGATCCCACCGCGACCAGCAGCACGTCTCCGTCGACGGCGCTGACTACGCCGTCGGCGAGCGGATTCGCCGTCGACGCGATCGTGATGTCGCCGCCGACGAGCGAGATCGAATCGCCGATCCCGACCTCGATGAATCCCTCGATGTCGATCGGCGCCGGGATCGCGCCGTCGAGGAAGCCGAACGAGGTGGGGACGTCGACGCTGAGCGGTGAGCCGCCGAGATCGCTGGCGGAGAAGAAGCGTCCATCCCCGAAGCCGACGCGATCGGCGGTCGTGACGTGCAGGCTGCCGGGAACGTCGACGCTCGAGCCTTCGGTGAACGCGATTCCCGCCGGATTCAGCAGGATGAAGTGCTGCTCGCCGACCTGGCTCGCGAGGCGTCCGGCGATTTCGCTCGGGTCGCCGCCGGTGACGCGACCGATCAGATGCGAAACCGGTCCGCTGAGCCCGTCCGGTGTGAAGGTCGCCGAGCCGCCGCCCGGGACGTCGAAGGTGAGGAAGCTGTGGAAGAGCGTGCTGCCGCTCTGACTGCCCAGTGTCGCCGGGATCTGGTAGTCGGGCCCTGCGAGGGTCTGGGCGGGGCCGACGCTGCCGTCGGTCGTGATCTGCGCGGTGGCGGCGACGGAGGCGAGCAGCGTTGCCGCGACGGCGGCGAGCAGCGTCGCGACGACGAGGCCCACACGGCGCGCCGTCGGGACGAGGCGGTGGGGGGGTGCGTCGCGGCTCAATCCAGTTCTCCGTCGACCTCGAGAGCGTGCAGCCTCGATCGCGCGGCCAGCATACTCGCTTCGGCAGGGCTCCCGGACGCGGAGTTCGCCCACTCCCGTACACTGGGGCCGCTTCATGGATCGCACGCGAATCCTCCTGATCCCTGCGGTCGTCCTCGCGGCGCTGCTCGTCCTGCGCGGGCTGGGCGCCTTCGTCGGGCCGGAGTTGCTCGTCCACGATCACTACCTCGGCATGGCCCTCCCTGAGAAGCGGGCGACGTCCTCTCCCGTCGTGATCGTCGAGCTGCGCGAGAGCGACATCGCCGAGCTCGCCTATCCGATGAGCGACCGCGATCTCGCGCGCTTGCTGGACTGGCTCGTCGAAGCCGGCGCGATCGCCGTCGGGCTCGACCTCTATCGCGATCTTCCCGTTCCGCCGGGAACGCGCGCGCTCTACGAGGTGTTGCTCGAGGAGCCGCGCATCGTCTCGGTCTGGAAGGCGCGGGGCCACGGCATCCGACCGCCCGCGGCCGTGCGACGCCTGCCGGACCGCATCGGCTTCAACGACCTCCCCCCCGACACCGACGGCATCTTCCGCCGCGCGCTCCTGTTCCACAACGAGCCGGGCGGGCCGGTGCACTGGTCTTTCTCGCTCCGCATCGCGCTTCTCGCGCTGGCCGAGGAAGGGATCGCGCCGATGCCCGCGCCGGAGGATCCGGAGCTGCTGCGGCTCGGGCCGACCACGCTCCCGTATTTCGAACACGACGACGGCGGCGACGTCGCCGCCGACGACGGCGCCTATCAGGTTCCCCTCGATTTCGCGGCGCGCTTCGACCGCATCGGGATCGGGGAGCTCCTGCGCGGCGAAGTCTCCCCCGAGCGGGTCGCCGGACGCATCGCGCTGGTCGGCGGCAACGCGGAGAGCGTTCGCGACGCCTTTCCGACACCGATCGGTGTCGCGATTCCCGGCGTCGACTTCCACGGCCACGTCGTCGATCAGCTGATCCGCCACGCCCGCGGCGAGGCCCGGCCGCTGCGCGTCCTGTCCGAGTGGCAGGAGATCGCGCTAATCGTCGGGGCCGGGCTGCTCGGAGCCCTGCTCGGCTCGGGTCTTCCCGGCCGACCCGTCGCGCGCACCTCGGTGCAGCTGGGGCTCGGGGCCGTCGGCCTCTTCGCGCTCTGGTTCGCCGGGGCGCAGGCGTACGCGGCCGGCTGGTGGGTGCCGACCTTTGCGCCGGGACTCGCGTGGCTCGCTTCGCTGGGGGCGACCTTCGCCTGGGTGGCGAACCGCGAACGCGCCGACCGGGACGAGGCGCTCCGGATCTTCCGTCTGCACAGCTCCGAGTCGGTCGCGGCGGAGATCTGGCGACGGCGACACGAGATCTTCGCGGAAGGGCGTGTGCGGCCGCAGCACGTCGAGTGCACCGTGCTCTTCGTCGACATCCGCGGCTACAGCGTGCAGGCCGCGCACCTAGCGCCCGAGGCGCTGATGCAGTGGGTGAATCTCTTCCTCGGACGCATGACCGAGGTCATCCGCGCGCACGAGGGCTACGTGGACGACTACTTCGGCGACGGCATCAAGGCCGACTTCGGCGTGCCGCTTCCCGTCGAGGGGGGCGACCCGGCCGCGGAGGCGGCGAAGAGCGCGGTGCGCAGCGCGATCGAGATGGCGTTGGCGCTGCCCGACCTCGACGCGCAGATGCAGGCGATGGGCTTGCCGCCGTGCCGGATCCGCATCGGGATCCACAGCGGCGCGTCCGTCATGGGAAGCGTCGGCAGTGATCAACGCATGAAGTTCACCGTGGTCGGCGACGTCCCGGTCGTGGCGCAACGGCTCGAGAGCACCGACGCAGTGCCGCACGACTTCGAGAAGGCACCGGCGCGGATTCTCATCAGTGAGGCCACGCGCGCCCGGATCGGCGACACTTTCGCCACCACGCCTTGTGGGGCGATCGTCTTGAAGGGACACGACGACGCGACCGCGATCTGGCGGGTCGACGTCGCCAAGGAGGACGCTTGAGAGTCATCGCACGCGAAGCGACCCAGCGGGTGCGCCGCATCCTCTTCCTCGCGTTGATCGTCGTCCCCCTCCTGGCCGCCGCGGACACGCACGTGGAGCCCGACGCCGCCGCGCGCGACGCGGAGGCCGCGAAGGGCGAAGCCGAGGTCGAGAGCGAGATGGAAGAAGCCGCCGGGAAGCAAGGATCCTCGATGCGGATCGTCTACGTGCCGCCGATCCGCGGTTCGGTGAAGGTGTCGGTCGGGGGCGGGATCCGGTTCGGGGGGCGCGCGATGCCTGAAGTCGTCGCGCTGGCGCCCGAGCACGTCGCGCAGACCGCCCGGGCGCATCCCACCCTCTTCTGGCATCTCGATTCCGAGCTCACCGACGGCACGCGCATCGAGTTCGTCCTGCTGCGCGAGGACGCGGTCGATCCCGTCGTCCAACGTGCTTTTCCCGCGCCGCGTCCCGGCGTGCAGCGACTCGAGCTCGCCGATCTCGGCGTCGAGCTCGAAAGCGGGGTCGACTACGAGTGGTCGATCGCCCTCGTTCGCGACGAGGACGATCGCAGCGCGGACACGGTCAGCCTCGCCGGGTTGCGCCGCGTCGATGCGAGCGCGACGAAGTCGCTGCTCGGTCTCGACCCGCAGGATCCCGCCTCGCTCGCCATGAACTCACTGTGGTACG
This sequence comes from Deltaproteobacteria bacterium, assembly GCA_024638705.1. Taxonomy (GTDB): domain Bacteria; phylum Myxococcota_A; class UBA9160; order UBA9160; family SMWR01; genus JAHEJV01. The sequence continues at coordinate 5,757 of JAHEJV010000150.1, read as the reverse complement.
ACGCGCTCGCCCGGCTTCAGGACGCGGTCGAGGCTGCCCCCGACGACCCGGCGCCGCGCGCGCGGCGCGATGCGCTCCTGCGTCAGGCCGGGCTGTCGGTCGACTGAGGCCGCGTCTCAGGAGTTCGCGTCCGGGATCAACTTTCGCGGGTGACGTCCGTCGACATAACCGACGAACGTCCCCTCGATCAGGCTGTAGCCGCACATCTCCTGGATGCGCGGCGAATAACGTGCGGCCAGCTCCGGCGGCACGCCGAGCATCATGTTCTCGAGCTGGCGCAGCCACGGCTGGCAGTACTGGATCGTCATCCCGAGCCGGGGAGACTGCGAGACGTTCGCGCCCGAGCGGTGATAGAGCGTGCCGGGAAAGATCGCGACCGAGCCCGCGGGCATCTCGAGCGCGACGCCCTGCGGCTCGAGCGCGGGCCATTCTTCGGGCTTCGGGATCTGCTCCCAGCGATGGCTGCCCGGGATCACCTCGGTCGCGCCGTTGGCGGCGGTGAAGTCGTCGAGTGCCCAGATCGTGGAGACGCCCTGCACCGGACGCGGTGGCGGCGGCGCGCCGAGCGCGTCGTCCTGGTGGAAGCCCTGCGGCGTCTCGCCCGGGTGGATGTGCACGACGAGCGCCGCGGAGAGCAGATAGCTCGGATGCAGGAAGCGCTCGTTCACGGCGAGCACGGCGGGATGCTCGATCAGCTCGGCGACGGTCGGCGCCTTCTGGAGCAGGCCGTACACGCGCTCGGACCGCGTGCCCTCGAAGTCGTTGCGGCCCATCAGCTCGCCCTGGAGGTAGGGCGCGAGCTCTTCGCGGAGTCGCGCGATCGTCGTCGGCGCGATCGCGTCGCGCACGATCGTGTAGCCGTCGCGTTCGAGGTCGGGGGCCATCGCGCGGGAAGGTACCGGGGTTGGCCGGACGCAGCGCGGCGCGGGCCGACCTGCGGATCGTTCGGGTTGGTAAGAAATCCCTAGCGCCGTTACCCTGCGCCCCGCGCCCATCCCACGCGACTCACGCATTGCATCGGAGACCCCATGTACGACCTCCTCATCCGCGGTGGCACCCTCGTCGACGGCACCGGCAGCCCGCCGCGCCGGGCCGACGTCGCCATCTCCGGCGATCGCATCGCCGCCGTCGGCACCGACCTGGGCGATGCGAAGCACTCCGTCGATGCGACGGGGCTCCTCGTGACACCGGGCTGGGTCGACATCCACACCCACTACGACGGACAGGTCACCTGGGATCCGCACCTCACTCCGTCGGGTTGGAACGGCGTGACGACGCTGGTGATGGGCAACTGCGGCGTCGGCTTCGCGCCGGTGCGCCCCGGTCAGGAGGACTTCCTGATCCAGCTGATGGAAGGCGTCGAGGACATCCCCGGCACCGCGCTCACCGAGGGCATCGACTGGCAGTGGGAGAGCTTCCCGGAGTATCTCGACGCGCTCGAGAAGATGCCGCGCTCCGTCGACGTGGCGACGCAGGTCCCGCACGGCGCCGTCCGCGCCTACGTGATGGGCGAACGCGGCGCGAAGAACGAGAAGGCGGAGCCGCAGGAGATCGACGCGATGGCGCAGCTCGTGAAGGAGGCGCTCCTTGCCGGCGCGCTCGGCTTCACGACCTCGCGCACGATCCTGCACCGGGCGAAGGACGGCGAGCTCGTCCCGGGCACGCACGCCGAAGACGACGAGGTGATCGGCATCGGCCGCGTGCTCGGCGAGGTCGGTCACGGCGTCTTCGAAGTGGCGAGCGACCTCGCGCCCGAGGGTGCCGAGCTCGCATGGATGAGCCGGCTCGGCAAGGAGACGGGACGTCCCGTCACCTTCGCGTGTCTCCAGAACCCGATCGACGGCGACCAGTGGAAGCGCCTGCTCGAGATCGTCGATCGCGACGCCGCCGAGGGCGGGCACCTCACGCCGCAGGTGGCCCAGCGTCCCGCCGGCCTGATCTTCGGCTTCGACTCCTCGCTGCATCCGTTCCGGATGAAGCCCTCGTTCGAGCGGCTGCTCGACATGGACGCCACGACGCGCCTCGCCGAGCTGCGCGACCCGGAATTGCGCCGTGCCCTGATCGAGGAGAAGAACTACGAGGGCAACATCCCGGGCATCACCGACCTCATCACCGGCGCGTGGCAGATGATGTACCCGATGGGTACGCCGCCGAACTACGAGCCCGGCCCGGAGGACAGCGTCGCCGCGCGCGCCGAGGCGGCCGGGGTGTCGCCCGCCGAGTTCGCCTACGACCTCATGCTCGCAGGCGAGTTCATCTACATGCCCTTCCTGGGTTATGCGAACGGCAATCTCGACGACATCGCGAAGATGATGTCGCACGAGAAGGCGGTGTTCGGCCTCTCGGACGGCGGCGCGCACTGTGCGCTCGTCTGCGACGCCAGCATGCCCACCTTCCTGCTCACCCACTGGGTGCGCGATCGCAGCCAGGGCGAGCGTTTCCCGCTCGAGTGGATCGTGCAGCAGCAGACGCAGCGCACCGCCGAGTTCTACGGCATGCACGACCGCGGCGTCGTCGCGCCCGGCATGAAGGCCGACCTCAACGTGATCGACTTCGACGCGCTGCACATCCACGGTCCGGAAATGGTCGACGACCTCCCGGCGAAGGGGAAGCGGCTGATCCAGCAGGTGGACGGCTACCGCTACACGATCCAGAGCGGCGAAGTGACCTACGAGGACGGCAAGCCGACCGGCGCACTGCCCGGGAAGCTGGTGCGCGGCCCGCAGCCGGCGCCGGCGGGCTGAGCCCGCAGGAGAAGTTGGCGCGCGTTTCACCCGAGATCGGCCACCGCACCGTCACCGATGCGGCGGTGACGACCTTCGGTGCGCTCACCGGCGACTATGCCCGCATGCACTTCGACCGCGATTTCGGCAGCGCGGCGGGGGGCGGCGAACCGATCGCGCACGGGTTGCTCGGTGCGGCGTGGGCGCTCGGGGCGTTGCGCCAGCACGCGCCGGAACGCCTGGCGACGGGGCTGCCGGGCGCCTTCCTCGAGTCCTTCGAAGTGCGCTTCACGCATCCCCTGCGCGTCGGAGACCGGTTCGCGTTGCGCTGGTCGGGGGATGGCGAGCGCGCGCCCGATCGATCCGTGACCGGCTTCGAGGCGACGAACCAGGACCGCGTCGTGACCCACCGCGGGCGCGTCGAGGTGTCGTACGGGACCGGCGCCGCGGGATCGACGTCGCCGGACACTCCGGCACCAGTTGGGACGGACGCCGACGCCGCGAACTGGCGCGACGGCGAGACGCTCTACGCCGAAGACCTCCTCGAGCGCGGCCCGCGCGGCGTGAGCCTTGGACGCACCGTCACCGAGGCCGACCTGGTCGCGTTCGCGCAGTTCACCGGCGACCTCGATCCGCTCGTCCTGAACGAGCCCTTCGCGCGCACCGGTCCGTTCGGCGCGCGCATCGCGTCGCCGATGTGGACGTTCTGTCTCGGCTTCGCCGACTTCCTGCGCGAGCTGCTGCGCGCGCCGCTGCCGGACGCGGGCTTCGCCGGACACCTCGGCGATTCCTGGCGCCTCCTCGCGCCGGTGTTGCCCGGCGACACGCTCCGCACGCGGCACGTCCCCGTCGGTTGCACACCCTCGCAGACGCGGCCCGAGATGGCGATCGTCTCGTTCGCGCTGCAGCTCCAGAACCAGCGCGACGAGATCGTGCAGGATGGCTTCGTCGCGATGATGGTGCCGCGTCGGCGCTAGGCGGCTAGGGCGCGCCGAGGTAGTCCATCTTGCCGAGGGCGACGCCGGCGTGCCGAAGCAGCGCGTAGGTCATCGTCACGTGGAAGAAGAAGTTCGGCAGGCCGACGCCCTGGAGGTAGACCTGGCCCGGGAAGGTGATCGTCCGTTCCGCGCCGATCGGCAGCACCACCTCGCGCGTTTCGGCCCCCTCGAAGGCCGCAGCCGGAACCGAATCGACGTAGGCGATCGTCTTGCGGATCCGCTCGCGAAGCTCGGCGAGCGTCTGCTCGCCGTCGGGCCACGACGGTGCCGCGGTGCCCGACAGGCGCGCCACGCAGCCCTTCGCGGCATCGCTGGCAATCTGCACCTGTCGCGGCAGGGGATGCATGTCGGGGGCGAGGCGCAGGGTGAGGTAGTTCTCCGGGTCGAAGCCGCGCTCTTTCGCGTGCGCCTCGGCCTTGTCGAACCACGACAGCATGTTGGTGAACGAGCGGACGAAGATCGGTGCACTCGAGGCGTGCAGGGTGAGCGACATGGATCGGGTCTCCCGGTGGGTGCGCGGCCGAAGCCTACCGCTTCCCGCTCGGAACCGTGCGCCGTTCAGAGCCCGTCGAGGAAGCCCGCGAAGTCGCGACGGTCGACGCCGGCGACGCTGCGCCGGAGCACCGTGCGCAGCGTGTCGTCGCGCTCGGTGAGCGATCCCAGTCCGAAGGAGGTGACGGCGACCATCAGGGTCTGGAAGGAGAACGCCGTGTAGAGCCGGCCCGCCTCGCGACGATCGAGATCGACGCCGCGTCGCGCGAGCGCTGCGACGTAGCCGTCGATCAGAGACTCCTCGTGCTCGGCGAGGAGCGGCGGCTCGAGCGAGTTGATCAGGAAGTACTGCACGTCGCGGATGCCGTGGCACCAGTGCATGCCCTGGAAGTCGAGCATGCCGATACGCGGCCCGTCGTCGCTCGAGTACTCGAAGCAGTTCGCCAGGTGGCTGTCGCCGTGGATGAGCGTGAGGTCGCCGCCGTACCAGGTGTCGACCAGGGCGTCCCATTTCTGCGTCGCGCGACGCACGAGAGCCGCGTGCCGCTCAGTGAACACGTCCGGGGCCTGGCGATGGGCCGGCGCCACCGCCATCGCCGAGAGGGCGCGCGTCCGCTCGCGGCCGCCGCGGGAGAGATAGGTGTGCAGCCGCGTCGGCACCAGCGCCTCGCGCCGCGCCGCGTCCCAGCCCCAGAAGGCGGCGTGCAGCTCGGCGAAGGTGTCGAGGCAGGCGCGCGCGCGCTCGACCGTGGTGCCGGCCGCCATGTCGCGGTTGATGAACATCTTCGCGCCGGGTAGCTCGCCGAGATCTTCGAGCAGCAGCACGAAGCGCGCGCCGCGCCGCGCGACGGCGTGGACGCGCGGGACGCGGATCGGAACGCGGTGCGCGACGCGTTCGCAGAAGGCTTCTTCCACCTGCCAGAAACCGACGGCGTTCGCGAAGGCACGCGTGGTGAGGTCGACGCACGGGAGCTTCACGTAGAGCGTGCGCGGTGCGTCTGGCGACGCTTCTTCGTACTCGAGCCCGATCAGGAAGTTCGTGCAGTTGCTGCTCTCGAAGTCGACGCCGGGGAGATGCACGGCGCGCACCGGCGGGTGCGGCGGCGCGTCGGGCGGCGCGTGGTCGCGCAGCAACGCATTCACCACGTCGGCGCGGGCGAGCTGCTCGCGCGTGCGCGGCAGGGCGCGGTCCCAGCTCTCGCGGACGCGATCGACGAGGATCCGAGCCGACGCGTTCGCCGCGCGCGCGCCGAGTCCGAACGCGCCGCGCAGCGTCGCTCTGTCGATCACGTCGCCCGCAACGCGTCGCCGGCCGGTGCGCTCAGCGGCGACGCCGCGCGCGGACGCCCGTCGCGGTCAGCCCCGCAAGCAGCAGGACGCCGGTGCCCGGCTCGGGGACGGGTTCGTAGAAGCGCACGTTGTCGAAGCCGAAGCCCTCGACGTCGTCGTTCGTAATCGTGATGCCGGCGATGTCGAAGACGCCGCCGTCACGGGCGAAGGCGTAGAAGCCGTCGGCCAGGCTCGCGAGCGCGAGGCTGTCGATC
>JAHEJV010000474.1 GCA_024638705.1 Deltaproteobacteria bacterium | reverse complement strand
GGTGGCCGCCCTCCCCCGCGACCTCACGCTGCGCCTCGCCGGATGGCTGCGCGGCGCGCGCGTCGTGCGGACCCTGCGAGGACTGCGCGAACCCCGCGAGCGCGTGCTCCACATCGAGCGTCTGCTGCAGCTGCATCCGATCGAACACATCGCGTCCGCCGAGCAGGAAGCGCGCATCGCGCGCTTCGTGCGGCGCTCGGCGTCGCTCGTCCCCGGACTGCTCGCGCTGCGCCGCGCCGAGATCGCAGGGCGCAACGAACCCGACGACGTGCGCGAGGCCTTCTCGCAGCTCTGCTCTGCAATCGAACGCGCCCAGGCGCCCGACGCGCCACGCGACGCCGGTGCGCTGGCGATCGGGGGGCGCGAGGTGATGGAGATCCTCGATTGTCCGGCCGGTCCCCTGGTCGGCCGGGCGCTGCACCAACTCGAGCAGGACGTGCGCGCCGACCCGAGCTGCAACCACCGCGACGCGCTGCGCGAGCGACTGCTCGCCTGGCGCGCCGCCCAGAGCGAGTGAAGGGGGATTCGATGAGTGAACCGAGCATCGGCGTGATCGGCGCGGGGGTGATGGGCAGCGGCATCGCCCAGACCCTCGCCACGGCGGGCATCCGCACCGTGTGCACCGACATCGACGAGCAGGCGCTCGAGCGCGGTCGCGAGACCGTCGTCGATGGTCGCTACGGGTTCGAGCGCGCAGTCGCGCGCGGAAAGCTCTCGCGCGAAGACGCCGACGCGGCGCTCGCGCGGCTCACCTTCACTCCCTCGCTCGACGAGGCCGTCACCTGCGAGGTCGTCGTCGAATGCGTGCCCGAGCGACTCGACCTGAAGCTCCAGGTGTTCCGCGATCTCGATCAGCGCGCTCCCGAGAGCACGATCCTCGCGTCGAACACGTCAGGCTTCCCGATCACCGCGCTCGCCGCGGTGACGAACCGCCCGGATCGCGTGATCGGCTGGCACTGGGCGTCGCCGCCGCCGATCATGCGACTCGCCGAGATCATCGTCGCGCCGAAGACCTCGGACGAGACGCGGGACCGCGTGTGCGAGCTGGCGGCGCAAGCGGGCAAGAACCCGGTCGTCGTGAAGGACTTCCCCCAGGCCTGGGGCTTCGTCGCCAACCGCATCTACTTCGCGATGGTCCAGGAGGCGTCCCGCGTCGTCGAGCAGGGCATCGCCTCCCAGGAAGACGTCAACCAGCTGATGGTCGACTGCTTCAACTGGCCCGTCGGCCCCTTCGCCATGGTGAAGGGCGCAACGGAGGGGTGGAAGGACTAGCAAGCGGCCTCCGAAAGGAGGCCGCGCGCAGCGAGCCGAAGGCGAGCGAAGTCGAAAGGGTGCCCCCGAGCCCCGCCTGCATCTCGAGCTCCCGAATCATCGAGCCCGCGCCCGACTTCACCCCGCACACCCCGAACCCAAGATGCGCCCCCACGCAAGCGGCCTCCGAATGGAGGCGGGCTGCGAAGCCGCCTCTCCTACCCCGTGACCACGCAGTCCTTCCCGGCGCCCTTCGCCGAGTACAACGCGCGGTCCGCCGCGTTGAACAGGCGCCGTTCGTCGCCATCGAACAGCGCCACCCCGGCCGAGATGCTCACCTGGAGCGAACGCGGACCCTCGAGCGACAACACCGAGAAGACCGCGCCGGACACGGCCATGCGCACCTTCTCGGCGATCGCGACGGCGCCCTCGACGCTCGTGCCGGGGGCGAGCAGTGCGAACTCCTCGCCGCCGTAGCGGGCGAGGAGGTCGATCTCGCGCAGCTCGTGGCGCATCACCGCGGCGACCCGGGCGAGGATCGCGTCGCCGACCGCATGACCGTAGGTGTCGTTCAACGCCTTGAAGTCGTCGATGTCGAAGAGCACGAGGGCGAGGTCGCTGTCGTCGCGCAGCGAGCGCTTGATCTCTCGGGAGAGGGCGTCGCGGAAGGAGCGGTGGTTTGCAAGACCGGTGAGTTCGTCGGTGACGGACAGCCGGGCGAGCCGCTCGTTCTGGCGTACGAGATCTTCGTTGCGCGATCGCAGTCGCGCATTCTCTGCGAGCACGGCCCGGTCGCAAGCGAAGCGGCGCAACCCCCGACGTACCGAAGCCACGCCGCGTCGCAGCGCGCTCGGATCGAACGCGGCGCGCAGACGGGTCATGGGGTGCGGGGGTCGGGACATCGGATGGGCTCTCGCACACGCAGGGCTCCCAGCGGAGCCCCGTGGACAGACGTGAGTGCCCCGCGGCGGCCTGGAGGGTTCATCGGCGTCGGCAAGTGGGCGGCAGCCATCCGCGCAACCCGCGCTCGCGCCGCGTCAAAAATCTTTCCGGGGATGTCGCCGGCCGCTTTCCGGTCGCCTGCCGGCTGGTCCATACTGCCGCCGGTGCGGCGCCAGACGCGTCTGCCGGGGGTGGAGGGGCGATGGGGCGCAAACAGAAGAACAAGGGTCAGCGCAAGGGCCGCGCGAAGAAGCAGAAGCAGGCGAAGCTCGTCGACGTCTACGACCTCTACGAGCAGGCGGTGCAGGACCCGGAGGGCGACGTCGCGCTGATCCGTCGTCTGTTCAAGGGCCACTACGACCGCGATCCCGAGACCCTGCGCGAGGACTTCTGCGGCACCGCGGCGCTCTGCTGCGATTGGGTGAAGACGGGTCAGACGAAGCGCGCCTTCGGGATCGACCTCGACCCCGAGCCGCTCGGCTCGGCGCGCACGCGCAATCTCGCGAAGCTCGCCCCTGCCCAGGCAGCGCGGATCGAGCTCATCCAGGGGGACGTGCGCGAGGTGAAACACGAGGCCGTCGACGTGACGGTCGGCTTCAACTTCTCCTACTTCGTCTTCCAGGAGCGCAGCGACCTCGTCGCGTACTTCCGGCGCGCGCTCGAGTCGATCCACCGCGAGGG
>JAHEJV010000473.1 GCA_024638705.1 Deltaproteobacteria bacterium | reverse complement strand
CCGGCGAAGACCCCGGAGCGCAGCGCGTCCGCGAGGTCCTCGACCAGGTTCCCGCGATCGTCTGGACGACCGATCTCGACCTGCGCCTCACCTGGTGGCGCGGCGGTGGCATCGACATCCTCGGTCTCGACGCGGAGGCCCAGCTCGGCGTCACGGTCTACGACTTCTTCGCCACGACCCACCCCGAGCATCCGGCGATCCACGCGCACCGCGCCGCCGTGCAGGGCGAGTCGCGCGACTTCGAAGTGCAGGTGGAAGTCGAGGGTCGCGAGCGCTGTTTGCGCGCCCACATCCAACCGCTGCGCGGCGGCGGCGACGTGATCCGCGGCGCGATCGGCGCGGCGCTCGACATCACCGAACGCGTCCGCGCCGAGGCCGAGCGCGAGCACCTGATCGAAGAGCTCCAGCGCGCCGCCGACCGCGTGAAGACGCTCTCCGGTCTGATCCCGATCTGCACGCACTGCAAGAGCATGCGCGACGACCAGGGCTACTGGCAGCAGGTCGACGCCTTCGTGAGCGAGCACTCCGACGCCGAGCTTTCCCACGGCATCTGCCCCGATTGCGTGAAGAAGCTCATCCCCCACCGCAGCGCCGCCACCCGAGGAAACCGATGATCTCCGCAGACGAACGCTACGAGAAGAAGCGCGCGGAAGTGCTCGGCACCGAGATCGCGTACATCGACGAGGGCAGCGGTCCGCCGATCGTCTTCCAGCACGGCAACCCGACGTCGTCCTACCTGTGGCGCAACGTGATGCCGCACCTCGAAGGGATGGGACGCTGCATCGCGATGGACCTCGTCGGGATGGGCGACTCGGCGAAGCTCGAGAACAGCGGCCCCGACCGCTACACCTTCGTCGAGCATCGGCGCCATTTCGACGCATTCCTCGAGCATCTCGGCGTGCGCGAGAACGTGACGCTCGTGATCCACGACTGGGGCTCGGCGCTCGGCTTCGACTGGGCGCGTCGCCATCCCGACGCCGTGCGCGGCATCGCCTACATGGAGGCGATCGTGCGTCCCGTCACGTGGGCCGAGTGGCCGGACAACGCGACGAAGGTCTTCCAGGGATTCCGCTCGCCGGCCGGCGAGGAGATGGTGCTCGAGAACAACGTCTTCGTGGAGCGCGTGCTTCCCGGGTCGGTGCTGCGCGGCCTCACCGACGCCGAGATGGCCGTCTACCGGCGTCCCTTCCAGGAGAAGGGCGAGGGTCGGCGCCCCACCCTCACCTGGCCGCGGCAGATCCCGATCGAGGGCGAGCCCGCCGACGTCGTGGAGATCGCCGAGCAGTACGCCGCCTTCCTCGCCGAGTCGCCGATCCCGAAGCTCTTCATCGACGCCGACCCGGGCGCGATCCTGATCGGCGCGCAGCGCGAGTTCTGCCGGACCTGGCCGAACCAGACCGAGGTGCAGGTGAAGGGCTCCCACTTCATCCAGGAAGACTCGCCGGACGAGATCGGCCGCGCGATCGCGGATTGGTTGAAGGGGATCTAGGCGTCGCGATTGCGCGTCGCGCAGACGCGGACGCCCGTCGCTCAGCGCCCTCTCGGAAACCCCTTGATCAGGGTTCGCGGATCGATCCGCGCATCCTCGTCCGGCGTGCGCGCGCCGGCCCAGCGCTCGCCGGCGCGGGGCCCCCGCACGATGCGGTAGCGACGGGCGTCGAAGTCGTCCTGCTTCCAGACCCATTCGACGTCGAGCGCCGTGTAGTGCGCGGAGATCGCGCGGCGGAAGCCCTGCGTGCGGTTGCGCCCCGATCCGTGCAACAGCATCGGGTGGAAGAAGACGGTGTCGCCCGGGTCCATCTCGAGATGTACGCGGTTCTCGAGCTCGGCGTCGATTCCCGCGGCGCCGAAGTAGCCGAAGTTCAGGTCCTCGATGTCCGGCGGGTTCTCGTGCGTCCGGAGTTCGCCGCGCTGACTGCCCGGCACGACGACCAGACAGCCGTTCTCCTTCGTCACCGGCTCGAGTGCCGTCCACGACGCCACGATCCGGTCGGCGGGCCGGAACGGGAAGTAGAGCAGGTCTTGATGGACCGGATGCCGACCGTCGACGTTCGGCGGCTTGTTGATCAGCATCGTATGGATCGTCTGCACGTCGCGGCCGACGATGCACTCGATCACGTCGAGAATGGCGTGGTGGGTCGTGTAGGTGTCGAGGACCGGGTCCTTCTCGTAGTCCTGGATCTTCGCGATCGCCTCCGCGCGGCTCCCCGGCGCGACCTTCCCCTTCGCGACCATCACGTCCTTCATCACGAGCATCCCCTCGGACTTCGGGACGCGCTCTTCCAAGATGTCGTCGAGCCGCGCGAGCCAGCGCGCGAGATCGGCCTGCGGGATCAGGCCGCGTTTGACGACGTAGCCGTGCTCCCGGTAAACGGCGAGTTCGTCCGCGTCGAGAGCCGGGGAATGTCGGTCGGCGGCGTTCATCGGGGCTCCGGCGGGATCATCGAGGAGTCGTCTGGCGCGGCGCGCATCAGCGGGCAGGGGTGATCCGATAGCGCATCGGCAGCCTCTTGAGCCCGACGACGAAAGCCGAGTGGATCTGCTCGGGCTCGCCGGCGAGTTCCGCCCATTCGAGGCGACGCGCCAACTCGGCGAGCAGCGCGCGCTGCGCGCCGCGCGCGAGGTTGGCGCCGAGGCAGAAGTGTTCGCCGATGCCGAAGCCGAGATGGCGATTCGGGCTGCGGTCGATGTGGAACGCGAAGGGATCCTCGAAGACCGCTTCGTCGCGATTCGCCGAGGCGTAGAACATGACGAGCCAGTCACCCGCCCGGAGCGTCTTTCCGTTCAGCTCGTAGTCGCGCAACACCTTCCGCTTCATGTGGTTGACCGGCGAGGTCCACCGCACCACTTCTTCGACGGCCGAGTCGAGCAGCACC
>JAHEJV010000149.1 GCA_024638705.1 Deltaproteobacteria bacterium | reverse complement strand
GGCGCCGAAGCGCTCGACCGCCTCGAAGGCGCGCCCGAGCGCGCGATAGGACGCGTCGCTCTTCGGCGCGCAGGCGAGGTGGGTGATCGCCTGGGCGAGGGGGATGCGGCCCTCGGGCATCCCGATCCGCTCGAGCGCCTGGTAGGCCGCCGTGGCGACTCCGAGCGCGCTGGGGTCGGCGTTGCCGACGTCCTCGGACGCGAAGATGATCAGCCGCCGCGCCACGAAAAAGGGATCGTCCCCCGCCGCGAGCAGTCGCGCGCCGTAGTAGAGCGCCGCGTCCGGGTCGCTGGCGCGCAGGCTCTTGATGAAGGCCGAGGCCAGGTTGTAATGCTCGTCGCGATCGCGGTCGTGGAGCAGGGTGCGGTGACCGACGGCCTCACGGACCGCTTCGGGCGTGAGCGACGCGGCGCTGGCGTCCGTCTGGCGGACGATCGCGACCGCGGTCTCGAGGATGCCGAGCGCGCGTCGCGCGTCGCCGTCGGCCGCCTCGGCGATCGTGGCGGCGATCTCGTCCGAGACCGCCACGCGTCCACGCAGCCCGCGCTCCGCATCGGCCGCAGCGCGCTGGATCAGGGCCTCGAGCCCTTCGCGACCGAGCTTCTCGAGCACGAACACCCGGCAGCGCGAGAGCAGCGGGGCGATCACTTCGAAGGAGGGATTCTCCGTGGTCGCGCCGATCAGGGTGACCGTCCCGCGCTCGACGTGCGGGAGGAGCGCGTCCTGTTGGGCGCGGTTCAGGCGGTGGATCTCGTCGAGGAAGAGCACCGTCGCCTCGCCGCTGCGCGACGCGCGGTCGAAGACGGCGCGGATCTCCTTCACCCCCGCCGCGACCGCCGAGAGCGTCTCGAAGCGGGCTTCGGCCGACTCGGCGAGCAGCCGCGCCAGCGTCGTCTTGCCGCAGCCCGGCGGACCCCAGAGGATCAGCGAGGGGAGTCGCCGCGCTTCGACGAGTGCGCGCAGCGCCGCCCCCGGCGCGAGCAGCTTTTCCTGCCCGACCACCTCCGCGAGCGAGCGAGGACGCATCCGTTCGGCGAGCGGCACCGCCGCGCGTGGAGTCGACGAGGTGCCCGGCGCTGTTCCCGCGTCGTCGCGCGCGCTCGGAAACAGTTCGAGCGACTCGTCGGGGGGCATGCGCAGACCCTAGCAACGTGTGATGCTTCCCGACGTGAAGCTCCAGAGCGTCGGCATCTGCGTGAAACCCGATCAGCCGCAGGTGGCCGAACGGGTCGCCGAGCTGGAAGAATGGCTGCGCAAACGCGGCATCGCCGTACGGCTCGATCCGCAGGCGGCCCGCTGGATCGACGGCGAAGCCGTTCCGCTCGAGGAGCTCGCCGGCCAGGTCGACCTGATGATCGTGCTCGGCGGCGACGGCACGTTGCTCGCCGCGGCCCGCGCGATCGGCGAGCGCGTCGTTCCGCTGCTCGGTGTGAACCTGGGCACCCTCGGCTTCCTCGCCGAGACCTCCGGCGACGCACTCTTCGACGCGCTCGAAGCGGCGCTCGACGGTCGCCTCGTGGTCGCCGAGCGGATGCGGATCGAAGTGACGGTGGAGCGACGCGGCGAAATCGTCGAACGCTGTCTCGCGTTGAACGACGCCGTGATCGGCAAGAGCGCACTCTCCCGGATGATCGACCTCGAGACCCGTGCCGACGGGGCGCGCGTCACCACCTATCACTCCGACGGGCTGATCGTCGCGACGCCGACCGGCTCAACGGCCTACTCGCTCTCGGCAGGAGGGCCGATCCTCCTGCCCGAAGGGCGCTCGATCGTGCTGACGCCGATCTGTCCCCACACTCTCACGCAACGCCCGTTGGTGTTGCCGGATTCGTGTCACATCGAGATCCTCGTCTTCGACACGCGCGGCGGCGACGTCCACCTCACCGTCGACGGGCAGGTCGGGATCCAGCTCGAGGAGGGCGACCACCTCCACATCCGCCGCTCGGAACACCCGACGCGGTTGCTCGTGTCGCCTGGGCGCAGTCGCTTCGAGGTGATGCGCGAAAAGCTCCGCTGGGGCGAGCGTTGATCGATTCGCTGCGGATCGAATCGCTCGCGATCGTCGAGTCGCTCGAGCTCGAGTTTGCGCCCGGCCTCAACGTGTTGACCGGTGAGACCGGCGCGGGGAAGTCGATCGTGCTCGGGGCGCTGTCGCTCCTGGCGGGTGGCCGCGCGACGGCGCGCAGCGTCCGCGACGGAGCCGACCAGGCGAGCGTCGAGGCGCTCTTCCGCACCGAAGCGCTCCCCGATCTCGAACGCGAGCTCGCCGAGCGCGAGCTCGCCGGCGACGAGCACGAGCTGATCGTGCGCCGCAGCGTGTCGGCCGCGGGACGCAGTCGCGCCTGGCTCTCCGGACGTCTCACGCCGATCGCCGCGCTCGCGGAGCTCTTCCAGGGGCGCGTCGAGATCTCGAGCCAACACGACTCGCAGTCCCTCCTGCGCAGCGAACGCCAGGGGGAGCTGCTCGACCGCTGGGCGGGCCTCGCACCGCTGCGCGACGAGGTGGCCGCGGGATTCGCCCGGTTGCGGGAGATCGCCGCCGAACGCGAGCGCCTCCAAGCGGCGACGCGCGAACGCGAACAGCGCCGCGACTTCCTCGTGTTCCAGGTGAACGAGATCGACGAGGCGAAGCTCGACCCGGAAGAGGTCGGCGCGTTGCACGCTTTGCGCTCGCGGCTGGCGCACGCGGATCGCATCGGTCGCGATGCCGGCGCCGCGCTCGCGCGGCTGGCCGGGGACCCGTCCGAGCCGGAGGCGACGGGCGCCGCGGACCAGATGGCCGACGCGGCGCACACCCTGTCGTCGTTGGTGGATCTCGATCCGGAGCTCGCGCCGTTCGCAGAACGACTCGACGGCGCACTGGCCGAGGTGCGCGAGCTCGCCCGCGACCTCGAGCGTCGCCTCGACGGTCTCGAGGCCGAGCCGGCGCGCCTCGCCCAGACCGAGGAGCGCCTCCACCGCATCGAACAGCTCCTGCGCAAGTACGGCGCCGACGTCTCCGAAGTGCTCGTCCACCGCGATGCCGCGGCCGCCGAGCTCGAGGCGCTCGAAGGCGCCGACGCGCGGGAGGCCGAGCTCGAGCAGGCTTGGCAGCGGGAACGCGACGCCCTCGCCGCGCGCGCCGCCGAGCTGACGCACGGACGGGAGGCGGCGGCGGGCGCGCTCGCCAAAGCGGTTCAGCCGGTGCTGCGCGAGCTGGCGATGCCGGGCGCGCGCTTCGGCGTCGAGCTCGTCCCCGCCACGCCGCCGGAGGGGCTTCCCTGTGGTGCGGGCGGGTGCGAATCGGCGGAGTTCACCCTCTCGGCGAACAAGGGCGAGAAGCTGCGCCCGCTGCGCCAGGTGGCCAGCGGTGGCGAGCTCTCGCGCGCATTCCTCGCGCTCAAGCAGGCGTTGCGCGAGCAGTCGGCGGGGATGGTGCTCGTGTTCGACGAGGTGGACGCCGGGATCAGCGGCGAGGCGGCCGAACGTGTCGGGCTGCGCCTCGCCGAGCTGGCCGAGCGACACCAGGTGCTCTGCATCACCCACCTCCCCCAGATCGCGGCCTACGCCACGCGGCACTTCCAGGTGAAGAAGGCGAGCGGTCGCCGTCGCACCGGCGTCTCGATCGCCGTGGTCGAGGGCGAGGCGCGGGTCGACGAGCTCGCGCGCATGGCCGGGGGCGATCGCGCCGGCGAAGCCGCGCGCGACTACGCTCGCGAGCTGATCTCCACTCGCGGCGGAAAACTCGCGTCCGCCTGAAGCCCGCGAAGTCTCAAGAGATCGGGATCTCTCTCCGATGAGAGGGAGGACCGTCGGGCGTCCCCCACACCTTTTGTGTCGTGGGTCACCGGTTCGGGATCTGGAGCCTCCGATGAGTGGTGATGCCACACGCGAGAACGAACCCGCCGGCCCCGTGCCGTCGGGAGGATCGATCCGCGTGTTGCGTGGCTTCTACGAGGGCCTGGAGATGTCGGTGGATCGGGATTGGATGGTGATCGGGCGAGGCCGCAGCGCGGACATCGTGATCGCGGAGCCGACCATGTCCCGCGCCCACGCCGCGATCGGCTTCGACGGCAAACGATTCTTCGTGGAAGACCTGGGAAGTACGAACGGCACCCGAGTCAACGGCAACCGCGAGAAGAAGTCGGCGCTCGACAACGGCGACGAAGTGCAGCTCGGAAAACTCGCGATCACGGTGAACCTGCCGTGCTGAACTGGGGGCGTTGATGGACACCTATTCCCTGATAGTCGTCGCGGACGAGACCCAGCCGGTCCGCCGCTTCGAGCTTCGCAAGGTGCTGCTCAAGCGCGCCGCGATCGGTGCGGCGGTCTTCGTTCTCGCGCTCGTCGGTCTCACGGTCGACTACGTCCGCATGCGCATCGACAATCGCGAGCTCGCGGGGCTGCGCACCGAGACGATCGAGCGCCGCGCGAAGGTGGCAGAGTTCGAGAAGCAGCTCGACGCCGTCGACGGACGCCTCGCGAAGCTCACGGAGCTCGAGCGGAAGATCCGCATCATCGCGAACCTGCCCGGATCCGCCGCGGCGGGCGGCGACGAGGTGACCGCCGTAGAGCCGGAGGAGAAGCCCGGCGGTCAGGGCGGCCTCGAAGAGGACTACAACGACATTCCGGCCCGACCCGATTCCCGCCTGCCGGCGATTCCCGAAGGCGCCGACCTTCCCGAGCGCGTGTCGATCCTCCAGCAATCGGCCGACTACCTGGGCGTCATCGCGGAGAGCCAGGGCGAGAGCCTCGACAAGCTCCTCGTCTCGCTCGAGGGCAAGCACGAGCGGCTCGCATCGTCGCCGTCGATCTGGCCTGCGAAGGGCTGGATGACCTCGCGCTACGGCTATCGCACCTCGCCCTTCACGGGCCGCAAGCAGTTCCACGCCGGCCTCGACATCGCCGGCGCGCCCGGCACCCCGGTGATCGCCCCGGCGAACGGCAAGGTCGTGTTCGCCGGCAAGAAGGGGCCGCTCGGCAACGCCGTCATCATCGACCACGGCTACGGCGTGCGGACCCAGTACGGGCACAACAAGGCACTCACCGTGAAGCGCGGCGACAAGGTCGAGCGCGGCGAGCAGATCGCCACGCTCGGCAACAGCGGTCGCAGCACCGGCCCTCACCTCCACTACGTCGTGGAAGTGAACGGGAAGACCCGCAACCCGCTGGACTACATCTTCGAATAGCAAGCGGCCCTTCGGGGCGCGCGCCGCGAGGCGAAGCCGAGCGAAGTCGAACGGATGCCTCCGACGGCGCCACGACTCGGTCTTCCGAACCGTCGAGCCCGCACCCGCCAGGAAAGCCACGCCCGCGATCCCTGGCGTCCGTTCGCGAACCCCGGGAAGCGCCCGCGAAGGGAATCGATTGGGAGGCGACGCTCCGCTCCTCCTCTCCTCTTCGACTTCGCTCGCCTGCGGCTCGCTGCAAGCCGGGCGGCTTCGTCGCCCGGCTTGCGGGGGTGCCGTCGCCCGCGCTCACGGCGTGAGGCCATTCACGTTGAGCGCCGGATCGTCCGATAGGGAGCGCCACGCGATTTTTCTTTTCACGACGGGAGTTTGCCCGTGATTTGCGGCTCCCTTACACTTCGCCGTTCTTTGCGCAGAGCGCCAGCGAGCCCATGCCCAACTTCTTTCAGCGGATCTTTGGTAGTCACAACGACCGTGTGATCAAACGCATCGTCCCGCTCGTGCAACGCGCCGGCGCGCTCGAGCCCGAACTGCAGGCGCTCTCCGATGCCGATCTGCGGGGGCGCACGGCGGATTTCCGCCAGCGGGTCGAGAACGGCGAGTCGATCGACGACCTGCTGCCCGAGGCCTTCGCGACGGTGCGCGAGGCGTCGAAGCGCGCCCTCGGACAGCGCCATTACGACGTACAGATGATCGGCGGCGTCGTGCTGCACCGCGGCGGCATCGCCGAGATGCGGACGGGCGAGGGGAAGACCCTCGTGTCGACGTTGCCCGCCTATCTCAACGCGCTCGCCGGTCGCGTCCACGTCGTCACCGTCAACGACTACCTCGCGCGTCGCGACGCCGAATGGATGGGAGAGGTACACCGCTTCCTCGGGCTCGAGGTCGGCGTGATCCTGCACGACATGAGCGACGTCGAGCGCCGCCAGGCCTACGGCACCGACGTCACCTACGTGACGAACAACGAGCTCGGCTTCGACTACCTGCGCGACAACATGAAGTACACCAACGCGCAGCAGGTCCAGGGAGTACTCGACTTCGCGATCATCGACGAGGTCGACTCGATCCTGATCGACGAAGCGCGCACGCCGCTGATCATCTCCGGACCGTCCGAGGCCAACACCCAGATCTACGCGATCGTCGACCGGATCGTGCCGAAGCTCGATCGCGGCGAGAAGGGCGAGGCCGCGAAGGACATCGAGGAGACTGGCGACTTCTGGATCGACGAAAAGGCCCACAGCGCGACGCTCACCGAAGAGGGGGTGCGAAAGGTCGAGAAGCTGATGCGCATCGACAACCTCTACGACCCGGGCATGATGCCCGTGCTGCACGGGGTGAGTCAGGCGCTCGCGGCTCACCACCTCAAGAGGCGCGACGTCGACTACGTCGTGCGCGAAGGCCAGGACGGTCGCCCCGAGGTGGTGATCGTCGACGAGTTCACCGGGCGCATGATGCCCGGGCGTCGCTGGTCCGACGGCCTGCACCAGGCGGTCGAGGCGAAGGAAGGCATCCCGGTCCGCAGCGAGAACCAGACGCTCGCGTCGATCACGTTCCAGAACTTCTTCCGCATGTACTCGAAGATCGGCGGCATGACCGGCACGGCCGACACCGAGGCGCCCGAGTTCGCGAAGATCTACGACCTCGACGTCACGATCATCCCGACCAACCGGCCGATGATCCGCGACGACATGCAGGACGTCGTGTTCAAGACCCAGCGCGAGAAGTTCGACGCGGTGATCGAGGACATCGAGGAGCGCCACGCGGCAGGGCAGCCGGTGCTCGTCGGCACGATCTCGATCGAGAGCTCCGAAATGCTCGCGAAGAAGCTGAAGAAGCGCGGCGTTCGCCACAACGTCCTGAACGCGAAGCAGCACGAACGCGAAGCGGAGATCGTGGCCCAGGCCGGCCGGAAGGGCGCCGCCACGATCTCGACGAACATGGCGGGCCGCGGCACCGACATCGTGCTCGGCGGCAACGCCGAGATGATGGCGCTCGCGCAGTGCGGCGGCGACAAGGAGCATCCCGACTATCCCGAGACCTTCGCCCGTTTCGAGGCGTCGTGCCGCGCCGAGCGCGAGGAAGTGATCGAGGCGGGCGGGCTCCACATCATGGGCACCGAGCGCCACGAGAGTCGTCGCATCGACAACCAGCTGCGCGGGCGTGCTGGACGTCAGGGCGATGCGGGATCGTCCCAGTTCTTCCTCTCTCTCGAGGACGACCTGCTGCGCATCTTCGAAGCCGACCGCGTGAAGCAGTGGTGGGATCGCGTCGGCGTGGAAGAGGGCGAGGCGATCGAGAACCGTCTGCTCACCCGCGTGATCGAGAATGCGCAGAAGAAGGTCGAGGCCCGCAACTTCGACATCCGCAAGCACCTGCTCGAGTACGACAACACGATGAACTCGCAGCGTCAGGCGTTCTACGCGCGGCGCCGCGACGCGATGAACCAGGAGCCCCACGACGAGATCCTCGACATGGCGGAGGGTGCCGTCGTGAGTCTCCTCGACACGCACTGGCCGCCGAAGGGCGATCCCGATCCGGAAGCTCTCGACGACCTGGCGAAGGCGCTCACGGCCCAGTTCGGCGTCGAGTTCGATCCGACGCAGGAGCCCTTCGTCGTGGGCGGAAAGCCGGCCAACGACCGCGACCAGTTCGGCGCCGCCGCCCTCGATCGCGTCACCAGCGCGCTGGAGGAGAAGAAGAAGGTCTGCGACGCCCTCGCCGCGCAACACGCCGCCGAGGGCTATCCCGACTTCGCGGCCTGCGAGCGTCAGATCGCGCTCCAGATCCTCGACGCCCAGTGGAAGGACCACCTCCACACGATGGACGGGCTGCGCGCGGGCATCAACATGCGCGCCTACGGCCAGCGCGACCCGAAGCTCGAGTACCAGCGCGAAGGCTTCGCGCTCTTCGAGGGGATGAACGCCCGCGTCGACGCGCAGACCCTCGAGCTCGTGTTCAAGTTCGCGTTGCCCCCGACCCCCGACGAGAAGCCGCGCGAGAACGCGGCCGCGATGCCCGCGGCGGGACCGCCGCCCGAGGCCTCACCGCAGGCGACTCCCGGTGCTCCGACGCGCCCGCGGACGCCGACGAAGGCCGCCAAGGTCGGTCGCAACGACCCGTGTCCCTGCGGCTCCGGCAAGAAATACAAGAAGTGCCACGGCGTCGCGTGACACGCCGTCATCGATGACGAAGCCTCCGTTCTTCGTTCCCGGTTTTCGCGCGGCGGGCGTCGCCTGCGGCATCAAGCCGAGTGGCGATCCCGATCTCGCGCTGATCGTCGCCGACGAAGTCGCCAGCGTGGCGGGGATCTTCACGCGCTCGACCGTCGTTGGCGCGCCGGTCGAGCTCTCCCGGGAGCGCGTGCGCACCGGACGGACCCGCGGCGTGGTGGTGAACAGCGGCTGTTCGAACGTCGCGATGGGCGAACGCGGGCGCCGCGACGCGGCGGCGATGACGGCCGCCGCGGCGCGCGCGATCGGAGTCGAGGCACGCGAGATGCTCGTCTCGTCGACCGGGGTCATCGGGGAGCCGCTGCCGATGGCGAAGGTGCGGCGCGGGATCAAGGCCGCTGCGGATGCACTCGCGCGCGACGGCTTCGGCGCTGCGGCGCGCGCGATCATGACGACGGACACGGTGCCGAAGCACGCGTCGGCGCGCGTGAAGCTCGGTCGACGCGAAGTGACGGTGGCCGGCATCGCCAAGGGCGTCGGGATGATCGAGCCGGACATGGCGACGATGCTCGCCTACCTCGTAAGCGACGCCCCCGCGACGCCGGCCTTCCTGCGCGGCGTCCTCCGCGAGGCGGCGGGGGCGAGCTTCAACCGGCTGACGGTCGACGGCGAGGGGTCGACGAGCGACACCGTGCTCTTGATGGCGAGCGGCCACGCCGGCGGCGCGCCGCTGCGCAACGCGAAGAGCCCGGGCGCGAAGCGCTTCGCGGACGCGGTGACCCAGGTGGCGAGCGACCTGACGAAGCAGCTCGCCCGCGATGGCGAGGGCGCGACGAAGCTCGTGGAGGTGTGCGTGACCGGGGCGCGCAACCACCGCGACGCCGAGCGCGCGGCCCGTCGCATCGCCAACTCGATGCTCGTGAAGACCGCGCTCTTCGGCGGCGATCCGAACTGGGGCCGGATCCTCCAGACGGTCGGCGCCGGCCGGATCCCGCTGCGGCTCGATCGCACCAGCGTGCGGCTGTGCGGAGTCAGCGTGCTGCGCGACGGCGCGTCCGCCGGCCCGGCCGCGCGGAAGCGGGCGGAGAAAGCGCTGCAGTCGCCCGAAGTGCGGATCGAGGTCGATCTCGGCACCGGCCGGGGGCGGGCGGCGATCTGGACCTGCGACCTCACGTACGACTACGTGAAGATCAACGCGGAGTACACGACCTAGCGGGGAGTGGGCACTCGGCTTCGAGGTCGGGTGGTTCGCGAGCGCGGTGTTCTTGGCGGCAACGGTCTCGATGATTCGCGGGGTCGAGGCTTGGTGGGGAGCGGAGGCAGCCTTTTGACTTCGCTCGGCTTCGCCTCGCTGCGCGCACCGGCTGCGCCGGTGCTTGCGGGGGTGCCGCGAGGGGTCTCGGTGGCCTGCGTAGTGGTGTTCTTTTCGGGGACGGGCTCGATGGCTCCGGGGGTCGAGGCTTGGTGGGGAGCGGAGGCAGCCTTTTGACTTCGCTCGGCTTCGCCTCGCTGCGCGCACCGGCTGCGCCGGTGCTTGCGTTCTGCTAACCCTCTGCCATTCCACACGTTCCTGGAGCGCCCCGGCGGTGCTCGCGACGGCCGCAGGAGTCGGTTTCGCGGGTCGGGGAGGCACGCTCCGGAACGGACGCACAACCGCGAAGGAGAATTGCCATGGCCGAGACCCCGGCCCCCCCGGAGGCCGCGGCGGCGAACCCGTCCGCCCCGCCCACCGAAGCAACCGAAGCCGCCGCCACCGAGACCTTCGAGGTGGTGGAGCGCGAAGCCCTGACGATCCGTGAGCTGCTCGAAGCGGGCGTTCACTTCGGTCATCAGACGCGACGCTGGAATCCGCGCATGAAGCGCTTCCTGTTCGGGGAGCGCAACGGCGTCCACATCATCGATCTCGACCAGTCGCTGCCGCGCTTCAGCCACGCACTCGAGTTCCTGCGCGAGACGGTCGCGGCGGGCGGCAAGGTGCTCTTCGTGAGCACGAAGCGTCAGGCCCAGGACTTCGTCGAAGCGGAATCGAAGCGGTCCGACCAGTTCTTCGTCAGCCGGCGCTGGCTCGGTGGCATGCTCACCAACTTCAAGACGGTCCGGAAGTCGATCGAGCACTTCAAGGAGCTGCTCGAGCTGACGGGCGACGAGGAGAAGGTGGGCGAGCTCTCGAAGAAAGAGCTGTCCCGCATCAATCGCCTGATCGAGAAGTACACGAAGTCGCTCGACGGCATCAAGGAGATGACGCGTCTGCCGGACGCGCTCTTCGTCATCGATGTGAAGCGTGAGGCGATCGCGGTCAAGGAGGCGAACCGCCTCGGGATTCCGATCGTTGCGGTGGTCGACTCCAACTGCGATCCGAACGCGATCG